>JAJZVC010000007.1 GCA_021845865.1 Pseudomonadota bacterium | reverse complement strand
CGAGCGCCGCGTTCCCGCCGGGAAAATCCGCATCGCCGCGGGGCGGGAAGGGGATAAGGGGACAATCAGGATCATCGACAACGGCGGCGGCATTCCCGAGGACATCCTGCCGAAGATTTTCGACCCCTATTTCACCACCAAGGACAAGGGGACCGGCATCGGCCTGTACATGTCCCGCATGCTCATGGAGCATATGGGAGGAAGCGTCGAGGCCCGCAACGCCGAAGGCGGCGCCGTTTTCACGCTCGCGCTGCCACTGGCCGGCGCCGGTTAGACGGCGTTCTCCAGGGCGCTTTCCAGCTCCAGCCAGGCCTCTTCCATTTCCGCCACTTTTTCTTCCAATGCCTCCCGTTCGGCATTGGCCTCCCGGATGCGCGGGTGGGTGGGGTCGGCGTAAAAGACGGGGTCGGCCAGCTGCTGATTGAGGGCGGCGAGACGTTCCTGGGCCTGGGCCAGTTCCTTTTCCAGTTTTTCCTGCTTCGACAGCAACGCCTTCTTTTTCGGCCGCGCCTGTTGCTCGTTTTTGGGCCTGGATTCCGCCGGTTTCGGCGGCGCGGCCGCGGCGCGGCGGGCGTCGAGCCAGGCCTTGTAGCCCTCCAGGTCGCCGTCGAAGGGCGCGGCGGCGCCGTCCGCCACCAGCCACAGCTCGTCGGCGGTGGCGCGGATCAGGGCCCTGTCGTGGGACACCAGCACCATGGCGCCGGTGTAGTCCTCCAGGGCCAGGGTGAGGGCGTCGCGCATGTCCAGGTCCAGGTGGTTGGTGGGCTCGTCCAGGAGCAGCAGATGGGGTTTCTGCCAGGCCAGCAGGGCCAGGGCCAGGCGGCTTTTCTCGCCGCCGGAGAAGGTGGCCACGGGGCGCTGCTCCTCGTCCCCCGCCAAGCCGAAGCGGCCGAGGAAACTGCGCAGTTCCAGGGTGGGAGCGTCCGGGGCCAGCCGCTCCATGTGCTCCAGGGGGGTGGCCCCGGCGTCGAGGCGCTCCAGCTGGTGCTGGGCGAAGTAGCCGATGCGGATGTCGGGAGCGGTTTCCAGCCGGCCGGCGGTGGGGGCCAGTTCCCCCGCCAGGAGCTTGACGAAGGTGGACTTGCCGGCGCCGTTGGGGCCCAGGAGGGCGACGCGGCCGCCCTGGCGCAGGGTGAACGCGACGTTGGCGAGGATGGCCTTGCCGCCGTAGGCGAAGGCCAGTTTCTCGGCCTGGATCAGTACGTCCGGTCCCCGTTCCGGGGCCTCGAGGGTCATGGCGAAGTGGCCCGCCTCGGCGTGGGCCGGGGCGATGCGCTCCAGCCGTTCCAGGGCCTTGAGGCGGCTCTGGGCCTGCTTGGCCTTGGTGGCCTTGGCCCGGAAGCGGCGCACGAAATCCTCCAGGTGGGCGATCTTTTCCTGCTGCTGGCGGTAGGCGGCGTCCTGCTGGGCGAGGCGCTCGGCGCGGGCGGCCTCGAAGGCGTCGTAGTCGCCGCTGTAGACGTCGATGACGCCGTCGTGGACGTGGGCGATGCGGTTCACCACGGCGTTGAGGAACTCCCGGTCGTGGGACACCAGCAGAATGGCGCCGGGATACCTGGCCAGGTAGGCTTCCAGCCACAGGATGGCTTCCAGGTCCAAATGGTTGGTGGGTTCGTCCAGGAGCAGCAGGTCGGCCCGCTTCATCAGGGCCCGAGCCAGGTTCAGGCGCATGCGCCAGCCGCCGGAGAAGCTCGATACCGGCCGCTCCAGTTCGGCGCTGGAAAAACCCAGGCCGTCCAGGAGTTGGGCGGCCCGGGCAGAGGCGGAGTAGCCGTCGATGGCCTCATAGCGGTGCTGTGCCTCGAACCAGGCGGCATCGTGGTCGTCCCGCGCCAGTTCCTGTTCCAGCCGGCGCAGTTCGCTGTCGCCGTCGAGGACGAACTCGATGGCGGGGCGCTCGGCGTTGAGGATTTCCTGTTCCACGAAGGCCAGGGTCTTGCCCGCCTGAAGGGCGATGTCGCCGCCGTCGGGCTTCAGTTCACCGCGAATGAGGCGGAACAGGGTGGATTTGCCGCAGCCGTTGCGGCCCACCAGGCCGATGCGCTGGCCGGCGAAGATTTGCAGGTTGACGTCGGTCAGCAGGGGCTTGCCGCCGACGTGATAGGCAAGATGGGTGATGGAAAGCATGGCGGCATGATACCAGAGCCGGCAAGCTGGCCGGACCGGGGGCTTGAAGTTATGACGGGCGGCTCTATATTGATACTAGACGGGCGGCTTGGCCGCCCGGGACATGACCTTTTACATCCCGTCTGATTTGAAAGGAGAGCATCATGGCTAACATCACCCGTTATGACCCCTTCGATTTCGGCATCGAGCCCCTGGACGACCTGTTCCGCGGCTTTTTCCGTCCGGTGCGGATGGAGGGCGTTCCCCAGGTGCAGATCAAGATGGACGTGAAGGAGAACGACAAGGCCTATACCGTCCACGCCGAGATTCCCGGCGTGAAGAAGGAGGACATCCACGTCACCATCGACGGCAACCAGGTGTCCATCAGCGCCGAGGTGAAGAAGGAGAAAGAGGAGAAGGAGGGCGATAAGCTGCTCCGCTCCGAGCGCTACTACGGCAAGGTGGCCCGCAGCTTCACCCTCGGTTCCGACATCGACGACGGCGCGGCGGCGGCCAAGTACGACAACGGCGTGCTGGAGCTGACCCTGCCGAAGAAAACCGCGGCGGCGTCGAAGAAGCTGGAAATCAAGTAAGCGCCGAAAAGGTGAAAAAGCCGGCGTCCGCCGGCTTTTTTGTTTGTGCTCACTTCGATTAAAATAGCCGCCAATCCGCGCAACCAAGAAAAGGATCCGCCATGCCGCTGTCTCCTTCCACCGCCAAGGAAAAAGCCCAGATTCTGTCCGAGGCCCTGCCCTATATCCGCCGTTTCCAGGACAAGACCGTGGTCATCAAGTACGGCGGCAACGCCATGACCGAGGAGCATCTCAAGCACGGTTTCGCCAAGGACGTGGTGCTGCTCAAGCTGGTGGGCCTCAACCCGGTGATCGTTCACGGCGGCGGCCCCCAGATCAACGACCTGCTGAAGCGGGTGGGCAAGGAAGGGGCGTTCATTCAGGGCATGCGCGTCACCGACCGGGAAACCATGGACATCGTGGAAATGGTGCTGGGGGGCTTGGTGAACAAGGAAATCGTCAGCCTCATCAATCACCACGGCGGCAAGGCCGTGGGCCTCACCGGCAAGGACGGCGAGTTCATCCGCGCCCGCAAGCTGAAGGTGAAGAACAAGGAAAAGGAAGACGAGTTCATCGACATCGGCCAGGTGGGCGAGGTGGTGGGCATCGACCCGGAACTGGTGTCTTTCCTCGAAACCCGTGATTTCATCCCCGTGGTGGCGCCCATCGGCGTCGGCGACGAGGGCGAGGCCTACAACATCAATGCCGACCTGGTGGCGGGCAAGCTGGCGGAAACCCTGCGGGCGGAAAAGCTGATTCTCCTCACCAACACCGCCGGCGTGCTGGACAAGGAGGGCAAGCTGCTCACCGGCCTGACGGCCAAGAAGGTGGACGAGCTGATCGATAATGGCACCATTTCCGGCGGCATGATCCCGAAGATTTCCACCGCCCTGGAAGCGGTGAAGAACGGCGTCAAGTCCAGCCACATCATCGACGGCCGGGTGGAACACGCCCTGCTGCTGGAAATCCTCACCGACGAGGGCGTGGGCACCCTGATCAAGGCCAATGCCTGAGATGCGCGAACGGCGGGGCGGGCGCGCCTGGGTGTTCGACCTGGACAACACCCTGCACAACGCCTTTCCCCACATCTTTCCCCACATCAACCAGAGCATGACGGAATACCTCATGCGCCATCTCACGCTGGACGAGGCCGGGGCGAACGAACTGCGGGAGCGCTATTGGCACCGCTACGGCGCCACCCTGCTCGGCCTCATGCGCCACCACGGCACCGATCCGGACCACTTTTTGTGGGAGACCCACCAGTTCCACGACCTGCCGGGGATGGTGGTGAAGGAGCGGGGCCTGCGGGCGGCCCTGAAGCGCCTGCCCGGGCGCAAGGTGGTGTTTTCCAACGCGCCCACTCACTACACCCGGGCGGTGCTGGATATCCTGGGCATCGCCGACCTGTTCGACGGCGTGTTCAGCGTCGAGCACACCGGCTACTGGCCCAAGCCTTACGCCAAGGGCTATTTCCGCCTGTTCCGCAAGCTCAAGCTCAATCCCAAGCGGGCGGTGATGGTGGAGGATTCCGTGGGCAACCTGCGTACCGCCAAGCGCCTGGGAATGAAAACGGTATGGGTCACCCCCGCCCTCAAGCGGCCCGCCTACGTGGACGTGAACGTGCGCTCGGTGCTGGAATTGCCCCGATTGACGAAGAAATTTTGCTAGGAGGAGAGAAAAAAATGGCTGCCAAACCCGGCGAACGCAAGCTGCAAATCCTGCAAGTGCTGGCGGAAATGCTGCAGAACCCCAAGGGGGAGAAGATCACCACTGCCGCCCTGGCGGCGAAGCTGGATGTGTCCGAGGCGGCCCTCTACCGTCACTTCGCCAGCAAGGCCCAGATGTTCGAAGGGCTGATCGAGTTCATCGAGCAGACCCTGTTCGGCCTCATCAACAAGATTACCGCCGAGGAGAAGAGCGGCCTCCAGCAGGCCGACGCCATTCTTTCCCTGCTCCTGGGGTTCGCCAAGAAAAACCCCGGCATGAGCCGGGTCCTGATCGGCGATGCCTTGGTGAACGAGGACGACCGGCTCCAGGCCCGCATCAACCAGCTCCACGACCGCCTGGAGGCGACCCTGAAGCAGGCTCTGCGTTTCGCCGCCAGCCAGAACGAAATCCCCGCCGGGGTGGACGCGGCGGCCCAGGCCAACGCCCTGGTGTGCTTCGTCACCGGCCGCTGGCACCAGTTCGCCAAGAGCGGCTTCAAGCGCGATCCCCTGGAGTTCTGGGAGGCCCAGCGCAAGGCGTTGCTGGGCTGACTATTCCACCCACTCGTCGGCGCCGCCGCCAAGGGCGATTTCCCCTTCGGCGGCCAGGCGCCGCGCCAGTTTGAGGATATGCCGCTGGGCGGTGTCCACCGCCTGGGCCGTCGCGCCGCGGCTTTCCATGTCTTCCCGCAGTTGTTCCGCCACCCGGCGGGACAGGTTGCCCCAAACCTTCTCCCGCAGCGGCGGGGGCGCGCTATTCAGCGCCGTCGCCAGTTCCTCCAGGGGGACTTCCCGCAGCAGTCTTTGCCAGGAAGGGGCGTCCAGGGCGGCCAGCTTGTCGAAGGTGAGGAGGCTTTCCTCCACCCGCTGGGCCAGCTTCGGGTCGTGCCCCTTCAGGGTTTCCAGGGCGGATGCCCGTTGGGAGGCGGGAAGGTTGCCCAGCAGCTCGGCGGCGATTTCGACCGGCGTGGGCGGATGCCGGGGCATGGCGGAGACTAGCTCCCGCACACCGGGCAGGCGGGATCCCTGGCCAGTTTGATGGCGCGCCATTCCATGCGCAAGCCGTCGAGGAGGAGAAGGCGTCCGGCCAGGCTTTCCCCCGCCCCCGCCAGCAGCTTCAGGGCCTCCGCCGCCTGCACCGAGCCGATGATGCCCACCAGGGGGGCGAACACGCCCAGGGTGGCGCAGCGCTCCTCCTCGTGCTCCGCCTGCTCCGGGAACAGGCAGTGGTAGCAGGGGCTGTCGGGGCGGCGCAGGTCGAACACCGTCACCTGGCCGTCGAAGCGCACCGCGGCGCCGGATACCAGGGGCTTCCGGTGTTTGACGCAGGCGCGGTTGACGGCGTGGCGGGTGGCGAAGTTGTCGCTGGCATCGAGGACGATGTCGGCTTGGCTCACCTGGTGCTCCAGTTCGGCGCCTTCCAGGCGCCGCGTCAGGGCGGCGACGCGGATTTCCGGGTTGATGGCGGCCATGGCCCGTTCCGCGGAGAGGGCCTTGTTGGCGCCCAGGGAATGGGTGGTGTGGGCGATCTGCCGCTGGAGGTTGGTGAGGTCCACGCTGTCGTCGTCGCACACGGTCACGGTGCCGACCCCGGCCGAAGCGAGGTAGAGGGAGACCGGCGAACCCAGACCGCCGGCGCCGATCACCAGGGCGTGGGCGGCCAGCAGTTTCTCCTGGCCTTCGATGCCGATCTGGGGCAGAAGAATATGGCGGCTGTAGCGCAGCAGTTGGTTGTCGTCCATGGCCTTAGCTTACTTGGATTTGCCGGGCGCCGGAAGACGGAATGAAAACGGCCGCCCAAGGGCGGCCGTGGCAGGAGCGCGGCAGGGCTTATTTTTGCGATTGCATGATCTGCAGGCCCTTCAGCAGGTTGAGGGCTTGGTTGAGCTGGTAGTCGCTCTTGGAGGCCAGCTCCGGCTTGCCGTCCACCTTGCCGCGCTTGTCCTTGGCCTTGTCGGCCTTGCCTTCGGACTTGGGCGCCTTGTCGGCGCCGTCGTCCTTGCCGTTGCCTAGGTGGCGCTCCAGGTCGGCTTCGCGGATGCCGGGGCCGTCGTCCACGCCGTTGACGGTGGCGTCTTCCACCACGATGTCGGGGGTGATGCCCTTGGCCTGGATGGAGCGGCCGTTGGGGGTGAAGTAGCGCGCCGTGGTGAGCTTGATGGCGGTGCCATTGCCCAGGGGCAGGACGGTTTGCACCGAGCCCTTGCCGAAGGTCTGGGTGCCCATGACGATGGCCCGCTTGTGGTCCTGCAGGGCGCCGGAGACGATCTCCGAGGCGGAGGCGGTGCCGCCGTTGACCAGCACCACCAGGGGAACGGTCTTCACGCTCTCGGGCAGCTGCTTGATGTAGTCCACGTCGCGGGGGCCGTGGAGGTAGTACTCCTTGCTGGCGGAGAGGCGCATCTGGGCATCCTCGGCGCGGCCTTCGGTGTAGACCACCAGCTGGCCGGGCTTGAGGAAGGCGGCGGAGACCGCCACCGCGCCGTTGAGCAGGCCGCCGGGGTCGTTGCGCAGGTCGAGCACCAGGCCCTTGAGGGGGGCCTTGTTATCCTTGTAGAGATTTTCCAGGGCGGTGGCCAGGTTCTCGCCGGTATGCTCCTGGAACTGGGTGATGCGGACGTAGCCGTAGCCGGGTTCCACCAGCTTGGATTTCACGCTCTGGATCTTGATCACGGCGCGGGTCAGGGTGACCACCAGGGGCTTGCTCTCGCCCTTGCGCAGGACGGTGAGGGTGATGGGGGTGCCCGGTTTGCCGCGCATGCGCTTGACCGCGTCGTTGAGGGTCAGGCCCTTCACGGGGGTGTCGTCCAGCTTGATGATCAGGTCGCCGCTCTTGAGGCCGGCGTGGTAGGCGGGAGTGTCCTCGATGGGGGAGACCACCTTGACGAAGCCGTCCTCCATCCCCACTTCGATGCCGAGGCCGCCGAACTCGCCCTGGGTGCCGACGCGCAGCTCCTTGAAAGCGTCCGCGTCCAGATAGGCGGAGTGGGGGTCGAGGCCCGAGAGCATGCCGTTGATGGCCTCGGTGATGAGCTTCTTGTCGTCGATGGGTTCGACGTAATCGCTCTTGATCTTGCCGAACACTTCGGCGAAGGTGCGCAGGTCGTCCACCGGCAGGGGGCCGGGCGCCGCCTTGTCGGCCACGGCGGAGAGATTGAGGCTCAGCATGATGCCGATCACGGCACCGAAGGCGATGAGGCCAAACTGTTTGAATTTGCCACCCATGTTTCTGTTTGCTCCGGTAGTTCCTGATGTAATGGACGTTCCCTAGCCCCGGCTCAGCCAACTGGAGGGGTTGACCGGTTTGCTCTGGTAACGAAGCTCAAAGTATAACCCTGTTTGGGGGATGCCGCCGCTGTTCCCGACGGAAGCAATATTTTCACCCATTTTCACGTTTTCTCCCTCCTGCTTGTAGAGGGATTCGGCGTTGGCGTAGAGGCTCATGAAGCCGGAGCCGTGATCGACGATGATCAGGTTGCCGAAGCCCCGCATCCAATCGGCGAACACCACCCTGCCCGCGGCCACCGCCTTCACCGGCGTTCCTTCCTTCGCCCGGATGAAGAGACCCTTCCAGGGGATGCCGGTGTCCTCCCGCGGCGAGCCGAAGCGGCCCGCCAGTTCGCCCTTTACCGGGAATGGGAGGCGGCCCTTGTATTGCTGGAAGGCGCTGCCGCTGGTGTCCGGTTCGGCCAGTTTCACCTCTGGCGCCGAACGGCCGGGGGAACGGGGCTGGAGAGCGGACCTGCGGGATTTGACCGCGGCCCGGCTCTGGCGTTCCAGGCGCTCCATCAATTGGGTCAGGCGCTGTTCGTCCTGTTGCAGGCGGCTGATTTCCTTGCGCTGGCTGTCGATCTGCTGCGACAGCTTGGACAGGACCGCGGCGCGCTCCTTCTTGCTGTCGAGGAGAACCTGCTTCTGTTTGGTTTGCTCGGCCTTGACCTGGGCCAGTTCGTCCTGCTTCGCCTGGGTGGACGCGGTGACCGTTTCCAGGGTGTCCAGGTTGCGGCGCATTTTCGTCAGCAGTTCGGCCTGGGCGCGGTAGAGATAAGCGTAGTAGCGCAGGTTGCGCAGGGCCTGGTTGGGGTCCTGCTGGTTGAGGAGGATTTTGAAGGCGTCCTGCTGGCCGCCGCTGGCGTACTGCTGGCGCAGCAGCCTGGCCAGCATGTCCTTTTGCTGGCCGATGGCGCTGCGGGTTTTTCCGGATTGCTGGCGGAGCTGGTCGAGACGCTGCTGGATGTCCCCTTCCTGGCGGTCCAGGTCGCGCAGCTTGCGGTTGGTGTTGCTGATGGCCTGTTCGCTTTGGCGCAGGGCGTCCGCCGCCTCCTTGTGGGAGGCCTGGGTGGATTTCATTTCCTTCTTCAGGGCGCCGATGCGTTCCCGGACGTCCTTCAGTTCGGATTTCGGGCTGGTGGCCGCCAGGCAGGGCGCGGCCAGCAGCATCAGCAGACCGTAGCCCAGGAGCCGGTTCATGGCTATTCGAATTCGATCAGCGGCTCGCCGGTCATTTCCGGCGGTTGCTTGAGTCCCATCATCTTCAGCAGGGTGGGAGCGACATCCTCCAGGGCGCCGCTGCCCGGCGGGGCAAGCTTGGCGGGACGGCCGATGTAGAGGAAGGGAACCGGGTACATGGTGTGGGCGGTGTGGGCGTCGTGGCTGGCCTCGTCGTACATCTTCTCGGCGTTGCCGTGGTCGGCGGTGATCAGCACTTCGCCGCCGATCTCCTGCATCGCCGCCACCACGCGGCCCACGCATTCGTCCAGGACTTCCACCGCCTTGACGGCGGCTTCCATGACGCCGGTATGGCCTACCATGTCGCCGTTGGCGTAGTTGCACACAATGGCGTCGTATTTCCGGCTCTTGATGGCCTCCACCAGCTTATCCGTGACCTCGTAGGCGCTCATTTCCGGCTTGAGGTCGTAGGTGGCCACGTGGGGCGACTGGACCAGGATGCGGTCCTCGCCCTGGACCGGGGTTTCCTCGCCGCCGTTGAAGAAGAAGGTGACGTGGGCGTACTTCTCGGTTTCGGCGATGCGCAGCTGATGCAGGCCCTGCTTGGACAGGTACTCGCCGAAGCCGTTGCGGATGCGCTCCGGCGGGAAGGCGGTGGGGACGTTGAAGTCGTCGCTGTAGCTGGTAAGGGTGATGAAGTCCGCCAGCTTTGGCGACGCCTGGCGGGTGAAGCCGGTGAAGTTGGGCTCGATGAAGGCGCGGGTGATTTCCCGGGCCCGGTCGGCGCGGAAGTTCATGAACACCACCACGTCGTCGTCGCGGATGCGTACCGGCTCCTCGCCGGGACCGGCGATCAGGGTCGGCTTGACGAACTCGTCGTTCTCCCCCCGTTCGTAAGCCTGCCGCAGGCCTTCGAGGGCGGAGGGGGCGGCGAATTCGGCCTGGCCCAGGGTCATGGCGTCGTAGGCCTGTTTCACCCGGTCCCACCGCTTGTCCCGGTCCATGACGTAATAGCGGCCGCAGAGGGAGGCAATTTTGCCCACGCCCAGTTCGGCGCACTTTTCCTCGGTCTTGCGGAGATAGGCTTCGGCGGACCGGGGCGGCGTGTCGCGGCCATCGAGAAAGGCGTGGAGATAGACCCGCTTCAGCCCGGCGTGGGCGGCCATGGCCACCATGGCGTAGATGTGGCTATCCAGGCTGTGCACGCCGCCATCGGACAGAAGACCGAAAATGTGCAGGGCCGAATTCTTTTCCTTGGCGGCGTTGACGGCGCGCGCCAAGGCCAGGTTGTGTTCGAAATCGCCGTGTTCGATGGCGAGGTTGATGCGGGTCAGGTCCTGATACACTACCCTGCCGGCGCCGATGTTGAGGTGCCCCACTTCGGAGTTGCCCATCTGGCCGGACGGCAGGCCCACGGCGGCTTCGGAGGTTTGGATGGTGGTATGGGGGTAGGTGTTCCAAAGGCGGTCCCAATTGGGTTTGCGGGCCTTCAGGATGGCGTTGTCTTCGCCGTCGGGACGGTAACCGAAGCCGTCCAGGATGATCAACAGGACTGGAGTGACGTTCATTTGTTATACATTATGCGGCACTTCCACCCTCTGGGGAAGCCCGTACACCTTTCAAACGCTTGTTTCTGTAGTCGCTTATAGTATTATTTTATTACGTTTTAATATGCTGCGCACCGAGACTTTTGTGAATTTTTAGAATAAGTCTTTGGCAAGAATAGACATGCGCGGTTTTCCAAGGGGTAAGTATGGCTGGCGATGACATGGATTTGGAAGAAGTAGAGCTGATAGACCGGGACGATCACATCGAGCAGGCCTCGCGGGCCATGAAGGCCATGTCCCATCCCTTGCGCCTCAAGATTCTCTGCGTTCTGGGCGACAGGGAGATCAGCGTCCAGGACATCGTCGAAAGCGTGGGCACCACCCAAAGCAATATTTCCCAGCACTTGGCTATACTGCGGGACAAGGGGGTGCTGCGCACCCGCAAGGACGCGAACCGAGTGTATTACCGTGTCGGCGACCCGCGCACGCTGAAGCTGATCAGCATGATGCGGGACGTGTTCTGCGGTTTCGCCAAGTAAGCGGCGAGTTCCCGTCCCCTCGTTGACAGAAGCGGATATTTTTCCGGCCATGGCTGCCGCGCCGTGGCCGGAATTCTTATTCCTTAACGTATTGCTCAAGAATGTATATTAGGTTATCCTAATATACATTGATTTTCGGGAGTTAGCGGGATGACTCGAGGAATAGTGCTGGCCGTGCTGATGTCCGTTGCCGCCGCCGCCCAGGCGGCGCTGCCTTTCGCCACGGCCAAGGTCCAGTACCGGGACGTGGATCAGACCTATGCCGCCGAGGCCTATGTGGAGGCGGTCAAGCAGTCCACCGTGTCGGCCCAGATTTCCGGGCGGGTGGTGGAGGTGCTGTTCGATGTCGGCGATTACGTCAAGAAGGGCGACGTCATCGCCCGCATCGACGAAAGGGAGGTGGCCCAGGCCTATGCCGGCAGCCAGGCCCAGGCGGCCCAGGCCCAGGCGACCCTGGTCAATGCCAAGGCCAACTACGAGCGCAGCCGGCAACTGTTCGAGCGCAAATTCGTCAGCCAGGCGGCCCTGGACAGCGCTCTCGCCCAGTACAAGGCGGCCCAGGCGGCTGCAGCGGCGGCGGGGGCGGGGGCCGGCGTGGCGGCGACCACCAAGGGCTACGCCACCATCGTCGCGCCCTACAGCGGCGTCGTGGCCGCCCGCCAGATCGAGGTGGGCGAGATGGCGGCGCCGGGCAAGCCCCTGATGACCGGTTTCGACCCCAAGGACCTGCGCGTCGTGGCCAGCGTGCCCCAGTACAAGATCGACGAGGTCCGCAACGCCCCCCGCGCGTCGGTGGAGTTCCCCGCCCAGCATAAATGGGTCCAGGCCACGTCGGTGACCGTGCTGCCGGTGGCGGACGCCCGCACCCACACCACCCGGGTGCGCCTCAACCTGCCCGAGGACCTGCGCGGCGTTTATCCCGGCATGTTCGCCCGGGCTTATTTCACCACCGGCAAGGCGAAGAAGCTTCTGGTGCCCCAGGCCGCCGTGGTGCGCCGCAGCGAGGTGACCGGGGTGTACGTGGTGGATGGCAAGGGCAAGGCATCCCTGCGCCAGGTGCGCCTCGGCGAAACCCAGATCAACGGCGACGTGGAGGTGCTGGCCGGCATCAATTCCGGCGAGACGGTGGCCCTGGACCCGGTGAAGGCGGCCATCTACCTCAAGCAGCAAGCCGAGTGACGGCCGGGAGCTGACATGGGCATTTCCGGCCGCATCGCCAAGTCTTTCCTCACGTCCCAGATCACCCCCCTGATCGCCCTGGTGGCGGCCCTGATGGGCCTGTTCGCCATCGCCGTCACGCCCCGGGAGGAGGAGCCCCAGATCAACGTCACCATGGCCAACGTTTTCATCCCCTTCTCCGGGGCGTCGGCCAAGGACGTGGAAACCCTGGTGGCCACCCCGGCGGAGCAGGTGCTGTCGATGATTTCGGGTATCGACCACGTCTATTCGGTATCCAAGCCGGGGATGGCGGTCCTCACCGTCCAGTACAAGGTGGGCGAGGACCGCACCCAGGCGCTGGTGCGCCTTTACGACACCATCCAGTCCCACCGCGACTGGGTCTCCCCCAATCTCGGCGTCGGCGAGCCCATCGTCAAGCCGGTGGGCATCGACGACGTGCCCATCGTCACCCTCACCCTGTGGACCGACGATCCGCAGCGGGGGGCCTTCGAGCTGGAGCAGGTGTCCCACGCGGCGGAAATCGAATTCAAGCGCATCAAGGGCACCCGGGAGGTGTACACCATCGGCGGGCCCAACCGGGTGGTGCGGGTGGTGATGGACCCGGAAAAGATGGCTTCCTACCACGTCTCCGCCCAGGACATCAAAAACGCCCTCCAGCTCACCAACGCCGCCCAGCCCTCGGGCAAGCTGGTGGCGGACAACCAGGAGCTGCTGGTGGAAACCGGCGCCTTCCTGTCGTCGGCCAAGGACGTGAAGCAGCTGGTGGTGGGGGTGCAGGACGGCAAGCCGGTGTTCATGACCGACGTGGCTCAGGTGATCGACGGTCCGGATCAGCCGGGACGCTACCTGTGGCTGGGCATCGGCCCGGCGGCCCACGACAAGGCGATCAAGGAGCAAGGGGAGTTCCCGGCGGTCACCCTGGCGATTACCAAGAAGCCCGGGGAGAACGCGGTGGACATCGCCGACCGGGTGATGCAGCGGGTGGCCCAGCTGAAGGGGACGGTGATCCCCGACGGCGTCCGCGTCACGGTCACCCGCAACTACGGCGAAACCGCCAACGACAAGGCGATGAAGCTGATCCACAAGCTGATCTTCGCCACCGCCTCGGTGGTGCTGCTGGTGCTGTTCGCCCTCGGCCGCCGGGAGGCGCTGATCGTCGGCGCGGCGGTGCTCTTGACCCTGGCCGCCACCCTTTTCGCGTCCTGGGCCTGGGGCTTCACCCTCAACCGGGTGTCGCTGTTCGCCCTCATCTTCTCCATCGGCATCCTGGTGGACGACGCCATCGTGGTGGTGGAGAACATCCATCGCCGGCGCGAACTCGACCATGGCAAGACCCTGGAGGAGGTCATTCCCGGCGCCGTGGACGAAGTGGGCGGTCCCACCATCCTCGCCACCCTGACCGTGATCGCGGCCCTGCTGCCCATGGCCTTCGTCACCGGCCTGATGGGGCCCTACATGAGCCCGATTCCCATCAACGCCAGCTTCGGCATGATCATCTCCCTGGCCATCGCCTTCATCATCACCCCCTGGATGGCCCTCAAGCTGCTGTCCCACAAGCATGACGCGCCCTCCCACAGCGAGGTGGCGGCGGAGAGCACCCTGCACGGCTTCTTCAAGGATGTGCTCACTCCCTACCTGAAGCGGGAGCAGGGGGCGCCGAAGCGCAAGAAGCTGCTCAAGGTGATCCTGGGGCTGATCGTCTTTGCCGTGTCCCTGGCACTGCTCAAGGTCGTCATCCTCAAGATGCTGCCCTTCGACAACAAGTCGGAGTTCCAGGTGGTGGTGGACATGCCCGTGGGCACGCCCCTGGAGCAGACGGCGCGGGTGATGCGGGAGATCGGCCAGTACCTCGCCACGGTGCCGGAAGTCACCGATTACGAAGCCTATGTGGGCACCGCCTCGCCCATCAACTTCAACGGCCTGGTGCGCCAGTACTACCTGCGCTCCGGCAGCGAGGTGGGGGACATTCAGGTCAACCTGCTGGACAAGCACAAGCGCGACCGCAAGAGCCACGAAATCGCCTCCGCCGCCCGCCCCGGCATCGAAAAGATCGCCGCCAAGTACGGCGCCAAGGTGAAAGTGGTGGAAGTGCCGCCGGGCCCGCCGGTGATGTCCCCCATCGTCGCCGAGGTCTACGGCCCCGACTACGACGGCCAGATGGCGGTGGCCAAGCAGGTGCGCGCGGCCTTCGCCAAGACCCCCGACATCGTCGGCGTCGACGACACGGTGGAGGAGGACGCCAACAAGTTCGTCCTGCGGGTGCTGCAGAACAAGGCGGCCCTGATGGGCGTGGCCCAGAGGGACGTGGTGGAAGTGATGAAAATGGGCCTGGCCGGGGAGGACGTCACGCCGGTGCACAACGGCGCCGCCAAGTACGAGATTCCGGTGCGCCTCAAGCTGTCGCCGGAGCGCCAGAGCAGCCTGGATGACCTGCTCAAGCTCACGGTCCGCGCCCAGGACGGTACCCTGGTGCCCCTTTCCGAACTGGTGGAGGTCCGCACGGCGGAGCGGGAGAAGACCATCTACCACAAGGACCTGCTGCCGGTGGTGTTCGTGCTGGGGGACATGGCGGGCAAGCTGGACAGCCCCCTCTACGGCATGTTCGGCATCCGCTCCGCGGTGAAGGGCATGGAGCTGAAGCAGGGCGGCAAGCTGGGCGATTACTTCATCCGCCAGCCGGATGACCCCTACGCCGGCTACGCCCTGAAGTGGGACGGCGAGTGGCAGGTGACCTACGAAACCTTCCGCGACATGGGCATCGCCTACGCCGTCGGCCTGATTCTGATCTACCTCCTGGTGGTGGCCCAGTTCAAGTCCTACGTTACCCCCCTGGTGATCATGGCGCCGATTCCCCTCACCATCATCGGCGTCATGCCCGGCCATGCCCTCTTGGGCAGCCAGTTCACCGCCACCTCCATGATCGGCATGATCGCCCTGGCCGGCATCATCGTGCGCAACTCCATCCTGCTGGTGGATTTCGTCAACCAGCAGGTGGCCGAGGGCATGGACTTCCAGGAGGCGGTGATCCGTTCCGCCAGCACCCGGGCCAAGCCCATCGCGTTGACCGGCCTGGCGGCCATGATCGGCGCCCTGTTCATCCTGGACGACCCGATTTTCAACGGCCTGGCGATTTCGCTCATCTTCGGCATTTCCGTCTCCACCGTGCTCACCCTGGTGGTGATCCCGGTGCTGTACTACGCGGCCAACTACCGCAAGTACCCTTGAATTGCCGGGCCCCGTCCCAATCTACCCACTTATCGCAATTATCTGGAGGCAATATGACCGTCGAACGCATCATCCGCAGCATGGCCGGCTTTTTCGTCCTGCTCTCCCTGGGCCTGGGCGTGGAGGGCAGCCCGATTTTCGTCAACGCCAACTTCCTCTGGTTCACCGCCTTCGTCGGTCTGAATCTGCTCCAGAGCGGCTTCACCGGCTTCTGCCCGCCGGCCAAGCTGCTGAAGAAGCTGGGGGTCAAGGAAGGGGCTTCCTGTTCCTCCTGCTGATCCTCTTCACGGTTGGAAGCGTCACGGCGGCCTGTTAAACTTGCCGCCGTTCGTTTTACGGAGTCGTCGCTGTGCAATTCATTCAAGACAACCTCATGACCATCGGCGTTGCCCTGATGGCGCTGTACATGCTGATCTGGCCGGGCATCAGCCGCAAGCTGGCCGGCATCAAGGAAGTGGGGGCCCTGGAGGCCACCCAGCTGGTCAACCACCACGACGCCATGGTGCTGGACGTGCGCGAGGACCGGGAAGTGGCCGAGGGCAAGATTCCCCACGCCAAGCACATTCCCCTCGGGCAGCTGTCTTCCCGCCTGCACGAACTGGAGAAATTCAAGGGCAAGCCGGTGGTGATCAGCTGCCGCAGCGGCCAGCGCAGCCTGTCGGCGTGCAAGGTGCTGCGCAAGAACGGTTTCGAGCAGGTGTATAATCTGGCCGGTGGGATCATCGCCTGGCAACAGGCCAACATGCCGATGGAGAAACGCTGATATGCCCAACGTTACCATGTACTGCACCGCCGTCTGCCCCTACTGCACCATGGCGGAAAAGCTGCTCAACAAGAAGGGCGTCACCGAGATCAACAAAATCCGCATTGACCTCGATCCCGGCAAGCAAGCCGAGATGATCGAGCGCACCGGCCGCCGCACCGTGCCGCAGATTTACATCGACGATTTCCACGTGGGCGGTTTCGACGACCTGTCGGCCCTGGACGTGGACGGCAAGTTGGACCCCCTTCTCGCCCAATAAGCACCCCGCGAGACGGCCATGCACCTGGTATGCCCCGCCTGTGAAGCCATCAACCGCGTTCCCGTCGAGCGCCTGGGGGAGAACCCCAAGTGCGGCAAGTGCGGGGCGCCGGTGCTCAACGACCATCCCCTGGACCTGACCCAGCGCAATTTCGACCGCTTCGTGGGCAAGAACGAGCTGCCGGTGGTGGTGGACTTCTGGGCCTCCTGGTGCGGGCCGTGCAAGATGATGGCGCCGGTGTTCGCCCAGGTGTCGGCCCAGATGAAGCAGCAGGCGCGCTTCGCCAAGGTCAACACCGAACAGGAGCAACCCCTGGCGCAACGCTACAGCGTCCGCAGCATTCCCACCCTGATCCTGTTCCGCGACGGCGCGGAAGCGGACCGGGTGGCCGGCGCCATGGACGCGGCCAGCCTGCGAGGCTGGCTGAGCCAGCGCCGCTGACGAATCACCCGGCTCCGGCCGGTTTTCTTTTTTTACAGGGATCAAACAGCATGAGCGAACAGCAACAAGAGCAGCAGCCGGTATTCTCCATCGAGAAGATTTACACCAAGGACCTGTCCCTGGAGATTCCCAACGCACCGCAGATTTTCCTCGAGCGGGAGGCGCCGGCCGTGGACGTTCAGCTCCACAACGAAAGCCGCCAGGTGGACGAAGGCATTTTCGAAACCGTGATCACCGTCACCGTCACCGCCAAGCTCCAGGACAAGACCATGTTCCTGGTGGAAGCGGCCCAGGCCGGCATCTTCATCATCCGCAACGTGCCCCAGGAGCACCTGGGCCCGGTGCTGGGCATCACCTGCCCCAACATCATCTTCCCCTACGCCCGCGAAGTGATCTCCGACGTGGTGTCCCGCGCCGGTTTCCCGCCGGTGATGCTGAGCCCGGTGAACTTCGAGGTCCTCTACGCCCAGCAGGAACAGGCTGCCGGGCAGCAGCCCCAGTAAGATGAAGCGCGGCGCGGGGGCGGTCCTCGGCATGGCGGCGGCGTTTCTCGCCCTGCCGGCTCTCGCTCTCGATTACCGCTCCATCGAATCCCCCGCGGCGGTGTTCTACGACGCCCCCGCCGCCAGCGCCCGCAAGCTGTTCGTGGTCTCCCGCCTCTACCCGGTGGAGGTGGTGGTGGCCCTTGGCGACTGGGTCAAGGTGCGGGACGTGACCGGCGCCCTGGCATGGGTGGAAAAGAAAGACCTGGGAAACCGGCGTACCGTGCTGGTAACGGCGGCCCTCGCCGATGTGCGCCGGGATCCCGCCGACACCGCTCCCCTGGCGTTCCGGGCGGAGAAGGACGTGGCCCTGGAAGTTGTGGCGGAGGCCAAGGCCACGCCCGGCTGGGCCAAGGTCAAGGCCGCCGACGGGCGGTCCGGTTTCGTGAAGTTTTCCCAGGTGTGGGGCCTATGAAGCTGACCGTTCTCGGCGCCGGCGCCTGGGGCACGGCCCTGGCCTTGTCCCAGGCCGGACGGCACGACGTCACCCTGTGGGCCCGCAGCGCCGCCCAGGTGGAGGAAATGGACGCGGTACGGGCCAATCCGCGCTACCTGCCGGGGTTTTCCTTTCCCCCTTCCCTGCGCCTCGACTCCGACCTGAAGGCCGCCCTCTGCGAGGCGGACCTGGTGCTGTCGGTGGTGCCCACCGCCGGCTTGCGCCCCTTGCTGCGGGACTATGCCGCCACCGGCTGCCGCACGCCCCTGGTGTGGGCCAACAAGGGCTTCGAATCCGGGACCAACGCCCTGCCCCACCAGGTGGTGGCCGAGGCGCTGGGGGATGTGCCCTGCGGCGTGCTTTCCGGTCCCAGTTTTGCCCAGGAGGTGGCCCAGGGCCTGCCCACGGCCCTGACCCTGGCTTCCGCCGATGAGGGCTTCGCCCGGGAAACGGCCCGCCGGCTTCACGGCGGCCGGCTGCGCATCTACACCAGCAGCGACGTGATGGGGGTGGAGATCGGCGGCGCGGTGAAGAACGTGATGGCCATCGCCGCCGGCATCTCCGACGGCATGGGCTTCGGCTACAATGCCCGCGCCGCCCTGGTGACCCGGGGGCTGGCGGAGATGGCCCGGCTCGGCATGGCCCTGGGCGGGCACATGGAAACCTTCATGGGGCTCGCCGGCATGGGGGACCTGATTCTTACCTGTACCGGCGATCTTTCCCGCAACCGCACCGTGGGCCTGCTATTGGCCAAGGGCAAGACCCTCGACGATATCCTGCGGGAGCTCGGCCACGTGGCCGAAGGGGTGCACACGGCGCGGGAAGTCCTCGGCATCGCCGAGCGCCTCGGGGTGGACATGCCCATCAGCCGGGCGGTGTGCGCGGTCCTGTTCGACGGCGTTTCTCCCCGCCTGGCGGTGGAGGAGCTCCTGGGGCGGGAACAGAAGGCCGAGTAGGCTAGCGCCGTTTTCCCAGGATCGACCCCAGCACTCCCCGCAGTACCTGCCTGCCCAGCTCGCTGCCGATGGCCCGGGCGGCGCTTTTCGCCATGGCCTCCAGGGGCGTTTCCCGCTGCCGCGCCGGGGCGCGGGCGGGTTCGTCTTTTGCGGACGTGCCCACCGTTGCCTCCCCTGCCCGGGCCTTGAGACGTTCGTAGGCGGATTCCCGGTCGATGGCCTGCTCGTAATGGCCCCGCAGGAGGGAGGCGGCGAGGATGGCCTGGCGCTCCTCCGCCGTGGCGGGGCCGATGCGGCTGCGGGGCGGGGCGATGAGGGCGCGCTCCACGGGCTCGGGCTTGCCGTCTTCGTCGAGGAAGGACACCAGGGCCTCGCCCACGCCCAGTTCGGTGATGGCGGCGGCCACGTCCAGGCCGGGGTTGGCGCGGAAAGTGTCCGCCGCCGCCCGCACCGCCTTCTGGTCCCGGGGGGTGAAGGCGCGCAGGGCGTGCTGCACCCGGTTGCCGAGCTGGCCGAGGACGGCGTCGGGAATGTCGAGGGGGTTCTGGGTGACGAAATAGACGCCCACTCCCTTGGAGCGGATCAGCCGCACCACCTGCTCGATTTTTTCCAGCAGGGCGGCGGGGGCGTCGTTGAACAGCAGGTGGGCCTCGTCGAAGAAGAACACCAGTTTCGGCTTCGGCGGGTCTCCCGCCTCCGGCAGGCGCTCGAACAGCTCGGCCAGCAGCCACAGCAGGAACACGGCGTAAAGCCGGGGCGATTGCATCAGCCGGTCGGCGGCGAGGATGTTGACCATGCCTTGGCCGTTGCCGTCGGTCTGCATCAGGTCGTCGATATCCAGCATCGGCTCGCCGAAGAAATTCGCCGCCCCCTCCGTTTCCAGGGCCACCAGGCCCCGCTGGATGGCGCCGATGCTGGCGGCGGACAGGTTGCCGTATTCGGTGGTGAACTGGCGGGCGTTGTCCCCCACGTGCTGGACCATGGCCCGCAGGTCCTTCATGTCCAGGAGCAGCAGGCCCTGGTCGTCGGCGATCTTGAAGACCAGGGTGAGAACGCCCTGCTGGGTGTCGTTGAGGTTGAGGAGGCGCCCCAGCAGCAGCGGGCCCATGTCGGAAACGGTGGCCCGCGCCGGGTGGCCCTGTTCGCCGAAGACGTCCCACAGGGCTACCGGACAGGCGGAGGGGGAAAAGTCGGCGATGCCCAGGGCACGGGCCCGTTCCAGCACCTTCGGCTTGTCGGCGCCGGGCAGGCCGATGCCGCTCAGGTCGCCCTTCACGTCGGCCAGGAAGACCGGCACGCCGATGCGGCTGAACTGTTCGGCCAGGGTTTGCAGGGTGACGGTCTTGCCCGTGCCGGTGGCGCCGGCGATGAGGCCGTGGCGGTTGGCCAGGGCGGGCAGCAGGCAGAGGGGGCGGTCGCCGCGGGCGATCAGCAGGGGGTCGGTCATGGGCTTCCTCGCTAGGGTGTCGTCGCCGCCATTGTCGCCCGATGCCGTCGGCCTGCAAAGAGCCTATTCGCCGCCGGCGAAGCCATTCTGGCGCCAGGCCTCGAACACCACCACGGCGGCGGAGTTGGACAGGTTCAGGCTGCGGTTGCCGGGGCGCATCGGCAGGCGGATGCGCTGCCCGGCGGGGAACTGTTCCAGGAGGTCGGCGGGCAGGCCGCGGGTTTCCGGGCCGAAGACGAAGACATCGCCGGCCTGGTAGCGGACCTCGGTGTAGCGCGTCGCCCCCCGGGTGGTGGCGGCGAACAGGCGGCGGCCGGCAAGGGCGGAGAGACAGGCGGGCCAATCCTCGTGGACGGTGACTGAGGCGTACTCGTGGTAGTCCAGCCCCGCCCGGCGCATGTGCTTGTCGTCGAGGGAGAAGCCGAGGGGCTTCACCAGATGCAGGCCGGCGCCGGTATTGGCGCAGAGGCGGATGATGTTGCCGGTGTTGGGAGGGATTTCCGGCTGGTAGAGGACGACGTCAAACATGGGGTTTCTCCAGGGTGCGGGCGGCTACCCAGACTTCCACCTCCGCCCCGGCCCGCTGCAGGCAGCGGGCCAGTTCGCCCACGGTGGCGCCGGTGGTCATCACGTCGTCAACCACCGCCAGGCGTTGGCCCGTCAAGTCGGCCGGGCACTCGAAGGCGCCGCGGATGTTCTTTTTCCGCTCCTTCCACGGCAGGTCCGCCTGGGGGGAGGTGTTCAGCCGGCGCTGGCAGAGGTGCGGCAGGGTCTTGATTCCCAACCGGCGGGAAAGATGGCGCGCCAGCTCCATGGCCTGGTTGAACCCCCGTTCCCGCAGGCGGGACGGGTGGAGGGGCATGGGCACCAGGCCGTCCGGCAGGGAATGGCGGCTGGCCAGCTGCGCCAAGGGGTCCGCCAGGGTCTCGGCAACGGCGAGGCGGCCGCCGTACTTGAAGGCATGGAGCAGGGCGTCCACGGGAAAGGCATAGTCGAAGGCCGCCAGGGTGCGTCCAAAGGCGGGCGGGTGGGCGAGGCAGGCGCCGCAGGCCTCGCCCCGCGGCGTCGGCAGGGCGCAGATGGGGCAGGCCGGGCCGTTATGCTTGGGCAAATCCGCCTGGCAGGCCGAACACAGCAAATGGCTGCCAGACGGCGCGCCGCAGAGGAAGCAATCCTGGGGTAGTAGCCGCTGCACAAAATTTGTACAGCTGTTTAAAAATGGCGGGATGAAATTTGACAAGCTGGGGCAAATCCCTGAACATTGCGGCGTTTTTTCAAACCGCCATTGTATCCTTGGGGCCTGTCATGGAAAAAGAGTTGCACGTCATCAGCGGAAGCCGGAGTTGGCTCGCTTCCCAGATATTCAATTTCGGCAGCATTGTCTCCGTCACCTTCGGCGCCGCCGTCGACGGCCTGAAATACCTGCTGACCGGAACCCTCTTCGCCAACCAGTACATTACCATGGCGGTGGTGGTGATTCCCTTCATTCTGTGGTTCGCCGGCTCCATTTTTGCCTACGCCCTGGTGGCCCACCATCCCAACGAACGGGTGCGGTACTACAACCGCTGGGCTGGCTACCGCTTCTATGCCTATACCGGTTTCCTGCCCACGGCGCTGATTTTCGCCGGTTCCATCCAGGAGTTCTTTCATGTCACGCCCCTGGTGATGTGGCTGTGGGTCGGGGCCGTCGGCATCGTGCTGATCGTCCCCTGGGGAATCTACGACATCGTCAAGAGCCGCCGCGAGGAATGGCCGGAGATTACCGTTGAGGTGGAACGTCATGAATGATATGACCATGGACATCAATACCGAAGGCTCCCGCAAGGTGTGGAGCGTTGCCGAGGTGGAGGCCCTCTTCGCCCTGCCGTTCAACGACCTGCTGTTCCGCGCCCAGACCGTGCATCGCCAGCATTTCGATCCCAACGAAATCCAGGTGAGCACCCTGCTGTCCATCAAGACCGGCGGCTGTTCCGAGGATTGCGGCTATTGCTCACAGTCGGCGCATCACGACACCCCGGTGGAAAAAGAGCCCCTGCTGGACGTGGCGGAGGTGGTGGAGGCGGCCCAGAAGGCCAAGGAATCCGGCGCCACCCGCTTCTGCATGGGCGCCGCCTGGCGCGGCCCGAACCAGCGGGACCTGCGTGCCGTGCTGGAGATGGTGCGGGCGGTGAAGGCCCTGGGACTGGAAACCTGCGTTACCCTTGGCATGCTCAAGGAAGACCAGGCCGAACAGCTCAAGGAAGCCGGCCTCGATTACTACAACCACAACCTGGACACGGCCCAGGAATTCTACGGCCAGGTGATCACCACCCACGGCTACGAAGAGCGGGTGGACACCCTCCACCGGGTGCGCAAGGCCGGCATCAAGGTGTGCAGCGGTGGCATCGTCGGCATGGGGGAAACCCGCGCCCAGCGCGCCGCCCTGGTGGCCCAGCTGGCCAACCTGGACCCGGTGCCCGAATCGGTGCCCATCAACATGCTGGTCCAGGTGGAAGGCACGCCCCTGAAGGGTGCCGAGGAGCTGGACCCCCTGGAATTCGTCCGCACCATCGCCGTCGCCCGCATCACCATGCCCACCAGCTTGGTGCGCCTGTCGGCGGGACGGAGCGAAATGGCGGACAGCCTGCAGGCCTTGTGTTTCCTCGCCGGCGCCAATTCCATTTTCTACGGCGACAGGCTGCTCACCACCGACAACGCGGAGACCCATTCGGATCAGGCGCTGTTCGACAAGCTGGGCATCCGCGCCATGGCCGTTGCCCACTGAACTCTGACGGGCGGGGCGCTTTCGCCCCGCCGCATGCCTATGCCGTTTTCCCATTTTGCCGATGAGCTGGAACAGCGGCGCCAGCAGGGCTTGCTGCGCCGCCGCCGCCTGGTCGAGAGCCCCCAGGGCGTCTACCTGGATGCCGACGGACGGCCTTTCCTGTCCTTTTGCAGCAACGATTACCTGGGGTTGGCCAATCATCCCGCCTTGGTCGAGGCCGCCAGCCAGGGGGCCGGGCGTTATGGCGTCGGTGCCGGGGCGTCCCATCTGGTGAGCGGCCATTTCGCTCCCCATCACCGGCTGGAGGAGGAATTGGCCGCTTTCGTCGGCCTTCCCCGTGCCCTGCTGTTCTCCGGCGGCTACATGGCCAACGTGGGCGTGGTGACGGCCCTGGTGGGGCGGGGCGACACGGTTTTCGCCGACAAGCTCAACCATGCCTCCCTCAACGATGCCATGGTGCTGTCCCGCGCCCACGTGCGGCGCTATCCCCATCTCGACCTGGCGGCTCTGGAAAAGGCCTTGGCGGAAACCGCGCCGGGACGCAAGCTGGTGGTCAGCGACGCCGTGTTCAGCATGGATGGCGATGTGGCCCCGGTGAACGAGCTGCTGGCCCTGTGCGAGCGCCACGACGCCTGGCTGCTGCTGGACGACGCCCATGGCTTTGGCGTCCTGGGAGAAGGGGGGCGCGGCAGCCTGTCCCATTTCGGCGTCCGTTCGCCGCGCATCGTCTACATGGCCACCCTCGGCAAGGCGGCCGGCGTTTTCGGCGCCTTCGTCGCCGGCGGGTCGGAGCTCGTCGAAGGGCTCATCCAGAATGCCCGCAGCTATATTTACACCACCGCCATGCCGCCGTTGCTGGCCTGCGCCCTGTCCGCCAGCCTGAAACTCATTGCGGGGGAGGATTGGCGGCGGCAGCGCCTGCGGGAGCTGGTGGCCTGGTTGCGTGCCTGGCGGCCCAGGCGTTGGCGATTGATGGACAGCGATACGCCGATCCAGCCCGTGCTGATCGGCGGCAACGAGGAGACCCTGGCGGTGAGCGAGGGCTTGCTGGAGCGGGGCATCCTGGTGCCGGCGATTCGTCCCCCCACCGTGCCAAAAGGCCTGGCGCGGCTGCGAATTTCCCTGTCGGCGTCCCATTCCCCGGAGGATGTGGACCGCCTCCTCGCCGCCCTCAAGGAATTGGAATGACGGCGGGCAAGGACTTGGTGCTGCTCCACGGCTGGGGCATGCACGGCGGGGTGTGGGACGGCGTGCGGCCTTTGCTCGAAGAGCGGGGCTTGCGGGTCCATGCCGTGGATTTGCCGGGTTACGGCGGCAGCGCGGCGGCAGCGCCCTACGCGCTGGAAAGTATCGCCGCCGGCCTGGCGGCCCGCTTTCCGGGGCCGGTGCAGGTGTGTGGCTGGTCCCTCGGGGGCATGGTGGCGCTGCGGTGGGCCCTCGATTTTCCCGCCGGGGTGGAGCGCCTGGTGCTGGTGGCCTCGACGCCCCGCTTCGTCAGTGGCGAGGATTGGCCCCATGGCATGGAGCCGCGGACGCTGCGGGCCTTTGCCGATGGCCTGGCGGGCGACTACGAAGGTACCCTGAAGCGTTTTCTTTCCCTCCAGGCGCGGGGCGACGATGAGGCGCGGGAAGTTACCCGCGCCTTGCGCTCCTCCCTGTTCGAGCGCGGGCGCCCCGATGATGCGGCATTGCAGGGCGGGCTGGCGATCCTGCGGGACAGCGACCTGCGTAACGACGTGGCGTCGCTGCGCTGTCCGGCATTGGTGATACACGGCGACCGGGACATGCTCACGCCCCTGCCGGCAGGCCGGTGGCTCTCCCAGCGTGTTCCCCATGGGCGCCTGGCGGTGGTGGCGGGGGCCTCCCACGCCCCCTTCCTGTCCCATCGCGGCGAATTCGCCCGGCTGGCGGGGGGGTTTCTCCATGGTTGATGCGTTTTCCATCGACAAGGGGTTGGTGCGCCGCTCCTTCAGCCGCGCGGCCGCCGACTACGACCGCTCCGCCGTGCTGCAGCACGAGGTTTGCCGGCGATTGGCGGAGCGGCTGGCGTGTATCCGCCTTGAGCCCCGCCGTATCCTGGATGCGGGGGCCGGGACGGGCTATGGAGGGCGGCTTTTATCGGAACGCTTTCCCGGGGCCGGCCTGGTCGAACTCGATATCGCCGAGGGCATGCTCCATGCGGCACGGGGCGCCAGGCCGGGGTGGCGGCGCTGGCTGCCGGGGGGGCGGCGCGACGCCTACGTATGCGCGGACCTGGAAAATCTTCCCCTGGCGGCGGAGTCCATCGACTTGGCCTGGTCCAATCTCGCCATGCAGTGGTGCAACGACCTCGATCGGCTGTTCGCCGGCATGCACCGGGTGGTGCGGAACGATGGCGTCCTGATTTTCACCACTTTCGGCCCCGATACCCTGAAGGAACTGCGCCAGGCCTTCGGCGCTCTCGACGGCTTTACCCACGTCAGCCGTTTCGCCGATATGCACGACATCGGCGATGCGCTGGTGCGCAATGGCTTTGCCTCGCCGGTGATGGAAATGGAGCTGTTCACCCTGACCTATGACCGGTTGCGGGACCTGATGCTGGACCTTAAGGCCATCGGCGCCCACAACGCCACGTCCGGCCGGCGCCGTGGCATGACCGGCAAGGAGGAGTGGCGCCGTTTGGAGGAGGCTTACGAGCGGTTCCGCCGCGAGGGGAAGCTTCCCGCCACCTATGAGGTGATCTACGGCCACGCCTGGCGAGGCCAAGTACCGGCGCGGAATCCGCCGGAGGGCGAGCGGGTGGTGCGTTTTCGAGGGCGGCCGTGAAAGGGGTGTTCGTTACCGGCACCGATACGGGGGTGGGCAAGACCCTGGTGGCGGCGGCCCTGGTGCGCGCCTTTGCCGCCACCGGGCGGAAGGCGGTGGGAATGAAGCCCGTGGCGTCCGGCGCGGTGGCCGGGTCGGACGGCGCCGCCATGTGGGAGGATGTCGTGGCGCTGCAGCGGGCGGCCAATGTGGAGGCTCCCTTGGAGTGGGTCAACCCTTACCGCTTCATGCCTCCTATCGCCCCTCATTTGGCGGCCGCCGACGCTGGCGTGACGATTGACCTGGGGCGCGTGACGGAGGCCTGCGGGCATCTGGCGGATTTGGCCGATGCGGTCGTGGTGGAGGGCGTGGGGGGCTTTCTGGTTCCCCTCAACGACCATGAAGGCGCCGCCGAGATGGCTTGCCGGCTTGGGCTGCCGGTGGTGATGGTGGTGGGGATGCGTCTTGGCTGCATCAATCACGCCCTGTTGACGGCGGAGGCCGTGAGGTCCCGGGGCTTGCGGCTCGCCGGGTGGGTGGCGAATGCGGTCGACCCCCTCATGGCGCGGTTCGACGACAATCTCGCCGCCTTGCGCAGCCGTTTGTCGGCCCCTTTGCTGGGGGCGGTCCCGCGGCAGGATCGTCCGGACCCCGATGCCGTGGCGAAATTGCTCGATCTTCGCGCATTCCCGCTCTGAGGGATTTTTCCTGTATGCCCCGCTACTTGCCGCAAAAGGCGGTGTCGGCGTTGCAAAATGCGGTTGCAAAATTGATTTGGGTCAACTAGCATGGTGGCGCCTTGTCTTTGGCCCTTGAGGGGCGAGGGAGGGGCGCCGGAAAAGGGAAACCATGGGGTTGGAGGTGCGTATGCCAACAGTCGCGATATATTCCATCGGGTGTGGAGCACGGCGATGAACGGGCCCGATCAACTGCATGCCCCGATTCTCTGCTCCGATTGCGGCATCTACCAGTTGTGCCTGCCTACCGGGATTGGTCAGGCGGACATCGAACTCCTCGATAAGATCGTCAAGAACCGCCGCATTTTCAAGCGCGGCGAGTACCTTTACCGTCTCGGTCATCCTTTCCATTCCGTCTACGCGCTGCGCAGCGGTTCGGTCAAGACCTATGTCCTGATGGATGACGGGCGGGTGCAGATTACCGGTTTTCATATCGCTGGCGAGCTTCTCGGTCTGAATGCCGTGAATACCCGCGTCTACAGCTGCGAGGCCCGGGCCCTCGAGACCACGTCGGTGTGCGAAATTCCCTTCGACCGCCTGGAGGAGTTGGGGCAACAGGTCCCCTCGCTGCAATACCAGATGCTGCGCGTGATGAGCCAGGAGATCGCCTACAACCAGGAGCTGATGCTCCTGCTGGGAAAGAAGAATGCCGACGAGCGTTTGGCCACCTACCTGATTGGCTTGTCCTCCCGTTTCGCCAAGCGCAGCTATTCCTCCACCGAATTCAATCTCAGCATGTCCCGCAGCGATATCGGCAACTATCTCGGCATGGCGGAGGAGACGGTGTGCCGCGTCCTGGCCCGCTTCGAGCAGGAGGGGCTGATTTCCATGCAGCGCCGCTTGGTCCGGCTTAAGGATATCGAGAAACTGACAGCGGTGGCGCAGGGGGGCGGCAAGGCGGAATCCCCTAGTCCGGCGGTAGGAAAACGCCCGCAATCTCCCGTCAGTTCTCGCAATAAGCAGGTTGGTTGACCTGCGTCAGGGTTTTTTTGCCTGAATCGGATTAAATTAGTACCGTTGTACCAAAGTGCACGGCGTGTGTCATTTAACACACCCTGCCGGGCTGGACGGGCTCAAGCAGCAAGGGGAGGCTGTCCGGGTGCGGCGAGGTGTGGCCGGTACATGGGGAAAAGCTTAAGGCTTTAATCTTTCAAGGAGGAAATTATGGCAGCAGTGGGAACTGCAACAATCGAACAATATAATTATGATATTGTTCGAAAATTCTCGATCATGGCTCTGTTTTGGGCGGTTATCGGGATGGCGATGGGTGTGTTCATTGCCTCCCAGTTGGCTTGGCCCTTTCTCAACATGGACCCGTGGTTCACCTTTGGCCGTCTGCGCCCGATTCACACCGGTGGCGTGATTTTCGGTTTCGGTGGTTGCGCCCTGTTTGCCACCAGCTACTACGTGGTTCAGCGTACCTGTCAGACCCGTCTGTTCGCCGACGGTCTGGCGTCCTTTACCTTCTGGGGCTGGCAGTTGATCATCGTTCTGGCGGCCAGCAGCTACGTGCTGGGCTATAGCCAGGGCAAAGAGTATGCCGAGATGGAATGGCCGATCGATCTCCTGATCACCGTCGTGTGGGTTGCCTACATCGCGGTGTTCGTGGGTACGGTGATGAAGCGCAAGCAGCCGCATATCTACGTGGCCAACTGGTTCTACATCGTGTTCCTGCTGGCGGTGGCGCTGCTGCACCTGGGTAACGGCCTGGCTGTTCCCGTCAGCCTGACCACCATGAAGTCCTATCCCCTGTTCTCCGGTGCTCAGGATGCCATGATCCAGTGGTGGTACGGTCACAACGCCGTGGGCTTCTTCCTGACCGCCGCCTTCCTCGGCATGATGTACTACTACGTGCCCAAGCAGGCCGGTCGTCCGATCTACTCCTACCGCCTGTCCATCGTGCACTTCTGGGCTCTGTCCTTCATGTACATGTGGGCCGGTCCTCACCATCTGCACTGGACTGCCCTGCCGGACTGGGTTTCCACCATGGGCGCCACCTTCTCCATCATGCTGCTGCTTCCCTCCTGGGGCGGTATGATCAACGGCATCATGACCCTGTCCGGCGCTTGGGATAAGTTGCGCACCGACCCCATCATGCGCTTCATGATCGTGGCCCTGTCCTTCTACGGCATGTCCACCTTCGAAGGCCCGATGATGTCCCTGAAGGACGTTAACGCCCTGTCCCACTACACCGACTGGACCGTTGGCCACGTGCACTCCGGTGCCCTGGGTTGGGTGGCGATGATCTCCTTCGGCGCTCTCTATCACATGATTCCCCGTCTGTGGGACACCAAGCTGTACAGCACCAAGCTGGTGACCGTTCACTTCTGGTTGGCGACCATCGGCATCCTGCTGTACATCACCGCCATGTGGATTTCCGGCATCATGCAGGGTCTGATGTGGCGCGCCTTCGACGACTTCGGCAACCTGCAGTATTCCTTCGCCGAAACCGTCGCCGCCATGCATCCCTTCTACGTGATGCGTGCTCTGGGTGGTCTGGTGTTTGTGTCCGGCATGCTGGTGATGGCCTACAACTGCTGGATGACCATCAGCCAAGGTAAAGCTGCTGAAGCGGGTCCTGCTCCCGTCGCGGCCTAAGCGTACAAGACGGAAATCACGCGGAACCGGGGCCGGGGCCCCGGTTGCTGAAACAGATCAGAGAGGGAAACATGTTTAAACACGACTCGATAGAAAAAAACGTCGGGCTGATGATGGTCCTGATGATGCTGGCCATCAGCGTCGGCGGTTTGGTGGAAATTATTCCGCTGTTCTTCATCAACGACACCATTGAGAAAGTGGACGGCGTTCGCCCCTACACCCCGTTGGAACTTCGCGGGCGGGACATCTATGTTCGCGAGGGCTGCTTCCTGTGCCACTCCCAGATGATTCGTCCCTTCCGCGACGAACAGCTGCGTTATGGCCACTACTCCCTGGCGGCTGAGTCCCAGTACGACCACCCATTCCAGTGGGGCTCCAAGCGTACCGGTCCTGACCTGGCTCGCGTGGGCAAGAAGTACTCCAACGAATGGCAGGTGGCCCACTTGATGGACCCCCAGTCCATGGTGCCGGAGTCCGTCATGCCTC
This sequence comes from Pseudomonadota bacterium, assembly GCA_021845865.1. Lineage (GTDB taxonomy): Bacteria > Pseudomonadota > Gammaproteobacteria > Burkholderiales > UBA9220 > UBA2239. The sequence continues at coordinate 52,719 of JAJZVC010000007.1, read as the reverse complement.
ACTACGGCTTCCTGGAAAAGACCCCCTTGGACTACTCCGATGTGGGCGACCGCATGGCTGCCTTGCGTCTGACGGGTGTTCCTTACTCTTCCAACCAGGCTGAGTACGACAGCAACGTCAAGCAGTTCGGCGAAGATGTGGCCAAGATGCTGGATATCCGCAACGCCCAGAAGAACCTGGTTGACCAGGCTCAGAACGGCTTCGGCGGTGCCCCCGGCAACTACGACGGCGACGCCAGCAACATTACCGAAATGGATGCTCTGGTTGCCTATCTGCAGGTACTTGGCACTATGGTCGACTTCAAGAAGTACGATAACGACCAGTTCGTGAAGTATCGCTAATAGAGGAGATGTCCCGTGGAATGGCTTAACTGGTTCAAAAGCTTCGAGAACACAAAGCCCGTGGCGATGATTATTTTCTTCACCTGCTTCTGCATGGTGCTGTTCTACCTGTACGGCAGCAAGAAGCGTGGTGAGCGCCTTGAGTCCTACCGGGACATCCCGCTGATGGATGACAACCAAGACGTTAAGGGAGCCAAATAATGAGTCATGCGACTGAATCGAAATTCCAGAATACCACTGGACACGTCTGGGACGATGATCTGCAGGAATACAACAATCCTCTTCCCGCTTGGTGGCTTTGGACCTTCTATGCCACGATTATCTTTGCCTTGATTTACTGGTTTATGTACCCCTCCTGGCCTGTTGGCAAGGGTTTCCTGACGGGGACCAACACCATTGAGTACGTCAACGACAAGGGTGAAAAGAAGGTTAGCCACTGGAACACCCGCGCCCTGCTGATGCAGGACATGAACGAAGCCGCTGCTAAGCAGAAGCCATACTTCGACAAGGTGGCGGCGACCCCCTTCGACAAGATCAATGCCGATCCTGAGCTGAAGGGTTTCATCGTGTCCGCCGGTAAGGTGCTGTTCCAGGATAACTGCGCGGCTTGTCACCAGAGCGGCGGCCAGGGCAAATTCGGCTTCGCGCCCAACCTGACCGACGATGACTGGCTCTATGGCGGCAGCTACGACAAGATCCAGGAGACCATTACCAATGGCCGCCATGGAATCATGCCTGCCAAGGGCGGCAATGCCAGCCTGACCGACGCGCAAGTCACTGCGTTGGCCAACTATGTGCTCAGCCTCTCCGGCGAGCAGATGGATGCCGCCAAGGTTCAGCAAGGCGACGAGCTGTTCCATGGCGCGGGCGCTTGCTTCGGCTGCCACGGCGCCGACGGCAAGGGCAACCAGGCCATTGGTTCCGCCAACCTGACCGACAAGATTTGGCTGTGGGCAAACGTCCCGGGCGCCAAGACTGCTGATGAGAAGGTTGCCGCCGTTAAGGCCGTGATCAACAGCGGCTTGAACAAAGGCGTGATGCCGGCCTGGAAAGGCCGCTTGAGCGACGAGCAGATCAAGCTGCTGGCCGTTTATGTGCACGAACTGGGTGGCGGTAAGTGATCACCCGCGTGAGCGCGGTTAAATAAGCCTAATCGCTAATCAGGCCCCGAGACGGAAGTCCGGGGCCTTTTTTAATTCCTTGGGGTGAAGCGAAAAGCCGATGCGACAAGGATTTGTAATGCGGTCGCCACTATATTAGAATTTACTGATGCACAGGGCGGCATTGAGCCGGACATCAATAGGCTGGAGTTTGAACAGATGGAAAACCAAGCATCAACCCAGGAATCGCTGTACGAGAAACATATCCCCATATTCCCCCGCTCGGTAAAGGGCAAGTTCCGCACCTTCAAATGGGGCATTCTGGCGATGGCCTATTTGGTGTATTTTGCGCTGCCCTGGCTGCCCTGGGACCGCTCCGATGCGCCCCACCAAGCAGTGCTGTTCGACATGGTCGGACGCCGCTTTTTCATCTTCGACCTGGCGCTGTATCCCCAGGACATCATTGTCCTCTCCATGCTGCTGTTTATCGCGGCGGTGACGCTTTTCTTCGTCACGACGCTGGTCGGCCGAGCCTTTTGCGGTTATTTCTGCTTCCAAACGCTGTGGACGGATTTCTATATCTGGATTGAGCACTTGGTCCAGGGCGAGCGGCCCGCGCGCACGCGCCTGTATAAGCAAGGCTGGAACCTCGAGAAGGTATGGAAATATGGATTGACCCATGCCCTATGGCTGCTTGCCTCCTGGTGGACGGCCATGACGTTCGTGCTCTATTTCGGCTATGCCCCCGACCTGTTGGTCAAGTTCTTCAACGGCCACATGGTGACGGCCGGGTATACCGCCGTGTTCTTCCTGACGCTGTCCACCTACCTGGCGGCAGGGGTGCTGCGGGAGCAGGTCTGCATCTACATGTGTCCCTATGCCCGTTTCCAGGGGGTAATGTACGAGTCAGAGACGCTGGTGGTTACCTACGAAACCAAGCGAGGCGAGAGCGATAAAGGCCGTCACCCGGCTGTGCAAGGGGCGCGGACCCGGGAAGAGCGCCAAGCCCAGGGCTATGGCGACTGCATCGACTGCGGGATGTGCGTGCAGGTCTGCCCCGTGGGCATAGATATCCGCAATGGCTTGCAATACAAGTGCATTTCCTGCGGCCTGTGCATCGACGCCTGCAACACGATCATGGATTCCATGAAGTTCCCCCGCGGCTTGGTGCGCTACGATTCGGAAATCAATGCCAAGAGCGATAACCCGCAAAAGCCGAAGCTGGATCTGCTGCGCCTGAGGACTATCGGCTACGGCACGTTCATCCTGATCATGACCGGCATCATGATTTACAACCTGGCGACCCGCACCTCTTTCGAGGAGAGCGTGCAGCAAATTCGCCAGCCCCTGTTCGTGACGCTGTCGGACGGGGAAATCCGCAACCGTTACCAAGTCCGGGTCACCAACAAGACCGACCATGAGGAAACCTACGTGGTCGCGGTAAAGGGCATTCCTGACGGGGCGCTCGATTTTGGCGGCTCCAGCAACGAAATGAACGTGCGGGCTGGCAAGAGTCTGATGATCCAGGTGAACGTGAAGCTGCCGCCGCAAGTAGCCGCTACAACCGACACTATTGAGTTTATAATCACGCCCAAGGGGAAACCAGACGAGGCGGCAGTCCGCAAGGTGCGCTTCAATTCCAAACACGAAGGGTGATATGACTCTAATCGAAACGCTGTTCGGTGGCATTCTAGTAATTGCAGGGCTGCATTTCCTGCTTCGCTTCGTCAAGGTCAGTAACTACTGGCGAGGTGTATTGAGTGGATTGCTGCCGACAGTGGCCTACCTGGTTTTTGCCTCGAAACAATGGCCAGGAGGCGACGTGGTGGCGGTACACATCACCGTGTACCTCGCCGCCGCAACGGTGATTACCATCGCCAGCAGCAACAAGCAAGGCGGCAGCGGCAAGCTGCACTGGGCTCCGATGCTGTTGATCGGCTTCTTCGTCGTGCTCGCGACACTGATGGCTACGTTTGTCATGATCTCCATCCGCGGGCTGCCGACGAACGTCGCGCAAATGTTCCTGCCGAACAAGAGCGATCGCCCCATCCACACTGCGTTTTCCGGCGTCGTGCCGCACAACGAGGAAGCGGCGAAAACCATCGCTCAGCACATGAGTGCCCAGGAAAAACAGCGCCGCCTGGGATGGAAAGTGGAAGTGGATGGCCTCGAGGCAGCGAGCGCCAGCCGGAGTGTCGAGGTTAAGGTCGCTACCCGCGACGGCGCGCCGCTGCAAAACGCCAAGGTGGTCATAAGCATCCAGCCCTTGGCCAATGCGGAAAGCCACCAGGACATAGAGCTAAAAGAGGAAAACCCTGGCGCTTACCGCGGCCAGGTAAACTTCGCCCGGCCTGGCCGCTGGGTCGTTGAGCTGCATATTCAGAGCGGGGACGACGCCTATCAGGTAGAGCAGAGCGTAAGCGTGCCCAAAGCCTGATGACCGAGAATTGCTTCCACTGCGGTCTGCCGGTACCCGAAGGGTCGGCTTTTGCCGTCGTCGTCGAGGGCGAAAAGCGCGACATGTGCTGCCGTGGGTGCGAAGCGGTGGCGCAGGCCATCGTCGATAATGGCCTGGAGGCTTACTATCATCACCGCACCGCCATGCCTCAAAGCGGGCGCGACGTCATTCCGGAAGAGCTGCGCAAGCTCGAGCTCTACAACCACCCGGAAATTCAGAAAAGCTTTGTCATCACCCCCGAGGAGCACCTGAAGCAGGCTTCGCTCATCCTCGAGGGAATCACCTGCGCCGCCTGCGTGTGGCTAAACGAGCGGCACCTGCAGCAACTTCCGGGAGTCAGGGAGGTCTTGGTCAACTATTCCAACCACCGCGCTCGGGTTACCTGGGACGAACGGGAAATAGACCTGGCCCGGATTCTCAAGGAGATTCAACTCCTCGGCTACAGCGCCCACCCCTTCAATGCCAAACAGCAGGAGGACGTGCGCAAAAAGGAAAGGCAGCGGGACCTCCGCCGCATTGCTGTCGCGGGCATCTCCATGATGCAGGTGATGATGCTGGCGGTGGCGCTTTACTCCGGAGATTACAGCGGCATCGAGGAAAGCACCAAGGTGCTGTTGCGCTACGTCAGCCTGCTGATGACCTTGCCGGTCATGTTCTATGCCGCCATCCCCTTTTATCAGAGCGCATGGAGGGCGATACGCTCGGGCCAGATGAACATGGATGTGCCGGTGACGCTGGCGATCATATCCGCCTTCGGCGGCAGTCTCTGGATGACGCTGAACAACAGCGGCGTGGTTTATTACGACGCGGTATGCATGTTCAGCCTATTCCTGCTGACCACCCGCTTTCTGGAGCGCAATGCGCGGGAAAAATCCACGGAAGCGGCGGAAAACTTGCTCAAGCTGATGCCCGCCATGGCCACCCGTTTGCAGAATGGGGAGCAAACGGTCGTGGCCGTGATGGAGCTGGAAGTCGGCGACTTGGTCCTGGTGAAACCGGGAGAAACCATCCCGGCGGACGGGGTGGTGGAGCAAGGGGTAAGCAGCGCGGATGAATCGCTTCTTACTGGCGAAAGCCGTCCGGTCCCGAAAGAAGTCGGCTCCGGAACCATCGCCGGTAGCTTGAATTTGGAGGGGCCGCTACAGCTTCGCGTAAGCGGAGTGGGGGAAAACACGGTCATTGCCGGCATCATTCGCATGCTGGACCGGGCGCAAGCCGAAAAGCCGCGCCTGGCCCAATTGGCGGACCGGGTGGCGGGCTACTTCACGTATGGCCTGCTGGTCCTGACGGCCTTGGCCGTCGTGGGTTGGCTGCTGGTGGACCCGAGCAAGGCCTTCCCCGTCGGTCTTGCCGTGCTGGTGGTGACCTGCCCCTGCGCCTTATCGTTGGCCGCGCCAGCCGCCTTCGCCGCGGCAGGGTCGCGCCTGTTGAAGCGCGGCATCCTCTTGACCCGGGGGCATGCCCTGGAAACCATGTCCCACGTCAACCACGTCGTCTTCGACAAAACCGGAACGCTGACTTTCGGCAAGCCGTTCCTGCATCAGACGGTCGCGCTGGCCGACGTGGACGAGGCCCGGTGCCTGGCCCTGGCCGCGAGTCTTGAGCAGGCGTCAGAGCACCCCCTGGCTGCCAGCTTCCTGTACGCCAACAAAGCCCCCCTGCTGACGGTGGCGGACGCGCAAAACATACCGGGCAAAGGAGTCGCGGGCACGATAGAGGGCGTCCGCTTCACCTTGGGCAACCGGAGCATGTCAGCGGTAACGCCGGCGGAAGAGCTGGAGGGAATTCCCCCGGGGGCAACGGTGGTTTGGCTGTGCGATGAAGGGCGTCCCCTGGCCGCTTTTGCGCTGTCCGATGAATTGCGGCCCCAGGCCAGGGCGGCGGTCGAAGGCCTGAAGGAACAGGGACTGAAGGTCACCATATTGAGTGGCGATTCGCGACCGGCCGTGGAGTACATGGCCAAACAGCTGGGAGTCGAGTCCCGCTACTGGGAACAGCGGCCGGAGGATAAATTGGCAGCGCTGCAGCGCTTCCAGCAGGCCGGCGACGTGGTGGCGATGATAGGCGATGGCGTCAACGACGCGCCGGTGCTGGCCGGCAGTCAGGTTTCCATCGCCATGGGTGGCGGCACGGACGTGGCGCGCGCCACCAGCGATATCGTCCTGCTGACCCAGAATCTGACCGACGTGGTCCAGGCGCTGGAAACCGGTCGCCAAAGCATACAGATCATGCGCCAGAACTTCGTCTGGGCCATAGGCTACAACGCGCTGGCGGTGCCCTTCGCCATGTTCGGCTATATCCCCCCCTGGCTGGCGGCCATCGGCATGTCCGCCAGTTCCCTGGTGGTGGTGGTCAACGCGCTAAGGTTGCGCTAGCCCTCCTCTGAAGGTAGAGTAGACGCCTACTCAACAGGGCGGTGGCGGTAGGTTTATGAACGGCGTTTTGATTTATTTGTTGGGCATGACGGTGTTTATTGTCGTCTTCGCCGGCCTGGGATTCTTCTGGGCGGTGCGAAGCGGGCAGTTCGAGGATATGGAGGGGCCGGCCCAACGCATTCTCATGGACGACGACGATCCGATGATCCCCCGCCGTCGGTTGAAGGATGGGGAAAATTAGAATACACTAAGTCCGTTGTGGTTTTTGGCCGCTCACTTAATTTAACCGGGAGGAAGCAGAATGTTTAGCAGAGACGGTTTGCCCATGTTGGCTGTGATTGCCCTGATTACTGTTTCTTGGTTGAGCGTGCTGTCGGTGATTTTTTCCTGACCAGCCCGCAAAAGAAACAAAAAAGGCGCCGCGAATGCGGCGCCTTTTTTGTTGCCGAGATGGCTGGGAAATCAGTCCCCGATCTCTTCACGGATGACGGACTTCATCTGCTGCAAGGCTTTCTGTTCGATCTGGCGGATGCGTTCCGCGGAAACGCCGAATTCCGCGGCCAAGTCGTGCAGGGTCGCCCCGGCGTCCTCGGTTAGCCAGCGGGCCTCGACAATGCGGCGGCTGCGGGGGTCGAGCTTATGCAACGCCTTTTCGAGGCCGCGCTCGCGCAGCATGCCGCTTTCGCTGGATTCGAGCACAACCGAGGGTTCATCGTGGGGGTCGGCCAGGTAATCAATGGGGCCGAAGCTGTCTTCGTCGCTATCGGAATGGCCCTCCAGGGCAATGTCCTGTCCACCGAGGCGCATTTCCATTTCCACCACATCGGCTTCCTTGACGTTCAACTGCTGCGCGATCGACGCCACTTCGCTCGGGCTCAAGGTGTCGGAACCCGGCTTCAGGCTGCGCAGGTTGAAAAACAGCTTACGCTGGGCCTTGGTGGTGGCCACCTTGACCATGCGCCAGTTGCGCAGGATGAAGTCGTGAATCTCGGCGCGAATCCAGTGAACCGCAAAGGACACCAGGCGAACGCCCCGCTCGGGGTCGAAGCGCCGAACGGCCTTCATCAGGCCGATGTTGCCTTCCTGGATCAGGTCGGCATGGGGCAGGCCATAGCCTAGATAGCCCCGGGCAATGTTCACCACCAGCCGCAAGTGGGAAAGCACCAGCATGCGGGCGGCTTCCACGTCGTCCCGCTGGTGGAAGCGGGTTGCCAGATCCCGCTCTTCCTCGACGGAGAGCATGGGGAAACTTTGCACAGCATGGATATAGCTTTCCAGGCTGGAAGCCGACGCCGGGGTGGGAATGGCCAAAGCGGTAGTCGTCATCGTATGCAAACCTCCTTGGGGAAAATTTTAGCACTCGCGGGGTGAGAGTGCCAAGTCGGCATGTAAGTTCAATAATTCGCCAGCAATGACCAGGCTATCCGTGACGGCCAGGGTGCTTCAGATGGCGGCCGACGGCGACGTAAGCGCCGAGCCAGCCGAGAAGCGCCGCGCCGCCGAGGAGGCCGAGACTCCCTCCCGGGCCAGGCACCTGGAGGCGGAAGGCCGTGCCGTATTGCTGGGCCAAGTCGGCGACGGCGGAGTTGAGAAGCAACAGGCTGGCGGCGACCACCAGCCAGGCGACCATGCCTCCCAGCAGGCCCTGGAGCGCGCCGAAATAGAGGAAGGGGCGGCGGATGAAGGCGTCGGTGGCGCCGATGAGGGTGCTGACCTCGATTTCATCGCGCAGGGTGAGGATTTGCAGGCGGATGGTGTTGCCGATGATGGCCGTCAGGGCCAGGGCCAGCAGGATGGCCAGTACCGTCACGCCCTGCCGCCCCACCTGCAGCAGGGCGTAAAAGCGCTTGGCCCAGGCGGAATCCAGTTGGGCGCTGTCCACCTTGGGCAGCTTTTCCAGTTCACTGCGCAGGGCCTCCAGTTCGACCGGATTGTCGCTGCGGGGGCGGACGATGAAGGCGTCGGGCAGGGGGTTGTGGTCCAGGGTGGCGGCCAGGTCCTCGATCCCGGCGTTCTTGACCAGTTCCTTGAGGGCGCTGTCCTTGCCGACGAAATCCGTCTGTCCCACGCCGGGCAATTTCCGCAGGCGGTCGGCCAAGTCGCCGATATCGCCTTTGCTGGCGCTGGTCTGGAGGAAAAGGGTGATTTGGGGTTCTCCCGTCGTGCCGTCGGCAAGGCGGTTCAGGTTGTCGATCACCGCGTAGAGTCCCGCGGGGAGGCTCAGGGCCACGCCGATCACCAAAACCGTCAGGAGATTGGACAGGGGGGCGCGCAGGAAGCGCTTCAGCGCCAGGAGCAGGGTGTGCCAGTGAACGGAAATCATGGGCGCAGGGCTCCGTGCTGCAGGGTCAGCACCCGGGCGGGCAGGCTGGCGATGAGGTGCTCGTCGTGGGTGGCGATGAGGATGGTGACCCCCACCTGGTGGAAGGAGCGGAACATCTCGATGATGCCGTGGGCGTAGTCCGGGTCCAGGTTGCCGGTGGGTTCGTCGGCCAGGAGGATGCTGGGCCGGTTGACGATGGCGCGGGCGATGCACACCCGTTGCTGCTCGCCGCCGGAAAGGGTGACGGGATGGGCTTTTTCCCGGTCCAGCAGGCCCACCTTGTCGAGGGCGGCGCGGACCCGCTTGGCCGCCTCGGCATGGGGGAAGCCGCTGATCTGCAAGGGGAGCAGCACGTTCTCGAACACCGTGCGGTCGAAGAGCAGCTTGTGATCCTGGAAAATCAGCCCCAGGTTGCGCCGCAGGTAGGGAATGGCGGAGCGGCGCATTTTGCCGACATTCTGCCCGTTCACCACCACGCTGCCGCTGGTGGGGCGCTCGATGGCGGCGATGAGGTTGAGGAGGGTGGTCTTGCCGGCGCCGGTGTGGCCGGTGACGACGACCAGTTCCCCGTCGCCGATTTCGAAGCTGAGGTTGCGCAGGGCCTCGTGGCCGCCGCGGTAGCTCTTGCTGACCTGGTCGAAGCTGATCATTCGAACAGGGCGTCGACGAATTCGTCGGCGGCGAAGGGGTGAAGATCTTCCTGCTGTTCGCCGACGCCGATGAAGCGCACCGGCACCGGCCGGGTCTTGGCGATGGCGGCGATCATGCCGCCCTTGGCGGTGCCGTCCAGCTTGGTCAGCACCAGCCCGGTGACCCCCAGGGCGTCGTCGAAGGCCTTCACTTGGGCGAGGCCGTTCTGGCCGGTGTTGGAATCCAGCACTAGCAGCACTTCGTGGGGGCCGCTGGGATCGGCCTTGGCGATCACGCGCTTGATCTTCTTCAGCTCTTCCATCAGGTGGAGCTGGGTCGGCAGGCGGCCGGCGGTGTCCGCCAGGACCACGTCGATGCCCTTGGCGCGGGCGGAGTGGATGGCGTCGAAGATCACCGCGGCGGCGTCGTTGCCCTCCTGCATGATCACCGGCACGTTGTTGCGTTCCCCCCAGGCGGCGAGTTGTTCCCGGGCGGCGGCGCGGAAGGTGTCGCCGGCGGCCAGCAGCACGGACTTGCCCTCATCCTGGAAACGGCGCGCCAGCTTGCCGATGGTGGTGGTCTTGCCCGCGCCGTTCACCCCGGCCAGCATGATGACGTAGGGTTTGTGGGTGGAAATGTCGAGGGGCTTCGCCAGGGGCTCCAGCAGGTCCACCAGGGACTGGCGCAGGGTGGCCTTGAGCTGGCCGGCGTCTTCCAGGCGCTCCTTCTTGACCCTGCGACGCAGGTCGTCGAGGAGGAACTGGGTGGCCTCCACCCCCACGTCGGAGGTGAGGAGAATGGTTTCCAGCTCCTCGTACAGCTCCTCGTCGATCTTGGCGTGGCTGCGGAACAGGTCGGACACCGGCCGGTTGAGCTGCTCCCGGGTGCGGGAGAGCCCCTGCTTGAGGCGGGCGATCCAGCCGCCGGAAGGGGCGTCGGACGGTTTCTTGTCGGATTTGAGGAAACTCAGCATCGCTTTGGAAGTCAGAGGGTTGGCGGCCTGCGGGCCGGCCGATTTTTTGAGGTTATAATTCTAGCCCTATTGCCGGTTGGCGGCTACCCGCCCGCCGGCCCAGCCAACAAGAGGTGTTTATGCCCCGTCTCCGCGTTTCCCGCTTCGCCGTCGCCGGGTTGGCGTTCCTTGCCGCCACGGCAAGCGCCGCCACCGTGGACCGCACGCTATCCAACGGTCTCAAGGTCATCGTCAAGGAGGATCACCGCTCTCCGGTGGTGGCCTCCCAGGTCTGGTACAAGGCCGGCAGCATCGACGAATTCAACGGCACCACCGGCGTGGCCCATGTCCTGGAGCACATGATGTTCAAGGGCACCAAGAAGGTGGGGCCGGGGGAATTCTCCAAGATCATCGCCGAGGCGGGGGGGCGCGAAAACGCTTTCACCAGCAGCGACTACACCACCTACTTCGAACAGGTGGAAAAATCCAAGCTGCCCCTGGCTTTCCGCCTGGAAGCGGACCGGATGCAGAACCTGGCACTGTCCGCCGACGAGTTCGCCAAGGAAATCAAGGTGGTGATGGAGGAGCGGCGCTGGCGCACCGAGGACAAGCCCCAGTCCCTGGTTTACGAGCAGACCGTGGCCACCGCCTACCAGGAGCATCCTTACCGCCGGCCGGTGATCGGCTGGATGAACGATCTGCAGCACATGACGGTGGACGATGCCCGGGACTGGTACCGGCGCTGGTACGCCCCCAACAACGCGGTGCTGGTGGTGGTGGGCGACGTGAAGGCGGACGAGGTATTCAAACTGGCCCAGACCTATTTCGGCAAGCTCAAGCCCCACGCCCTGCCCTTGCGCAAGCCCCAGGAGGAACCGAAACAGGACGGCACCAAGCGGGTAACGGTGAAGGCCCCCGCCAAGCTGCCCTATCTGCTGATGGCCTACCATGCCCCCGTCCTGCGCGATGTGGACAAGGACTGGGAGCCCTACGCCCTGGAGGTGCTGGCGGGGGTGCTGGACGGCAATCCGGCGGCCCGCCTCAACCGCTCCCTGGTGCGGGAGCAGCAGGTCGCCAGCGAGGTGGGGGCCGGCTACGACGCCGTCTCCCGCGGCCCCGCACTTTTCGTGGTGGAGGGCACGCCCAGCGAGGGCAAGACCGTCGGCGCCCTGGAAACGGCTATTCGCGCCGAACTGGAGCGCATCAAGAAGGATGGCGTCACCGCGGAGGAGCTGGCCCGGGTCCGCTCCCAGGTGGTAGCGGCCAAGGTGTACCAGCGGGATTCCATGTTCTACCAGGGCATGGTCATCGGCCAGATGGAACTGTCCGGCCTGTCCTACAAGGACATCGATGCGCGCCTCGCCAAGCTGCAGCAGGTGACGCCGGAACAGGTGCGGGACGTGGCGCGCAAGTATCTGACGGACGACAACCTCACCGTCGGCACCCTCGATCCGCAACCGTTGGACACGAAGAAACCGGCCATGCCGCCGAAGGGGCTCCATCATGATTTCTAAGAAACTCGCTCTCCTCGCCGCCGGCTTCGGCCTGCTCCTGTCCGCCGCCGCCCAGGCCGCCCTGCCGATCCAGCATTGGAAAACCGACAACGGCACCCGGGTGTATTTCGTCGAAAGCCACGATTTGCCGATGCTGGACGTCAGCGTCGATTTCGCTGCCGGCAGTGCCTACGATACGGCGCCCAAGTCCGGCCTCGCCTCCCTTACCCGCCACATGCTGGCCCTGGGGGCGGGCGGCGTGTCCGAGGACGATATCGCCAAGGGGCTGGCCGACGTGGGGGCGTCCCTGGGGGGCGCTTTCGACCAGGACCGCGCCAGCTACACCCTGCGCACCCTGAGCGGCCAGCGGGAACGCGTCCAGTCCCTCGCCCTCCTGGCCAAGATTCTCCAGCAGCCGGATTTTCCCACCGCCATTCTGGAGCGGGAAAAGAAGCGCGCCATCGCCGCCCTGCGGGAGGAGGACACCCAGCCCGAGAGCATTGCCGCCAAGGCGTTCTTCCGGGACCTGTACGGCGGCCATCCTTACGGCCTGCCTCCCGCCGGCAAGCCTGAAACCGTCGCCGCCCTGAGCCGTGACGAGGTGGCCGCCTTCTACCGCGCCCACTACACGGCGGGCAGCGCGGTGGTCAGCCTGATCGGCGACGTCAGCCGGGCGGAGGCGGAAGCCATCGCCAAGGAACTGTCCTCGAACCTGCCCGCTGGCGCGGGAGAGGGCGCCATTCCTCCCGTGGCTCAGCTTGCCAAGGCGGAGCAGCAGACCATCGCCCACCCGGCGAAGCAGAGCCATATCCTGATCGGCGATGTCGGGGTGCGCCGGGGGGACCCCGATTATTTCCCCCTCTTCGTCGGCAACCACGTCCTGGGCGGCGGCGGATTCACCTCTCGCCTGATGCAGGACGTGCGCGAGAAGCGCGGCCTGGCCTACAGCGTGTACAGCTATTTCGAGCCCCTGCGCCAGGAGGGGCCTTTCGTCATCGGCCTGCAAACCAAGCGCGAACAGACCGCCCAGGCCCTGGAGGTGGTGCGCGACACCCTGAAGGAGTTCGTCGCGGCGGGGCCGAAAGCGGCGGAGCTGGAAAAGGCCAAGCAGAACATCGTTCTCGGCTTTCCTTTGCGCATTGACAGCAACGCCAAGATTCTCGGCTACCTGGCCATGATCGGTTTTTACGATCTGCCGCTTACCTACCTGGACGACTTCGTGCGCCATGTGGAAAGAGTCGGCGTGCGGGACGTCAAGGATGCCTTCGCCCGTCGCGTCCACCCCGACAGGATGGTGACGGTGGTGGTGGGTGGAGGCGAATAAAGGTACTTAATCATGGGATTAAGAATCTTGTATAAGACAGCTTTTTTGTCGGTTTATAATACGCCGTGACGACGAGCCAAGTGAGGATCATCGGCGGCCTGCACCGCAGCCGGGTCATCCGCTTCCCCGAGTCGGAAGGCCTGCGGCCGACGCCGGACCGGGTGCGGGAAACCCTTTTCAACTGGCTGGGCCAGGACCTGGAAGGCAAGGATTGCCTGGACCTTTTCGCCGGCAGCGGCGCCCTCGGTTTCGAGGCCCTGTCCCGGCAGGCGCGGTCGGTGGTGATGGTGGAGCGTGAGCCGGTGGTTTTCCGGGCCTTGCAGGCCAGCGCGCAGGCCCTGAAAGCGCAAAATGTGGAATTGATTCGCGGGGATGCGTTAGAATACGCAGCCCGCAACCGGCGAAAATTCCACCTGGTTTTTCTCGACCCCCCTTACCAGTCTGATATGCTGGCCAGGGTGTTGCCCCTGGCCAGGGGCTGGCTGCTGCCGGACGGGATGGTGTACGCCGAGAATGGCGCCCCCCTGGAATTGGGACCGGAATGGACGGTCTGGCGCCAGGGCAAGGCCGGTGGCGTGTTCTACTATCTGCTGCGCCCGACTGACGGGCCCGAGGAAGGGATGGCTGAATGATCAAGGCGGTGTATCCCGGCACCTTCGACCCGTTGACCCGCGGTCACGAGGACCTGGTGCGGCGCGGAGCGCGGCTTTTCGACGAGGTGGTGGTCGCCGTGGCCGAGCGGCGCGAGAAGGGGCCGTACTTTTCCCTCGCCGAGCGCATCGCCATGGCGTCGGAAGTGCTGGCCGCCTATCCCAACGTGAAGGTGATGGGATTCTCCGGACTGCTGATGCATTTTGTCGAGGAACAGGGGGCGAACGTCGTCCTGCGCGGTTTGCGCGCGGTGTCGGACTTCGAGTACGAGTTCCAGTTGGCGGGGATGAACCGGGTAATCTACCCTAAGGTGGAGACCTTGTTTCTGACGCCGGGCGAGGAATTCATGTTTGTTTCGTCCAGCATGGTCAGGGAAATCGCCTCCCTGGGGGGCGACGTCAGCCGGTTTGTCCACCCGCTGATCCAGGCCAGATTGAACGAGCGGTTTTGTTAATTAAATCTTTGACGAAGGAAGAGAAGCTATGGCTCTGATGATTACCGACGAGTGCATCAACTGCGACGTGTGCGAACCCGAATGCCCCAACGGCGCCATTACCCAGGGCGATGAAATCTACATCATCGATCCCGCCAAGTGCACCGAGTGCGTGGGCCACTACGACACTCCCCAGTGCATCGAAGTGTGCCCCGTGGACTGCATCATCGTCGATCCCAAGCACACCGAGAGCAAGGAAGAACTCCAGGCCAAGTACGAGAAGCTGACCGGCTGAACGTGACCGCCTGAGCAAAAAGGCCCGCGGGGGAAACCCCGCGGGCCTTTTTGTTGGCTGCCGCGGTATTGCGCGCTCAGGCGGCGCTTTCCAGATGCCGGCCGCCTGGCGCCAAGGTCAAGGCATTTTCCAGGCTCTGCTGGATGATCTCCAACTCCCCCTGCTGCTTGAGCAGGGCGGCTTCCATCTGCTTCAGCTCCTCCACCCGGTCTTCCAGGGTGGCGGTGGCCTTGTGGATGCGCTTGATGCTCTCCATGCGGCGGCGCAGTTGCAACTGGTGCTCCCGCACCTGGGTTTCCATGGGGGAGATGAGGGCGGCGAGCCACTTTTCGGTGTGGCGGTTGGCGCTTTCGAACACCTGAACCACCTGGTTGGCGATGGTCTCGAAGAACTTGTTGATCAGGGTCGATTTGTCGATGTTGAGCAGGTTGAAGGTGGAGCTGAAGTGTTCCTGGTACACCTTTTCCAGCTTTTCGATGCGCTTGCGGTATTCCAATGTGGACAGGGGCGCCGGCGGAGCGAGGCTGATGCCGTGCTCCTCGTTGAACTTCTGGTAGATGCTGTCCATCATCGCCTTGACTTCATCCACCCGTTCGCCGGACTTGTCGATGCGCTCGTTCACCCCCTTGAAGAAGCTATCCATGGCCTCGCGCATGCTCTTGGTGAACAGACTGGCCTGCATGGCGGCGCGGGTGTTCTCCGCCTCCAGGCGGACGGCGTCGAGGCCGAGAAGGGTGAACAGCGAGCGGCTTTGCTGGGAGAAAACGTTGCGCAGGGCCTGGAAGCGCTGCAGGCTCTTGTCGAATTCTTCTTTCTCCCGGTCCACCTTTTCCATCATGTGGAGGATCACTTCCTGGTTCTTGTCCCGCAGGCCGTTCAACTCGTCGGCCTGCTCGCGGATGCCGGCCAGCCGGGTGTCCAGGATGCCTCGGGTGGCGGCGAGGATGTCTTCCGCCTCGCTGCGGATGTTGTCCCGCACGATTTCCTGCTTGGAGGGAATCAGTTCGTCGGAGAGCGCGCGCTCCAGGGCGGGCAGGCGGCTGCGCTCGAGGAGCGGGGCGTTGTCCTGGATTTTCGCCACCAGCCCCTTCTGGGCGGAGACCGGGTACACCCGGCCGGTATCCAGGCCGAGGAGGGCGGCGCATTTCTCCGCCTGCTGGGCGATATCCCGGTCGATTTCCGCTTCCGACTTGAGGTCGTCCCACAGGCCGTCGATCTTGTTCAGCACCACCAGCCGGCCCTTCTGCTGACCCTGGGGGTTGCCGATATAGTTGCGCCACACCTCGATGTCGCTCTTGGTGACGCCCGTGTCGGCGGCGAGGATGAACAACACCGCGTGAGCGTTGGGCAGCAGGTTGAGGGTCAGCTCCGGCTCGGTGCCGATGGCGTTGAGGCCGGGCGTGTCGAGGATCACCAGCCCTTGTTTCAGCAGGGGGTGGGGAAAATTGATCACGGCGTGACGCCAGGCGGGGATTTCCACTTGGCCGTCGGCGCCGACGGCGAGGAGATTGGCGTCGTCGCCGGCGTCGTAAAGGCCGTAGCGGGTGGCGTCCTCCACCGATACCCGCTTGGTCTGGCTTACCTGCTTGAAGGCGTCGGCCATGGCTTCCCGGGACTGAATGTCGAGGGGGACCGTTTGCCATTCGTCGCCGTGGCGCTTGTATTCGGCGGTGGGGGCGTGGCTGGCCCGGGTTTCGATGGGCAGGAGCTGGATGCAGGGCTCCTTGTCCGCCTCGTACAGCAGTTCGGTGGGGCACATGGTGGTGCGGCCGGCGCTGGACGGCAGGAGACGCTGCTTGTAGTCGGCGAAGAAGAGGGTGTTGATCAGCTCGGACTTGCCCCGGGAGAACTCGGCGACAAAGGCCACGTACAGCTTGTCGTCCCGCAGGCGGTCAAGCAGGTGCTGCAGGCGCAGGTCGGTCTGGGCGTCGTTGAGCCCCTGTTCCGCAAGCCAGTTGCGCAGGTCGGTGAGGCTGCCGGACAGGTTGGCGCGCCAAGCGCTGTAGGCCTCGAAGTGAGCGACCAGGTCCTGATTGACCACGGCGAATCCATCCTCCTAATTTTTTCCCAATTCTACATCAAGTTCATTGCCAATCAATGAATTCGGCTGCGTTCGGGGCCTGGCGGCAAGCCTGGAGCCGGCTTAGGACTGGCAACGGGGACAATAAAAGGTGGAGCGCTGTCCCTGGCGGATGGCCCGGATCGGCGTTCCGCAGACGCGGCAGGGCTGCCCCTCGCGGCCATAGACGTAGTATTGCTGGGGGAAATAGCCCGGTTTCCCCGAGGGGTCGACGAAATCGCGCAGGGTGCTGCCGCCGGCGGCGATGGCCCGTTCCAGGGTTTGCCGCACCGTCTCGGCGAGGCGGGCGCAGCGCTTCGGTCCCAGCTTGTGGGCGGGAGTGCGGGGGTCGATGCCGGCGCGGAAGAGGGATTCGCTGGCGTAGATGTTGCCCACGCCCACCACCGTCTTGCCGTCCATCAGCACCTGCTTGATGGGCGCCCGGCGGTTGCGGGTGAGGGCGTGGAGGGCGGCGCCGTTGAAGTCGGGGCCGAGGGGCTCGACGCCCAGGGACGCCAGGAGCGGGTGGCCGAGGGCGTCCTCTGCGGTCCAGAGCACGCCGCCGAAGCGCCGCGGGTCCCGCAGGCGCAGGCAAAGGCCGTCTTCCAGCAGCAGGTCGAAGTGGTCGTGCTTTTCCGGCGGCGCGGCGGCAGGCAGGACCCGCAGGCTGCCGGACATGCCCAGGTGCAGGATCAGCCAGCCCGAACCGCAGTCCAGCAGCAGATACTTTCCCCGCCGCAAGATCGCGCCGACGGTAAGGCCGGCGAGGGTCTTGGCCAAGCCGTCGGGGACGGGATGGCGCAGGCGGGGGTCGCGCACCACCGCGCCGAGAAGGCGCTTGCCGGCCAGATGGGGCTCCAGGCCGCGCCGGGTGACTTCGACTTCGGGCAACTCGGGCATGCTTACTTGGGCTGGAGCAGCCGCTCGGCCATTTGCGGCAGGAAATGGTACTGGAGCTTCTCGTCTTCCCGCAGCAGCACGAAATCGGGGCGCTCCTGGATGACCGCCAGATTCAGGCCGCGGCCATCGGCGAAATGGAGGCGCAGGCCGCGCAGGGGCTTGCTGCCGTCGTAGGGCTGCACCAGCAGGGCGGAGGCGTTGCGCCATTCGTCGGCGAAGCGGTTGAAGCCGTCCTGGGTCACGTCAGGCAAGGGCGGGATGGCGCTCCACTTGCCGTTTCCATCCCGTTCCAGCTTGCGTTCCGGCAGGTCGAAGCCGATGGGCTGCTCGTTCGGGGCCAGGAGATTCTTGGCGGCGAAATCGGCGGCCTTGACGTAGGCATCCGAGGCAAGCTGGGGGTCGATGAGAAAGACGTTGCCGCCGGTGGCCACGTACTGCTGCTGGGAGAGGGGGTTGAGGCCGCCGAAGGCGAAGCGCTGGCTGCCCAGG
Organism: Pseudomonadota bacterium; assembly: GCA_021845865.1. Classification (GTDB taxonomy): domain Bacteria; phylum Pseudomonadota; class Gammaproteobacteria; order Burkholderiales; family UBA9220; genus UBA2239. Next base: position 34,896 of record JAJZVC010000007.1, on the reverse strand, counting down.
GTGAGGGTGAGGAGGGGCTTGTCCAGCTCGAAGCGCGCCAGGTCCGTGGCGGCGAAGCGTTCGGGCGAGGTGACGGACAGCAGGGCCAGCAGCCTTTCGGGCCGGATGGCGTCGGCACGGGCGGCGAAGGGGGCGGCAAGGCGCCACCCGGCTGCGGTTTTTTCCAGTACCACGGCGGCTTGGCCGGGCTTGTCGATGCGGATTTGCCGCACCGTTTCGGGTTCGAGGCCGGACAGGGGGTAGGCGCTGGCTTGGGGGGCGGGGTCCAGCCACACCGCCAGGGCCAGCGCGATCACCGCCGCGGCGAGGGCGATATTGAGCAGCAGGCGGGCCTTCATCCGTTCCGGCGGCGGCGCCAGATCGCCACGGCGGCGACCAGGAAGGCCAGGGGGAGGCCGACGAGGAAGCCGAGGCCGATGATGGCGGCGGAGGTCTTGTTCAGCACCAGGGAATTGTCCACCTTGGCCCGGGGCTGGATGGCGATCAGGCGGTCGTCGCCGGCGAGCCAGTTGACCAGGTTCACCCCCAGGTCCAGGTTGCCGCCGTTGCCCAGGTAGGTGTTGGACAGGAAGGCGCCGTTGCCGATCACCGCCACCCGCTGGGATTTGTCTTCCACCTGGCGCTCGAGGGTGATGCCGAGGGTGACGGGGCCGGGGATGTCGCGCTTGGAGTCGAAGCGCAGGTCGCCTTCCAACTTGCCCGTGGCCACCCACCCCCGTGGCGCGGCTTCCACCAGGGCGGTGGAGTGCCAGCCCCGCCGTTCGTCGATGCCGATCTGGCGGGCGAGGGGGAAGACGGTCAGCAGGTTGAAGTATTGGGTGACGGGATGGTAGCCGTAGGCGGTAGCCAGGGCCACCGTGGGGGGCAGGCTCAAATCCTGGGCGGCGGGGTCCACCACGATGCCGCTGTTGAGCGCCAGCCCCAGCTTGTCGGCCAGGGGCTGAAGGCCGTGGAGGGGCTCGGGGTCGATCAGCCACAGCAGATTGCCGCCCTTGTCCAGATAGCGCTCGATCTTGGCCTCTTCGCCGGGCAGGACGTCCACCTGGGGGCTGGCGATCACCAGCAGGGCGGCGTTGACCGGCACGTCCTGGGCCAGGGCGAGATTGAGCGGGGCGGTCAGGAAGCCCTTGTCCCGCAGCTGACGGCCGAAATCCCCCAGGTCGTAGTTGGCGATGCCGTCCAGCTTGCGTTCGCCGTGGCCGTCCAGGTACAGCACCTGGCGCTCGCTGGAACGGGCCAGGCGCATCAGCAGGTTGGTCAGGGTTTCTTCGTTGAGCACCGTCAGGTGCTCGCTGCGCTTGCCGTAGGCCACCACCATCTCGCCGTTGAGCTTGACCCCCGCTTCCTTGGCCAGCTTGGGCTGCTCCGAGGGATCGACGAAACGCAGGCTCATGTCGGGTTTGGCGCGCAGGTAGGGAGCCATGCTTTCCTGGATCAGCTTGCGGATGTCGCCCAGGCGGGCATCCTGGCGGGTGGCGTAGGCGGTGATGGTGACCGGTCCCTGGACCGCGTGAAGGACGCGCAGGCTGGCCTGGCTGAGAGAGTTGCGGGCGTTGAGGGTGGCGTCCCACTGGCCGTGATAGCGCTGGCCGAGCACGGCCAGCAGGGCGGCCGCGGCCAGCAGCAGGACGGCGAACAGCAGGTTGTGCAGTTTGAGCTTGAGGCGGGTGGAGCGGTTCATTTTCACGCTTCAGCCCCCCAGCCGCTCGTTGTCCAGGCGGCGCACGGTAAAAGCCAGGAACAGCGCCGTGAAGAGGAGGAAATAGGCGATGTCGGCGGTGTCGATCAGGCCGCGGTTGAAGCTTTCGAAATGCTTGAGCAGGGACAGGGTGTTGAGGGCGCTGTCCGGATCGCTGACGGCCATGTTGATGACCCACAGGCCGAGGAAGGCCCCCAGGCTGGCGATGCCGGCCACGGTGGGGGAGGCGGTGAGGCTGGAGAGGAACAGCCCCAGGGCGGCGAAAGCGGCGGCCAGGAGCAGCAGCCCGAGGAAATTGGCGAGAATCAGCCCCAGGTCCAGGGTGCCGCCGGCGTAGAGGGAAAGGGCCATCAGCAGCGGCAGCGTAGCCACGGCGGCGAGGAACAGCAGCAGGCCGAGGAACTTGCCGGCGACGATTTCCGTCAGGGTCAGGGGGGCGGAGAGGAGGAATACCAGGGTGCGGTCCCGCCGCTCGCCGGCGATGAGGCGCATGCTGAGAAGAGGGACGGCCATCAGCAGCACCAGGGCCGCGGCGGAGAAGAGCGGGGCCGCCACCATCTCCGTTACCCCGGGAGGATTGGCGATCTGGGTGAGGCGGGGCTGGAGGGACAGGTAGGCGTCCAGCTGGCCGAGAAAAATATAGGCCAGCAGCGCCTGGAGCACCGCCAGGACGCTCCAGGCCAGGGGGGAACCGAACAGGGCGCGCAGCTCCTTGCGGGCGACGGCGACAATCACGGCGCGGCCTCCTCGTTGACGACCAGTTGCACGAATACCTCTTCCAGGCTGCTGCTGCCCATCCGCTGCTGGAGGCTGGAGAGGGTATCCTGGAAGACCAGTTTGCCGTCGTTGATGATCTGCACCCGGTCGCAGGTGCTTTCGACTTCGGGCAGGATGTGGGTGGAAAGGATCACGCTGTGCTCGCCCCCCAGCTCCCGGATCAGGGAACGGATTTCCCGTATCTGCAGGGGGTCCAGGCCCACCGTCGGCTCGTCCAGGATCACCACCTGGGGGTTGTGGACGATGGCCTGGGCGATGCCCACCCGCTGCCGGTAGCCCTTGGACAGGGAGGCGATCAGCTTCTTGCCGGCTTTCTTCAGGCCGCAGCGCTCTTTCGCCCGCGCCACGGCGGCGGCGATTTCCCCTTTCGCCACCCGGTGCAGGCGGGCGGCCAGGGCAAGGAACTCGTCCACCGTCAGGTCCCGGTAGAGGGGGGGCGTTTCGGGCAGATAGCCGAGGTGGGCCTTGGCGGTGGTGGGGTGTTCGAGCAAGTCCACGCCGCAGATGCGGATGCTGCCCGCGGTCGGGGCCAGGTTGCCGGTGAGCATTTGCATGGTGGTGGATTTTCCCGCCCCGTTGGGGCCCAGGAAGCCCAGTACCTCCCCCCGGTGAAGCTCGAAACTGACGTGGTCCACGGCGGTGTGGGGTCCGTAGGCTCGGACCAGGTTGTGGGCGCTGAGGGTGGGGGTCGGCATGGTTGGCGAAATTTAAGGACCGCCCAACAGAGCGGCCGCTTGTGAGAAGGCCTAAATATACCCTAATATGACAGCCTATTGTAGACGACACAGGCTTTGACCGAGCTTCCGCATATCGTGCCCAAATCATCCTTCGTCAAGGCGGGGCGGCTTTCCGTTCTCGCGACCGCCCTGCTGTTGGCCGCCTGCGCGCCCATGCAGGCCAAGAAAGCCCCCGATTCCGCTCTTGCCCAGGGAGCCAAGCCGGCCGCCGTCGAGTCGCCGGCCAATCTCCCCAAGCAGGAACTGACCGAACAGGTACTGTACGAATTCCTCCTGGCCGAGGTGGCCGGTCAGCGCGGCGAGGCGCCCCTCGCCTCGGAGGCCTACCTGGACCTGGCCAAGAGCACCCGCGACCCGCGCCTGGCCCAGCGGGCGACGGAGGTGTCCCTCTTCGCCCGCCGCTACGATGCCGCCCTGGAAGCGGCGAAGCTGTGGCTGGAACTGGAGCCGGAATCCCTCAAGGCCCAGCAGACGGTCGTGGCCCTGATGCTCAACAACGGCAAGCTGGGCGAGGTGCGGCCCCTGCTGGAAAAACTGATCGCCGCCGATGCGGTCAACCGGGCCAAGGGCTTTTTGCAATTGAACGGCCTGTTCGCCAAGCAGACCGACCGCAAGGCCGTGCTCAAACTGGTGGAAGACCTGGCCAAGCCTTATCCCTCCCTTCCCGAGGCCCATTACGCCGTGGCCTACGCCGCCTGGGGGGCTCAGCAGCGGGGCCGGGCCCTGGAGGAAATCCGTGCGGCGCGTCAGTTGCGGCCCGATTGGGAGGGGGCGGTGCTGTTCGAGGGGGAAGTCCTGCGCCACGGTTCCCCGGCGGAGGCCAAGGCCTTCTACCAATCCTATTTGCAGGAACACCCCAAGGCCCGGGAAGTGCGCCTTGCCTACGCCAGGCTGCTGGTGGGCGAAAAGGATTACGCTGAAGCCAGAAACCAATTCCGCCGCCTGATGGCGGATTTTCCCGGCAGCCCCGAAGTGTCCTTGGCTGTCGGCCTGTTGTCCTTGCAACTGGGGGACCTGGACGGCGCCGAAGAGCAGTTGCAGCAGGCCCTGGCGCATAACTACGGCGATGCCGACACGGTTTATCTCTATCTCGGCCAAGTGAGCGAGGCACGCAACCGGCCTGACGAGGCTCTGGAGCGTTACGGCAAGGTGGGCGAGGGCGAGTCCTACGTGACGGCGCAAATCCGCATCGCCAATCTCCTGGCGAAGCAGGGCAAGCTGGAGGAAGGGCTGGAGCGTTTCCACCAGGTGAAGCCGGCGGACCTGCAGCAGCAGGCCCAGTTGGCCCTGGCCGAAGCCCAGCTGCTGCGGGATTACAAGCGCTACCAACAAGCTTACGACGTGCTGGACAAGGCGCTGAAGAAGCAGCCCAAGCATACCGACCTGCTCTACGACCAGGCCCTGGCCGCGGAGAAGATCGGCCGCCTCGACGTGCTGGAGAAAAACCTGCGCAAGGCGATCCAGCTCAAGCCGGATTTCGCCCAGGCCTATAACGCCCTCGGCTATACCCTCGCCGACCGCAACGAGCGGCTGGACGAGGCCCAGAAACTGCTGGAGAAAGCGAACCAGCTTTCCCCGGACGATCCTTTCATCCTCGACAGCCTGGGCTGGCTGTCCTATCGCCGCCACAACCTGGCGAAGGCCGAGGGCTACCTGCGCCAGGCCCTGGCCGCCAAGCCCGATCCGGAGATCGCCGCCCACCTGGGAGAGGTCCTCTGGGCACGGGGCCACAAGGACGAGGCGAAAAGGGTCTGGGCCGAGGCGCTCAAAAACAATCCGGACAACGAAGCGCTCCTCGCCGCCATCAAGAAATTCCAGCCGCCCCAATGAATTTCGGCATGCTGGGCCGTTTCCTGTGCCTGGGAGCGGTGGCGCTTCTGGCCGGCTGCGCGGAGCTTCCCTCCCAAGGGCCGAGCGGCGCGCCGGCCATTGCGGCGACCGTGCCCGACCAAGCCTTTTCCCTCCGCGGCAAGTTGAGCGTGATTTACGATGGACAGGGCTTCTTCGGCAACCTGCGCTGGCGTCACGCCCTGGCCGACGACGATATGCTCCTCTTCACCCCCCTCGGCCAGGGGGTGGCCCAGCTGGTGCGAAATGCCGACGGGGTGACGCTGGCCACTTCCGACCGCAAGACCTACTCCGCCCCGGATGCCGAGTCGCTCACCGAGCAGGTGCTGGGCTGGCGTCTACCCCTGGCGGGACTGCCCTATTGGGTGCGCGGTTTTCCAGCGCCGGGTGTTTACCAGTTGAGCGAAGGAGGATTGCGTCAGTGGGGGTGGAAGATCGAGTGGGAGCGCGGCGCCGATGGCGTGCCGACCCTTACCGTGATGCGCCGGGACAACCTGGAGGTCAAGCTGGCCGTGAGCTCTTGGCAAGGAGGGAACCGGTGAGCGGCGTGCTGATCTGCCAGGCTCCCGCCAAGCTGAATCTTTTCCTGCATGTGGTCGGCCGCCGGCCGGACGGCTACCACCTGCTGCAAAGCGTGTTCCGCTTTCTCGATTATGGCGACGAATTGCGCCTTGCCCTGCGCGACGATGGCCGGGTGGCGCGGACCAACCCCCTTCCCGGCCTCGACCCCGAGCAGGACCTCGCCGTCCGCGCCGCCCGCCTGCTGCAGCGGGAGACGGGGTGCGCCCTGGGGGTGGATATCCAGCTGGAAAAGCGCCTGCCCATGGGGGGCGGGCTGGGGGGCGGGAGTTCCGACGCTGCTAGCGTGCTCCTGGCCCTCAACCGGTTGTGGCGGTTGAACCTGCCACGGACGGAATTGCAGCGGCTGGGGTTGACTCTGGGGGCGGACGTGCCGGTGTTCGTCTTCGGCCGCAGCGCCTTCGCCGAGGGGGTGGGGGAGGTGCTGCAGGCGGTGGAACTGCCCCCCGCGTGGTACGTGGTGCTGGTGCCGCCGGTCCATGTCTCGACCCCGGAAATTTTTGCTGACCGGGAATTGACACGGGATACGATTCCCATCAAAATAGCGGACTTTTCAACGGGCCAGGGGCATAATGACCTCGAGCCGGTGGTGTGCCGCAAGCACCCGTCGGTGGCCGAGCACCTTGGCTGGCTGAAGCAATTCGGCGATGCCAGGATGACCGGGTCGGGCGCCTGTGTCTTCGCCGCGTTTGCCACGCGGGAGGAGGCGCGGCAGGTGTTCGACGCGCGACCGGAGACCATGAAGGGATTCGTGGCCGCCGGAATGGACCGGCACCCGTTGTACGAGTTTGCAAGCTAGGTTTCTAGGGGCGTCGCCAAGTTGGTAAGGCACCGGATTTTGATTCCGGCATTCGTTGGTTCGAGTCCAGCCGCCCCTGCCAAAAAATAAAAGCGTGTATCTGCCTGGTTACACGCTTTTTTCTTTCAGGGGATGGGCGTGGCGAACCGCGACTTGATTATTTTTACCGGCAATGCGAATCCCAAGCTGGCCGAGGATGTGGCGAAGCATCTCAACACCCGCCTCGGGCGCGCCACGGTCGGGCGCTTCAGCGACGGCGAGGTGATGGTCGAGATCCTCGACCACGTGCGCGGCAAGGACGTGTTCGTGCTGCAGTCCACCTGCGCGCCCACCAACGAGACCCTGATGGAAGTGATGGTCATCGTGGATGCCCTCAAGCGCGCTTCCGCCGGCCGCATCACCGCCGTCATCCCCTACTTCGGCTATGCCCGCCAGGACCGCCGTCCCCGTTCCGCCCGGGTGCCCATCACCGCCAAGGTGGTGGCCGACATGCTGGCCGGCGTCGGCGTCGACCGGCTGCTGACCATGGATCTCCACTCCGACCAGATCCAAGGCTTCTTCGACATCCCCGTGGACAACATCTATGCCGCCCCCATCCTGCTGGGCGACATCTGGAAGAACAACTTCGACAACCTGATGGTGGTGTCCCCCGACGTGGGCGGCGTGGTGCGCGCCCGGGCCATCGCCAAGCGCCTGGACTGCGACCTGGGCATCATCGACAAGCGCCGCCCCAAGCCCAACGTGGCCAAGGTGATGCACATCATCGGCGACGTCCGCGGCCGCAACTGCGTGCTGATGGACGACCTGGTGGACACCGCCAATACCCTGTGCGAAGCCGCCAACGCCCTGAAGGAGCACGGCGCCGCCAGCGTGCGCGCCTACTGTACCCACCCGGTGCTGTCCGGGCCGGCGGTGGAGCGCATCGAAAATTCCGCCCTGGACGAACTGGTGGTCACCGACACCATTCCCCTGCGGGAAGAAGCCAAGCGCTGTGGCCGCATCCGCCAGATCAGCATCGCCGAACTGTTGGCCGAGACGGTGCGCCGCATCAACAACGACGAGTCCGTCAGCTCGCTGTTCATGGAATAAGGATTCGCGGGACAGGGCTTCCTGCCCCGCTTTTGCAACACGTCGCCTGGTCGCGGGCGGCGTACTTTAGGAGAAAACGATGAAACTCGAAATCAACGCCAACAAGCGCGAACTGCAGGGATCGGGTGCGAGCCGCCGCCTGCGTCGCGCCGGCCGCGTACCCGGAATCGTCTATGGCGGCGGCGAAGACGCCATGGCCGTCGACCTGGACCACAACGAGCTGTACCATGCCCTGCGCAGCGAGGCTTTCCACGCCTCCGTGCTGACCATGATGCTGGACGGCAAGAAAAAAGTGCAGGTGCTGCTGCGCGACACCCAGATGCACGCCTACAAGCCCGAAGTGCTGCACGTGGACTTCCAGCGCGTCAACGCCAAGGAAAAGATCCACATGAAGGTGCCGTTCCACTTCGTCAACGCCGACGTGGCCCCCGGCGTGAAGCTGGCCCACAGCACCGTCACCCACGTCATGACCGAAGCGGACGTGGCCTGCCTGCCCAAGGACCTGCCCGAGTTCATCGAAGTGGACCTGGCTGAGCTGCAAGCCGGGCACTCCATCCACCTGTCCCAGATCAAGCTGCCCAAGGGCGTCGAGTTCGTCGACCTGTCCCACGGCAACGACAAGGCGGTGGTCTCCATCCCCGTTCCCCGTGGCGGCCTGGGCGCTGCCGAGGGCGAGGCGGCGGAGTAAGCGGCGCTTCTTCCGGCAACGGCCCGTCGCCCCGGCGACGGGCCTTGTTTTTTGAGCTGCAGCGATGGATAGCATGGACAACGGCATCCGCCTCATCGTCGGCCTGGGTAATCCCGGCAAGGAATACGAAGCGACGCGCCACAACGCCGGCTTCTGGCTGGTGGAGCGGCTGGCGGCCGACGGCCATGCCGTCTTCCGCGCCGAGGCAAAATTCCATGGCCTGGCGGCGAAGACCTCCTTGGAGCGGCAGGAAGTGTGGCTCCTCAAGCCCCAGACCTACATGAACGCCAGCGGGCGCTCGGTGGCGGCCCTGGCGGCTTTCTACAAGATCGCGCCGAGCGAAATCCTGGTGGTCCACGACGAACTGGACCTGCCGCCAGGAGCGGCCAAGCTGAAGAAAGGCGGCGGCCACGCGGGCCACAACGGTCTGCGGGATATCGCCGCCGCCCTCAAGACGCCGGACTTTTGGCGCCTGCGCCTGGGCATCGGCCATCCCGGCGACCGGGCGCGGGTGGCGGATTTCGTGCTCCACCCGCCGCGCAAGGAAGAGGCCGAGGCTATCGGCGAGGCCCTGGAGCAATCGCTGGCCGTCGTCGGCCCCCTGGCGCGGGGAGATTTCGCCGGCGCCATGCGCTGGCTGCATACCAAGTAAGGGTACGGCGGGCCGTCGCTACAGATGGGCTTCCTGGTAGTCCAGGATTTCTTCGATGTGGTGCATGACTTCGTCGCTGATTTCATTGTTCCGCCAAAGGCGGATCAGCTCCTTGCGTTCCGCCGCGATGGCCGCCTGGCGCAGGCGCATGACCAAGGCGGCTTTGGGGCTGAGCTCCAGGCCTTCGGGAGCGGCGACGGAGAGCCGGCCGGTGATTTCTGCCCGCAGCTGATCCGCCCATTCGTCGGGGGCGTTCTCGGTCTTCACGATGTCGTCGATGGCCGCGATCGCGGCGGCGCCCATCGCGGCCCGCACCCGTTGCTGTTCCCGCTGCATGCTCCAGTCGGAGCCCACCTTCAGCTTGCGAATAAATGAAGGCAGCGTTAATCCTTGCCCCACCAGCGTCACGGCAATCACGAAAAAAGTCAGGAACACGATCAGGTCGCGATAGGGAAAGGGCTCGCCACTGGGAAGGGTGAGGGGCAGCGCGAAAGCGGCGGCGAGGGAAACGATGCCGCGCATGCCGCACCAGCTGATGATGAACAGTTCCGGGTTTGGTGGCGGGGATTCCTGTTCCCGCAGGCGCCTGCTCAGCATGCGCGGCAGGTGGCTGGCGGGGTAAACCCAGGCGAAGCGAACGGCGACCGCGACGACGCTGATGAATATCCCCCAGCCCGCCAGTTCGGTGATCGAGTATTTGGTCAGTTTTTCCATGGCGTCCGACATCTGGATGCCGATCAGCATGAAAATCAGGCTGTTGAGGATGAAGGTCAGGATGTTCCACACGGAACGGGCGATGATGCGCATTTCGGCCGATACGATTTCTGGCGCGTAGCGCCCGCGCACCAGGCCGGCGGCCACCACCGCGAGCACGCCGGAAACGTGAACGGATTCGGCGGCGATGTAGGTGACGTAGGGAATGGTGAGCGTGGTGAGGACCTCGATGAACGGGTCGTTCAGCCGGCGGTGAATGGCGATGAAAACGAAGGCGAGAAGGACGCCGGTGACCAGTCCGCCGGCGGAGACGCTGGCAAACTGGAGGCTGGCGCCGGCAAGGGAAAATGTGCCGGTCAGCACCGCGGCGATGGCGAACTTGTACAGCACCAGTCCGGAAGCGTCGTTGACCAAGCTCTCCCCTTCCAGCACCGTGACGATGCGCCGCGGGATATTCAGCCGCGACAGAATGGCGGTCGCGGCCACCGCGTCGGGGGGCGAGACGATGGCGCCGAGGACGAAGGCGGCGGCCCACGGGACGCCGGGGACCGCCAGCTTCAGCGCCGCGCCGACGGCGAGGGTGGTGACGACGACCAGGCCGATGGCGAGAAGGCCGATGGGGCGGATGTTGGCCTTGAAGTCGGTCCAGGACGTGAGCAGGGCCGCCTGGTACAGAATGGGGGGCAGCACCAGGATGAGAATCAACTGGGGGTCGAAGGGGAACTGTGGCAGTTTCGGGATGAACCCCAGCGCCGCGCCGCCCACGACCAGAGCGATGGGGTAGGGGAATTTGAAGTGCCGCGCCACCCACCCCAGCGCCACGGCGCACAGCAACAACATCAGAACGAGTTCGAGTAATAGCATGTTTTTGTTGATGATTTATTGTCTGGCCGTCCGGGGCGGCAATGCCCGTTTCGTTTGCCGGGTCAAGCCAGTATATAAAAACGTGGGGGGGGCGGGAAACGGTTTGCGAAAGGGATGCCCCGAGAGAGGTATAATCGCGGTTTTTTAAGACAAAACTGATCCAGAATTCGAACGCTGGCAGCGGATTGCGGTTTTGCAATCCGCTATGGCTTCTGCCGCCAGCGTTCCCGGCTTGAGTCCAGCACGCCCACGATGCCCGCCCTAGGCTCGATGGCGCTCAATTGTTAAGGAATTTCGGTTATGAAATGCGGAATCGTCGGCCTGCCCAACGTGGGCAAATCCACCCTGTTCAACGCCATCACCGAGGCGGGCATCGCCGCGGAGAACTATCCCTTCTGCACCATCGAGCCCAACGTGGGCATCGTCGAGGTGCCGGACCCGCGCATCGACGCCCTGTCCGAGATCGTCAAGCCCCAGCGGGTGCAGCACGCCATCGTCGAATTCGTCGACATCGCCGGCCTGGTGGCGGGCGCCTCCAAGGGCGAGGGCCTGGGCAACCAGTTCCTGGCCAACATCCGCGAGACCGACGCCATCGCCCACGTGGTGCGCTGCTTCGAGAACGACAACGTGATCCACGTGGCGGGACGGGTGGACCCGATTTCCGACATCGAGGTCATCAACACCGAACTTGCCCTGGCGGACCTGTCCAGCGTGGAGAAGGCCCTGGCCCGCTACTCCAAGACCGCCAAGTCCGGCGGCGACAAGGAGGCGGCGCGCCTGGTGGCGGTGCTGGAGAAGGTCAAGGTCCAGCTGGACCAGGCCAAGCCGGTGCGCGCCATGGGCCTGGCTCCCGAGGAACTGGCGCTGCTCAAGCCCTTGTTCCTGCTCACCGTGAAGCCCACCATGTACGTGGCCAACGTCAACGAGGACGGCTTCGACAACAACCCACTGCTGGACAAGGTGAAGGAATTCGCCGCCGCCGAAGGCTCGCCGGTGGTGGCCATCTGCGCCGCCATGGAAGCGGAGATCGCCGACCTGGACGCGGAGGAGAAGACGATGTTCCTCGCCGACATGGGCCTGGACGAGCCCGGCCTGAACCGCGTCATCCGCGCCGCCTATTCATTGCTCGGGCTGCAAACCTACTTCACCGCCGGGGTGAAGGAAGTCCGCGCCTGGACCATCCCCGTCGGCGCCACCGCCCCCCAGGCCGCCGGCGTGATCCACACCGACTTCGAGAAGGGCTTCATCCGCGCCCAAACCATCAGTTACGAGGACTTCGTTGCCTACAAGGGCGAACAGGGCGCGAAGGAGGCCGGCAAGATGCGTTCCGAAGGCAAGGAGTACGTGGTGCAGGACGGCGACGTGATGAATTTCCTGTTCAACGTCTGACGGCTTGCGCCGCCACGGGACGCTGCCGCACTTGACAAAAGTCCGGTGACGCTCCAAAATCGCATCCCTTCTGAACAGGGTGATATAGCTCAGTTGGTTAGAGCACAGCACTCATAATGCTGGGGTCGGTGGTTCAAGTCCACCTATCACCACCAGATACTCTTGGCGTGGCGATGCCACGCCAAGTCTTCCCGGTCCGGTTATGCGACTTATTCGTTCCCTCCTGTTTCTCCTGGCTTTCTCCTTTTCCCTGCCGTCCCTGGCCGGGCGGATTCTGCCGTCGAACGCTCTTTTCGGGGAACTGAAAAGCAACGATTATCCCGCCATCGCCATCGGCGACCAGGTCTATCATGCCGCGCCGGGATTGCGCATCTACGACCGCAACAACCTCATGATCCTGCCCGTTGCCCTCCAGGCCGGCGGTTACGTGCTGTACAAGCTGGATTTGCAGGGCAACCTGGCCCAGCTGTGGCTGCTCGCCCCGGAGGAGGAGGCCGCCGCCCGGCAGGCCGCGAGTCAGTAACGTGGCGCCCAAAGTCTTCATCAAAACCTTCGGCTGCCAGATGAACGAGTACGACTCGGCCAAGATGGCCGACGTGCTCGCCGCCGCCGAGGGCATGGAGACCACCGACAAGGCGGAGGAGGCCGACGTCATCCTCCTCAACACCTGCTCGGTGCGGGAGAAGGCCCAGGAGAAGGTGTTCAGCGAACTGGGGCGGATCAAGCAGCTCAAGCGGGACAACCCCCATCTCCTCATCGGCGTCGGCGGCTGCGTGGCGAGCCAGGAGGGGGATGCCATCATCGCCCGGGCGCCCTATGTGGACATGGTGTTCGGTCCCCAGACCCTGCACCGCCTGCCGGAGCTGGTGCGGGCCCGGCGTTCCTCTGGCCGCGCCCAGGTGGACGTGTCCTTCCCCGAAATCGAGAAATTCGACCACCTGCCCGAAGCCCGGGTAGAGGGCGCCAGCGCCTTCGTCTCGGTGATGGAAGGCTGCAGCAAGTACTGCACCTACTGCATCGTGCCCTATACCCGGGGCGCCGAGGTGTCACGCCCCTTCGACGACGTCATCGCCGAGGCGGTGCGGCTGGCGGAGAAGGGGGTGAAGGAAATCACCCTCCTGGGCCAGAACGTCAACGCCTACCGGGGCGAGATGCACGACGGCGGCAGCGCCGACCTGGCCTTGCTGCTCCACTACCTGGCCGAGGTGCCGGGCATCGAGCGCCTGCGCTTCACCACCTCCCATCCGATGGAGTTCGGCCAGAGCCTGATCGATGCCTACGCCACGATTCCCAAGCTGTGCAACCACCTGCACCTGCCGGTGCAGTCGGGATCGGACCGCATTCTCGCCGCCATGCGCCGGGGCTACACCACCCTGGAATACAAGTCCATCATCCGCAAGCTGCGCAAGGTCCGGCCGGACATTTCCGTCGCCTCCGATTTCATCGTCGGGTTTCCTGGCGAGACCGACGCCGATTTCGAGGCCACCCTCAAGCTGGTGGAAGAGGTGAACTTCGACGCCAGCTTCAGTTTCATTTTCAGCCCCCGCCCGGGCACTCCGGCGGCGGAACTGGACAACGACGTCGCCCCCGAAATCGCCAAGCAGCGCCTGGAGCGCCTCCAGGCCCAGCTCCAGCGCCAGGCGGAGGCCATCAGCGCCACCATGGTGGGCGCGGTGCAGCGGGTGCTGGTGGAAGGAGTGTCGAAGAAGGACGCCCGGGAGCTTTCCGGCCGCACCGACAACAACCGGGTGGTGAATTTCGCCGGCAATCCGCGTCTCATCGGCACCCTGGTGGACGTCACCGTCACCGCCGCCCTGCCCCACAGTCTGCGGGGTGAAATCGTGGTGCGCGAATCGTGAGCGGCGACCCCCTCGACATCGATTTCCAGCCCGTGGACAACGTCCGCCTCGCCAACCTGTGCGGCGTGCTGGACGAGAACCTGCGCCAGATCGAAACCGCCTTGGACGTGACCATTACCCGCCGCGGCGAGCGTTTCAGTGTCCACGGCGATACGGCCCGCTGCCGGCTGGCGGTGGCGGCCCTGGAAAAGTTCTACCCCCGCGCCAAGCAGGCCCTGACCGTGGACGAGATCCAGCTCGGTCTGATCGAGCTGACCCGGGGCGAGCCCGAAGCCCAGGAAGGGGGCGCCATCCCGGTTCTGATGACGCGCCGTTCCGATCTGCACGGCCGCACGCCGCGCCAGAACGACTACCTGCGCCAGATACAGGACCACGACATTTCTTTCGGCATCGGCCCCGCCGGCACCGGCAAGACCTACCTCGCCGTGGCCAGCGCCGTGGACGCCCTGGAGCGGGACCTGGTGAAGCGCCTGGTGCTGGTTCGCCCGGCGGTGGAGGCCGGCGAGCGCCTGGGCTTCCTCCCCGGCGACTTGGCCCAGAAGGTGGACCCCTATCTGCGTCCCCTCTACGACGCCCTCTACGATCTGATGGGCTTCGACAAGGTGGGCAAGCTGTTCGAGCGCGGCACCATCGAGATCGCCCCCCTGGCCTACATGCGGGGGCGCACCCTGAACCACGCCTTCATCATCCTCGACGAGGCCCAGAACACCACGCCGGAGCAGATGAAGATGTTCCTCACCCGCATCGGTTTCGGCGCCAAGGCCGTGGTCACCGGCGACGTGACCCAGATCGACCTCGTCCGGGGCCAGAAAAGCGGCCTGGTGGAGGCCCAGGAAGTGCTGAAGGCCGTGCGTGGCATCGGCTTCACTCATTTCCAGGCCGAGGACGTGGTGCGCCACCCCCTGGTGGCCCGTATCATCAACGCCTACGACCAGCATGCCAAAAACGCCGGCGCCTAAGCTGACCCTGTCGGTCCAGTACGCGGAAAAGGCGGAAGGGATGCCGACCCGGCCCCTGTTCCGCCGCTGGGCCAAGGCCGCCCTGGAACGGGATGCCGAAGTGGCCATCCGCGTCGTCGGCGCGGAGGAGGGGCGGGAGCTGAACCGGGACTACCGCGGCAAGGACTACGCCACCAACGTGCTGACCTTCGTCTATGACGACCTGCCCCCGGAAGCCGGGCTGATGGGCGACCTGGTGCTGTGCGCCCCGGTGGTGGAGCGGGAGGCGGCGGAGCAGGGCATCAGCCCCGAAGCCCACTATGCCCATCTCACCGTCCATGGCGTGCTGCACCTCCAGGGCTACGACCATGAGGATGACGCCGAGGCGCAAATCATGGAGAATCGGGAAAGCCAAATTGTCATCAAGCTGGGGTACGCTGACCCCTACGGCGGCGAGAAGTGATGGGTAACGGATGGGGGCTGGCCTGAGCCCCCATCCGTTTCTCATTACTCGGAGCGCTCCGAACAATATGGACGACCCTGCGAAACCGGGCTGGTTCGAACGCCTCAGCGCCCTGCTGCTGCGCGAACCGGAGGACCGGGACCAACTGGTGGCCCTGCTGCACTCCGCCTACCAGCGCAACCTGCTGGACGGCGATGCCCTCTCCATGATCGAGGGGGTGCTGACCGTCTCCGAAATGCAGGTGCGGGACGTGATGATTCCCCGCGCCCAGATGGATGTCATCGACATCGCCGACTCCCCCGAAAAATTCATCCCCTTCGTCATCGAGACCGCCCATTCCCGCTTTCCCGTGTTCGAGGACAGCAAGGACAATGTGATCGGCATCCTGCTGGCCAAGGACCTGCTGCGCTACTACGCCGGCGAGGAATTCGACGTGCGGGACATGCTGCGGCCGGCGGTGTTCATCCCGGAATCCAAGCGCCTCAACGTCCTGCTGCGGGAATTCCGCAGCAACCGCAACCACATGGCCATCGTGGTGGACGAGTACGGCGGCGTGGCCGGCCTGATCACCATCGAGGACGTGCTGGAGCAGATCGTTGGTGAGATCGAGGACGAGTACGATTTCGACGAGGCCGGCGACAACATCATCCGCGATCGCCAGGGGCGCTTCCGGGTCAAGGCCTTGACCGAGATCGCCGACTTCAACGAGGTGATGGGCAGCGAGTTCTCCGACGAGGATTACGATACCGTGGGCGGCCTGGTGGTGAACCGCTTCGGCCATTTGCCCAAGCGGGGCGAGCAGATCAGCTTCGATGGCCTGAAATTCACCGTGCTGCGGGCCGACAGCCGCCGTCTCCATACGCTGCTGGTGGAGAAAGTGGCGGTGGAGGAATAAGGAAGCGCCTCGGCGCCGGGGTTCGATCTGGAGTTTGTCCAGATTATGATAAAATAATTAAATTCTTATTTTTTCCCACGCAAGCCCATGAACTTCCACGACGCCGCCAGCCACCATCAACAACTGACGCTGAAGATTGTCTGCATGCTCCGGCGGCGGGGCCTTGCCGTCGAGGAAATCAGCCCCGCCATCCTGGAAAAGGCCTTCGGGCCGGATTGGCGCGCCACCACCAGCTTCCGCTGTCCCGACGGCCGGAACGCGGAGCCTTTCTGACTCCCGCCCGAGTGACCCTGTCCCCCCTCTGGTCAAACCAGTAGAATAGGCTGCAATAACGACTATCCATTCTGCGGGGATAACGTGAGCGGCGCGATCAAGAGGGTAATGCGCGAAGTCATTCGCGGCGAGTGGTTTCTTGCCGTCAGCCTGCTGACCAGCCTGTCGTTTTTTCTCTTCGATGATACGCTGCTGGGCGGCCTCGATAATTCCTCCTGGCTGGGAGCCGTGTTTCTGTGGCTGTTCGCGGTGGTGCTGTGGTCGGCCCTGGCGGTGGTGCGGCATGCCGACTGTCTGGCGGCGAAGCTGGGGGAGCCCTACGGGACCCTGATCCTCACGTTGTCGGCGATTGCCATCGAAGTGATGATGATTGCCACCATGATGCTGCACGGCGCGAACAATCCCACCCTGGCGCGGGATACCATGTTCGCGGTGGTGATGATCCTCCTCAACGGCATGGTCGGCCTATCCTTGCTGCTTGGCGGCTTGCGCCACCGGGAGCAGCAGTACAACCTCCAGGGGGCCAACGCCTACCTGAGCGTGATTATTCCCCTGGCCGTCCTGGGCCTGATTCTGCCCAATTTCACCATCTCCACCGAAGGCCCCACCCTTTCCCCTTCCCAGGAAGCTTTCCTGATTCTGATGTCCGTCGGTTTGTACGGCTCTTTCCTGGCCATCCAGACGGTCCGCCACCAGGGATTCTTCATGCTCAAGGACGAGGGCGGCGAAGGGAGGCGTGAACCCCAGGCGCTTCATTCCACGGCCTTCCACGCCGCGATGCTGATGGCCTACCTGCTGCCGGTGGTCTATCTGGCCGAAAAACTGGCGCTGCCCATCGACTACGGCATCGAGCGGCTACGGGCGCCCATGGCCCTGGGTGGGGTAGTCGTGGCCATCCTGGTGGCGACGCCGGAGTCCATCGGCGCCGTGCGGGCCGCCCTGGACAACCGCTTGCAGCGTTCGGTGAACATCCTCCTCGGCTCGGTGCTGTCCACCATCGGATTGACCATTCCCGCCGTCCTGGCGGTCAGCCTCGCCACCGGCAAGCCCATCCTCCTCGGTCTGGAGCATGCCGATTTCGTCATGCTGCTGCTGTCCCTGGCCGTCAGCGTGGTGACGTTCGCCAGCGGCCGCACCAACATTCTCCAGGGAATGGTGCATTTGCTGCTGTTTCTCGCCTATCTGATGTTCATCTTCGCCCGCTGAGGCGGTGGCGGAAGCTAAAAAAGCCGGGGTTTTATGCGTAGACGTCGATGCGGCCGCCCGCCGCCGGGGGAGGGGGCGGGAGGGGCTGAATGGCGGGCGCGGCTGTTACATAGCCAGCAGAAGCCGGGGTCGGGGCCTGGGCGAGAGCGTTGTTTTGCGGCTGCTGTTCCGGCGGGGCGGAAGCCCCATCGTTGGCCGCGGCGGAAGTCTTGGGCTGGGCGAAGCGGTTGGAAACCTGGGTCGGATGCTCCGCCGGCTGCAGCCGGATATTGCTGATATATGCGTGGGGATTGTCGCTAATCGGCCTGCTGATCATCGAGTCACCGTGGAAAATCTACCTATCCGCGGCGGATTCTAGCGCGACGAAAAGGGGCGTTCAACCGCCCCGTGAAAAGGGTTTTTTATGCCGCCTGGACGGGGATGTGGTTGCGGCGGTTGATGATGCGGTTGTTTTCGTCCACGTACACCAGTTCCGGCGCGAATTTCTGCAATTCCAGCTCGTTGTAGATGGCGTAGGTGGCGATGATGACGATGTCGCCGGGGTTGGCCTTGTGGGCGGCGGCGCCGTTCACGGAAACGACGCCGGAGTCGCGCTCGGCGCGGATGGCATAGGTGGTGAAGCGTTCACCGTTGGTGACGTTGTAGATTTCGATCTGCTGGTACTCGCGAATGTCGGCGGCTTCCAGCAGGGTTTCGTCAATAGCGCAGGAGCCCTCGTAATGGAGCTCGGAATGGGTCACGCGGGCGCGGTGCAGTTTGGATTTGAGCATGGTGCGTTGCATGGGGCGCTCTCTCCTGATTCTGACGAAAAAGGGAATCTATTATACATAAGACCTTACGCGGCTGACAAATTGGCCGGCCCTTCGGGGGCGGCGGCGAGGGGCAGGCGGATGACGAATTCGGCGCCGTCGGCGGCGTTGCGTGCTTCGATGCTACCTCCCATGTGGGTTTCGAGGATCATCCGAACCATGGGGAGGCCGAGGCCGGTGCCCTGTTCCTTGGTGGTGAAGAAGGGTTCGAAAATATTGGGCAGCGCCTCGGGGGGAATGCCGCCGCCGTTATCCGCGACGGTGAGGCGGGCCATGCCCTGCTCCTGGCCGCAGCGCAGATCGATTCTGCCCGCTGTTTCGCCATGCCCGGTAATGGCCTGCTGGGCGTTGTTGAGCAGGTTCACCAGCACCTGGGAGAACTCGTTGGGGTAGCCGAGGACGTTCAGGTTTTCGCAGCCATGGGCGCTGACGGCGATGTTGTGGTCGCGCATGGCGGCCGCGGTCAGCTGGAGCGCTTGGGCGGCGGCCTTGCCGAGGGAGAATTCGACCTTGTCCCGGCGGGGGCGGAAAAAGTCGCGGAAGTCATCGATGGTCCGGGCCATCTGCTGAATGTGCAGCTTGGCCTCGGCGGCATAGGCTTCCATCCGTTCCGGGCTCAGTTCGTTGAAATTGCAATCGTCCTTCAGGTTGGCGATGAGGATGGACAGGGTGTTGAGGGGCTGTCGCCATTGATGGGCGATGTTGCCGATCATCTCCCCCATTTCCGCGAAGCGGGACTGCTGGATCAGCATCAGGTCCTTTTCCCTTCCGGCCGCCACTTCCTGTTCCACCCGTTGGGCCAGGGTGGCGTTCAATTCCTCCACCTGGCGGGTGCGCTCGGCCAGTTCCCGCTGCAGGGCGAAGTCCCGGATCTGGGCCAGGACGAAATGCCAGGCGATGACGATCAGCCCCGTGAGCAGCGCCAGTTCCACCGCCAGGGAGGGCCAGTCTATCCATCCCCTCTTGGGCGCCAGCTTCAGCTCCCAGGTGCCGTTGGGAACCTTGACGGTCGCCGAGACGCCTTGCCGGAGTGGGTGGCCGGAGGTGTTGGCGGCGATGACGAGGGTTTCGTCTCCTTCCGCCTTGGTGAGTTGATAAAAGTAGCCCCGTGAGTCGAGGGCGCCCAGGTCCAGGGTTTTCAAAAAATCGGGGGTCAGGATCAGGGCGGTGACGAAGCCCCAGAACCGTTCCTGGGAATGGTTCTTGCCGCCGGCGAGGAAGACCGGCAGGCGCGCGATCATGCCGTTGCCGCCCTGGCGCAGGTTCACTGGTCCGGTCAAGGTCAGGGAGCGGGTGCTGATGGCTTTCAGGGCGTCGTCGCGGCGCTTGGGATCGGCCAGCAGGTTGTGGCCGATGGCTTTTTCGTTGCCGGCCAGGGGGTGGATTTGGCTCACGATGCCCTGAGGGGCCAGCTGCAGGTTCTGGATGACGCCGCGATGGTAACGCAGCAAGCCGTCCGCCAGCACCTCGAAATGCTCAACCTTCCCCTGGCTCTGCTGGATGACTGCCGCCAGGGCGTAGTTGGCGGAAATCACGGCATGGAAGCGCTCCTCGATGGCATGGGCCTGTTCCGTTGCCCGGGCGTGGGCTCTCTCCTGGGCATGGGAAATGCGGGCGGATTCGATTTCGAAAATGGCGAAGGCGCCCAGCAGGCTTACCGAGGCGATGACCAGGAAGGCCATCAGCCGCTCCCGGGGCGCCAGGCGGGGTGTGTGATCGGGCTTCATCCTCTAAGGATAGCCTCGATCGGTAATTCTGCTAAATCAGAGGGTGGCTTCGACGTTGTCGATGAGGCGGGTGCCGCCCAGCCACGCCGCCGCCAGGACCACCAGGCGGGTTTCGCCGGGGAGCGGGGCGAGGAGCGTATCGGCGCTGCGCACCGAGACGTAATCGACGCGCCAGCCGGCGCCTTCCAGGCCGGCCCGGGCGGAGGCCTCCAGCCGGGAAAAATCCCGCTCGCCGTCCTGCAGGGCTTCGCGGAGGCGGGACAGGGTGCGGTACAGGCGCGTGGCTTCGGCCCGCTCGCCGGCGCTGAGATAGCCGTTGCGGGAGGAAAGGGCGAGGCCGTCCTCGGCGCGGCGGGTTTCGGCGCCGATTAGGACGATGGGCAGGTTCAGCTGGCGCGCCATCTCCTTCAGGATGAAGAACTGCTGGTAATCCTTCTTGCCGAACACCGCCGCCTGGGGCTGGACCAGATTGAACAGCTTGAGGACCACCGTGGTCACGCCGCGGAAATGGCCGGGGCGGAAAGCGCCGCACAGTTCGGCGGCCACCGGAGGCGGTTCGACGAAAATCTGCTGCGGCACGGGGTACATCTCCGCCACCGAGGGGGCGAACACCACGTCCGCCAACCCTTCCAGCTTGGCGCAATCGGCGTCCAGGGTACGGGGGTATTTGTCGAAATCCTCGTTGGGGCCGAACTGCAGCGGGTTGACGAAGATGCTCGCCACCACGCAGCGGCCATGCTCCCTGGCTTGGCGGACCAGGGACACGTGGCCCTCGTGGAGGTTGCCCATGGTGGGCACGAAGGCGATGGCGGATTCCTTCGCCAGCCGGGCCCGCAGGGCGGCGGCGTCGTGGATCGGTTCGGTCATTTGAAGCAGTGCTCCGGGGCAGGGAATTCGCCGCTCTTCACTTCGCGAACGTAGCGCTCCAGGGCGGCGGGGACGCTGTCTGCGCCGGCGAGGAAGTTCTTCACGAACTTGGCCGTCTTGCCGGGATAGAGGCCCAGCATGTCGTGCATCACCAGCACTTGGCCGGAGCAGTCCGGCCCGGCGCCGATGCCGATGGTGGGGATGGCCAGTTCGGCGCTGACGGCCTTGCCCAAGGCGGCGGGGATGGCTTCCAGTACCAGCATGCCGGCTCCCGCCTGCTGCAGGGCGAGGGCGTCTTCCAGCAAGCGCTGGCCGTCCGCTTCCCCCTTGCCCTGGACCCGGTAGCCGCCGAGCTGGTTCACCGACTGGGGCAGCAGGCCCAGGTGGCCGCACACCGGGATGCCGCGCTCGGTGAGGAAGCGCACCGTTTCCAGCATCACCCTGCCGCCTTCCAGCTTCACCATGTGGGCGCCGGCGGCCATCAGCCGGGCGGCATTGGCGAAGGCCTGCTGGGGAGTTTCCTGGTAAGTGCCGAAGGGCAGGTCGGCGACGATGAAGGCATTTTTCGCCCCCCGGGCGACGCAGGCGGCGTGGTATTCCATGTCCTGCTGGCTGACGGGGAGGGTGGAGGCATGGCCCTGCAGCACCATGCCGAGGGAGTCTCCCACCAGCAGCACGTCCACTCCGGCGTCCTCCATGAGGGCGGCGAAGCTGGCGTCGTAGCAGGTGAGGACGGCGATTTTCTCGCCAGTCTGCTTCATGGTCCGCAGGGTGTTGAGGGTAGTGCCCATGGCCTCTCCGTGGCGACGCTCAGAGGGCGTCGGCGAGGTTGAAGAATTCGCGCCCGCCGCGCATCTGGCCGATGCGTTCCACCAGCAGTTCGAAATCCCGCGGGCGGTCGACGATGTTCAGGTTGGCGTTGTTGACGATGAGCAGGGGCGAAGCATTGTAATGGTAGAAGAATTCGCTGTAGCTGTCCGCCAGGCGGGCGAGATAGCTTTCGCTGATCTCCTGCTCGTAGGCAATGGCCCGCTGGCGCACCCGCTCCGCCAGCACGTTGGGGGGCGACTGGAGATAGATCACCAGGTCCGGGTTCGGCGCCTGGGGGCGCATGTGCTGGTAAATCTGCTGGTAAAGGGCGTACTCGTCGTCCCCCAGGGTGAGCTTGGCGAAAAGGGGGTCCTTTTCCAGGAAGAAGTCCGACACCGTGGCGTGGCCGAAGAGGTCCAGCTGCTTCAGTTCCTGCACCTGGTTCATGCGCTGGAAGAGGAAGAACAGCTGGGCGGAAAGGGCGTGGCGCTTGGGGTCCTCGTAGAAACGGGGCAGGAAGGGGTTGCCCTCGGCGTTCTCCAGCAGCAGGCCGGCCTGGAAGCGCTCCGCCAGCCGCTTTGCCAGGCTGGTCTTGCCGGTGCCGATGGGCCCTTCGACGACGATGTAGCGGTATTTGTCAAACAACATCGGGTTCGCATGCGGCGGCGGGAAGCTTTTCCAGCCGCTGGTCCTCGCAGTTGTAGAGCAGCCCCGTGGCCGGGCCGTGGCCGGGAACCACGCAGTCCGGCGCGATTTCCAGCAGGGGCAGAAGCACGAAGGCCCGGTCCTGGATGCGGGGGTGGGGCAGGGTCAGCCCCGGTTCGTGCAGGGTCAGGCCATCATACAGCAAAATGTCCAGGTCCAGCGTACGCGGGCCGTTGAGGAAGTCCCGCACCCGGCCGTGGCGGTGTTCCAGGGCCAGCAGGGTTTCCAGCAGCTGGCGCGGCGTGAGGCCGGTGTCGATTGCCGCCACCGCGTTGACGAAGTCCGGCTGGTCCAGGTAGCCCAGGGGAGCGCTGCGGTAAAGGGAGGAGCGGGCGACGAGGCGGGTGTCCGGCAGGGCGTCCAGTTCGTCGAAGGCCCGCAGGAGCTGGAGCTCGGGCTCTTCCAGGTTGCTGCCCAGGCCGATGAAGGCGCGGCTTCGGCTCATGGCTCCTCAGGCGCCGGCGGCGCCTCTCCCTCCGTGGCCTTGGCGTTGGGCTTGCGCCGCCGCTTGCGTTTCTTGGCCGGGGCTTCGTCCCGCACCAGCATGGCTTCCCGCTGCGCGTTGTCGGCGTCGATGAAATCGTCCCACCAGCGCAGCAGGTCCATCTCCAGCTCGCCGCTCTCGCAGCGCAGCATGAAGAAGTCGTAGGCGGCCCGGAAGCGGGGGTGCTCGATGAGGCGGAAGGGGCGTTGGCCGGAGCGCATCTGGAAACGGGGCTGCATGCTCCAGATTTCCTTCATGGTGGCGTCGAAGCGGCGGGGGATGGCGAGCTTTTTTTCCTGGGCGGCGAGAACGTCGTTCATGGCCTGGCTCAGGGCCGGGAAGGGCTTCATGCCTTGGGCCTCCAGGCTCCGCCAGGCGGCTAGCACCTCGTGCCACAGCAGGGTGGCGAAGAGGAAGGCGGGGGAGACGGGTTTGTCCTGGGCAATGCGCTGGTCGGTGTTCTTCAGGGCGAGGGAGACGAAGCGCTCACCGCCGGGCTGTTCCAGGATGGTGTCGAGGAGCGGCAGCAGGCCGTGGTGCAGGCCCTCGGCGCGGAGCTGGTGGACGCCGCGCAGGGCATGGCCGGAGAACAGCAGCTTGAGCATCTCGTCGAACAGCCGGGCGCCGGGGACGTGCTGCAGCAGGTCCCCCAGCTTGGCCACCGGCGCCCGGGTGGCGGGGTCGATGTGGAAATCCAGCTTGGCGGCGAAGCGCACCGCCCGCAGCATGCGCACCGGGTCCTCGCGGAAGCGTTTCTCCGGGTCGCCGATCATGCGCAGGCGCTTTTCGCGGACGTCGTTGACGCCGTCGTGGTAGTCGCGCACCTCCTGGCTGCTGGGGTCGTAATACAGGGCATTGACGGTGAAGTCCCGCCGCGCCGCGTCCTCTTCCAGGGTGCCGAACACGTTGTCGCGCACGATGCGGCCGGTTTCGTCCTCGTGGCGGTCGCCGTTCTCGTCGGCGGCGGAGCCGCGGAAGGTGGTGACCTCGATGGTTTCGGCGCCGCACATCACGTGGACGATCTGGAAACGCCGGCCGATGATGCGGGAGCGGCGGAAAAGGGCGCGCACTTCCTCCGGTTCGGCGTTGGTGGCGACGTCGAAATCCTTCGGCTCCCTGCCCAGCAGCAGGTCCCGCACCGCGCCGCCCACCACGTAGGCATCATAGCCCGCCTTCTGGAGGGTGTCGGTGACCTTGAGAGCGCAGGGCGAAATGCTGTCGCGGCTGATGCCGTGGGCCTTGAGGGGAATGGTGCGGGGTTTCTTGCCGAATTTCGGCGCCTTGAGGACGCGCCGGATCAGTTTGGCGATCATGCTGGGAAAGGGGTGCCGGGAAACGCCGGCTGGAAGCAGGTAATTGTCGACATGGGGCTAATTATACACGGGGAATGAAATATCGCCCCCGCTCCGTCGTTACTTCCTCCATGGGGCAGCGGTAGAGCCTTTCCAGACTGGCGGCGCCGAGGATGTCGGCGGCGGGGCCGGCCTCGTGCCAGTCCTCCCCCAGGAGCAGGGCGTGGTCGAAGAAGCGTCCGGCCCAGGCGGTTTCGTGAAGCACGGCCAGCACCGTTTTCCCCTGGTCGGCCAAGTGACGCAGGACGTTCAGGGTTTCCACCTGGTGGGCCAGGTCCAGGTGCTGCAAGGGCTCGTCCAGCAGGTAGAGTTCGGGGGACTGGGCCAGGAGGGCGGCAAGGCGCACCCGCTGCCGTTCTCCGCCGGACAGGGTGGAAAAGGCGCGCGAAATGGCGTCGCCCATGCCCATGGCGGCCAGGGCGGACTTCGCCGCCGCCTCGTCTTCGGCGTGGAGGCGGGCGAGGCCGTGGCGGTGGGGGTAGCGGCCGAGCAGGACGTATTCCATGACCGTTCCCCAGAACGGCTGGGCGTCATCCTGAAGCAGCACACCTGTCTTTTTCGCCAGGTCTCGCCTGGGGAAGGCGTCGAGAGGCCGGTCGTCGAGGCATACGCTGCCCGCCGCCGGGGAAGACAGGCCCGCCAGGGCATGCAGCAGGGTGGTCTTGCCGGCGCCGTTGCGTCCCAGGACGCACCAGCACTGGCCCGGCTGCAGCGCCAGGGACAGTTCCCGGCACAGGGTTCGCCCCGGAACGGCGAGGGTGAGGCGGTCAGCGCGCAGCACGGCGGCGCTCCGACAATAGGAACAGCAGGGTCGGCACGCCCAGCAGGGCCGTCAGGGCGCCCACCGGCAACTGCTGGGGGGCGGCCAGGGTGCGGGCCAGGGTGTCGGCGAGGACCAGGAAAATGCCGCCGGCGAGGACCGAGGCGGGCAACAGGCGGCGGTGGTCGGCGAGGCCGAGAAGGCGCAGGAAATGGGGCACGATGAGGCCGACGAAGCCGATGGTGCCCGCTTCCGCCACGGCGGCGGCGGCGCACAGGGAGGCGAGCAGATAGAGCCTGGCCTGGAGGGGATTCACCGCCACGCCGAGGGATTTTGCCTTCAGCTCGCCCAGGGCGAGCACGTCGAGGGCCCGGGCCTGCCAGCTCGCGGCGGCGAGAGCGGTGGCAAGGGTGGCGAAAACCAGCCCCGGATGCTCCGCCCGTGACAGGTCGCCCATGAGCCAAAACAGCATCCCCCGCAGTCCTTCGCCGGGGGCCAGGGCCAGCAGCAGGCTCACCAGGGCGCCGTAGCCGGCGGAGAGGACGACGCCGGTGAGCAGCAGGCGGTAGGCGTTCCAAGGGCCGGCGCCGAGCCCCAGGGCGAGGAGGAGGGCGACGCTGGCCAGGGCGCCGGCGAAGGCGCCCAGGTTGGCGGTGGCGACGCCGGCGCCGAGGGCCATGGCGGACAGGGCGCCCACCGAGGCGCCGCCGGAAACGCCCAGGATGTAGGGCTCCGCCAGGGGGTTGCGCAGCAGCACCTGGAGCAGCACTCCCGCCAGGGCCAGCAGGCCGCCGCAGGCGAAGGCGGACAGGACGCGGGGCAGGCGCAGCTGCCAGACGATGTCGGCGGCGATGCCGCCGGAGGGGCCGGCGAGAAGCGCATTCCCCACGTCGGCCAGGGACAGCCCGGCGCTGCCGGCTCCGATGCCGGCCAGCAGGCAGACTGGGGCAACAAGCAGCAATATCGGGAAAACAAGGCGGGATGACTGCACGAGCTTATTTCAGGGCCGGCAGGAGGCAAAGCACGAAATCGTGGAAGGCTTTCGCTTGCTTATAGGCTTCCTCAAATTCGTCCTTGTCCGGTCCTCCTTCCACTCCGGGGTAGCGGTAGAGCGTGGCGTAAGGGGTTAGTTCCAGGGCGGTTTCCAACCATGCGCCCAACCCCGGCTGGTAGGGAATGGCATGCTTGACCAATACTTCCAGGTCGTGGGTTTTTTCGAAGGGCTGGTCGCAGTGAACCAGGTAGCCTTTGAGGGCTTTCTCCACGGCCTGTTGGCAATGGTAAATAGCAGTGTCGAGGATAGGGTTGTCGCCGTCCGCGAGTTTTCTTGCGGAGGCAAGGTCGTGGCCGGCCTTGATGAACCAGCCCTGGACCTGCTCAGCCTTGGCCTGGTCCATACAGTACTTGGCCTTGTTCGGAAATCCGATGTTCAAGGGATGCCTTGATGTTCCGATAGCGGTCGAATTCGTGCCGCGTCTTGACCAGAACATCCTTTGCGAACGGCAGGTCGCTGAGACTGCGGCGGGCGCGGATGGAGCGTTTGACGGGCTTCTCGGTGCTGTCCCGGACGATAACCAGAAGGTCCACGTCGCTATCCGCCGTGGGCTTTCCCCATGCCCGGGAGCCGAACAGGATTACCTCCTCCGGCTGGAATTCGGCAACCAGCCGGCGGGTGGCTTCCTGCAGCAGTTCGGGCGTGACCGTGTTCATGGAGGCGGACTGTAAGTGGATGATGTCAGAGCGAATTGTAGGCGAGATGGGACCTTTGTGCGACTTATCTCAAACTGAGCACCTGCCAGCCATTTTGCGCGGCGTGGGCGCGCAGGGTGTCGTCCGGGTCCACGGCTACCGGGTGGGTGACCCGGGAGAGGAGGGGAAGGTCGTTGAGGGAGTCGCTGTAGAACCAGCTTTCTTCCACGTCGTCCCAACCCAAGCCGCGGGCTTGCAGCCATTGTTCCAGGCGCGCCACCTTGCCGTCGCGGAAGCTGGGGGTGCCCGCCACCTTGCCGGTGAACTCGCCGCCGTTCTGCTCCGGTTCGGTGGCGATCAGGTGGCTCACGCCCAGCTCTTGGGCGATGGGGGTGGTAACGAAACTGTTGGTGGCGGTGACGATCACCAATTCGTGGCCTTGCCGCTGGTGGTCGGCGATGAGGTCGCGGCCCTTGGGCAGGATAATGGGGCGGATGCTGCCGGCCATGAACTTTTCATGCCAAGCGTCCAGCTGGCTGCGGGAATGGCGGGACAGGGGCTTGAGCTGGAAATCGAGGAATTCGTGGATGTCCAGGGTGCCGGCCTTGTACTGGTCGTAGAATTCCTGGTTGCGGGCCTCGTACACTTCCCGGTCGAGGACGCCCTGGCCGATGAGGAACTGCGCCCATTCGAAGTCGCTGTCGCCGCCGAGGAGGGTGTTGTCCAGATCGAATAATGCCAGCTTCACGAAGTGTCTCCTTTTCAATGGCCTAGGATTATACCTGAGAGCCTGTTTCAGTAGGTTTCATAACCCCGCCTGAAATAGGCGCCTAGTTAAAAATCCGCGCCGCTTGGCGTAGAATCAGCAAACTCTAATACTTCTGCGAGGGGAGCGATGAATCTGCCGGATGCGCTGTTTGGCGCCGAATGGCTATGGGCAGGGCACGGCCTGCTCGCCCTGGTGCTTGGCATGGCGGTGCTGCGCGCCCCCTGGCGGCGCCTCAAGGATTCCACCCAGCTGAACGTCTGGCTGGGGACCTGCGTGTTCCTGATGGGCATCTGGAGCATCAAGGCGGGAGTCCGGCCGGGGCTCAACTTCCACATGCTGGGGGCCACGGTGCTGACCCTGATGGTGGGCCCCCATCTCGCCACCCTCGGCATGGCCGTCGTCGTCGCCGCCATCACCCTCAATGGCGGTGCCGGGTGGGAGAGCTATTCCCTCAACGTGCTGCTGATGGGGGCGTTGCCGGCGTGGTTGAGCTATGCCATCTACTACAACGCCGACAAGCGTCTGCCCAACAACTACTTCCTCTACATCTTCGTCAACGCCTTTTTCGGCGCCGCGGCTTCCTTGGCGGTCTGCGGGCTGGCGGCCACTCTCGTGCTCGGCCTCTCCGGCGCTTACAAGGTGGAATACCTGCTGCACGACTACCTGCCGTACTTCATCCTTCTCGGCTGGTCGGAGGCCATGCTGTCCGGCATGGTGATGTCCCTGATGGTGGCCTACCGCCCCGCCTGGGTTTCCACCTTCGACGACGTCCGCTATATCCACAACAAGTAGCGTCCTCGAAGGGCGGAGCAGGTCCCCCGCGCGGCGGGGATGCGGCCCCGGGGCAGGCCTCGGCGCCGGGATTTCAAGCAAGGGGTGGGCTTTTTGCGGGCAAAAAAATGGGAGCGCCGTTGCGGCCGCTCCCAAAGAGGGGATGGTTACTACTTGGAGAGAGAAACTTATACGCAGCCCGTGGGCTTGGGGGTGCCCGCGTAGCGGCCGGCCTGCTTGGCGGGACCGTAGGGGAACAGGTTGAAGAGGAACTTCTTGTCGCCCCATTCTTCGCCGAACTCCTCTTTCAGGGCCTTCTGCAGAATGCGCAGGTTGGGGGCCGTGCCGTATTCGAGGAAGTATTGGCGCATGAAGTTGATGATCTGCCAGTGGGAGTCGCCGAGAGCCAGCCCATCGCGGTCGGCGAGGGCTTGAGCGACATCCTCGTTCCACTCGTCCAGATTGGCCAGGTAGCCTTCGGGATCGGTTTGGATTTCGGTACCGTTGACGTTGAGGCTCATAGTTTTCTCCTTAAACAGGTATGCTGCGAATTACCCGATTAAAATAATCGGCTTTCTTGAGTACGAATACTATAAAGACTTAGTCTAACTGTCAACTATTTTTTAAATCTACTTTCGCCGCGAGAGGAAGAGGCGGCCGGCCAGGCCGTGTATAATCCGCCTTCCCTAATGAATTCCGCCTGTTACGTGCCCCGTTCCGATACCGATTCCGCTGCCCTCGACGCTTGCCTGGCCCGGGACCGTCATGTCCTCGTCCAGGAAGGACGCCGCCTGCGGGAGCGTCGGCAGGCCGGCAAGCCCGTGGACCGGCTGGAAAAGCAGTGGACGGAGCGCCTGCGGGCATCCCAGGCGTCCTATGCCCGCCGTCTGGCGAATCTGCCCCGCCCCGATTACGACGAGGACCTGCCGGTCAATCAGCGGCGGGAGGAGCTCGCCGCCGTGATACGCGACCACCAAGTGGTCATCGTCTGCGGCGAGACCGGCTCGGGCAAAACCACCCAGCTGCCGAAAATCTGCCTGGACCTGAAACGGGGCGTGGCGGGCCTTATCGGCCACACCCAGCCGAGGAGGGTGGCGGCCCGCTCCATCGCCAACCGGGTGGCGAGCGAGCTGAAAAGCCCCCTCGGCCACGCCGTCGGCTACAAGGTGCGCTTCCAGGACAAGCTGTCGGAAGACACCTATCTCAAGCTGATGACCGACGGCATCCTGCTGGCGGAAACCCAGGGCGACCCCCTGCTCCTGGCCTACGACACCATCATCATCGACGAGGCCCACGAGCGCAGCCTCAACATCGATTTCCTCCTCGGTTATTTGAAGCGTTTATTGCCCCGGCGGCCGGACCTGAAGGTCATCATCACCTCCGCCACCATCGACGCGGAACGCTTCTCCCGGCACTTCGACGGCGCCCCGGTGGTGGAGGTGTCGGGCCGCCCCCACCCGGTGGAAATCCGCTACCGCCCGGTGGAGGCCAAGGACGAGGACGAGCAGGAAATCGACATGGAGCAGGCCATCGTCGACGCCGTGGACGAGGTGTCCCGCCTGGGGCTCGGGGACGTGCTGGTGTTCCTCCCTGGCGAGCGGGAAATCCGCGACACCGCCGAACTGCTGAGGAAGCACCACCCGCCGGGCACCGAAATCCTGCCCCTGTTCGCCCGCCAGTCGGCTTCCGAGCAGGAACGGGTATTCCAGCCCTCGGGCCGGCGGCGCATCGTGCTCGCCACCAACGTGGCGGAAACCTCGCTCACCGTGCCGGGCATCCGCTACGTCATCGACCCCGGCCTGGCCCGCATCAACCGCTACAGCTACCGCAACAAGGTGCAGCAGCTGCAAATCGAGAAGATTTCCCAGGCCGCCGCCAACCAGCGCTCCGGCCGCTGCGGCCGGGTGGCGAGCGGCGTCTGCGTGCGCCTCTATTCCGAGGCCGAGTTCGCCGCCCGCCCGCCCTACACCGACCCGGAAATCCTGCGCACTTCCCTGGCGGCCGTCATCCTGCGCATGGCGTCCCTGCGCCTGGGGGACGTGGAGGCCTTCCCTTTCCTCGAGCCTCCCGCCCCCAAGGCGGTGGCCGACGGCTACCAGCTCCTCAACGAACTGGGCGCGGTGACCGAGGAGCGAACGCTCACCCCCCTGGGGGACCAGCTCGCCAAGCTGCCCATCGACCCCAAGGTGGGGCGCATGCTGCTGGCGGCGAAGGAAGAGAACTGCCTGACCGAAGTGCTGGTGATCGCCGCCGCCCTCTCCGTGCCCGACCCCCGGATGCGCCCCATGGAGCGGGCCGGGGCGGCGGACAACGCCCACCGCCATTTCAGCGACGAGCGCTCGGACTTTCTCGCCTACCTGAAGCTGTGGGCTTTCTACCAGGAGGCGGTGGAGCACAAGAAGTCCAACCGCAAGCTCATCAACCTGTGCCACGACCACTTCCTGTCCTACGTGCGGATGCGGGAGTGGATCGACATTCACCACCAGCTCCAGGCGGTGGTGACCGAAATGGGCTTCCGCCCCAACGAAACCCCGGCGGGCTACGATGAAATTCACCGCGCCCTCCTGGCGGGCCTCCTGGGCAACGTGGGGGTGAAGACCGAGGAGGAGGGCGTCTACGCCGGCGCCCGGGGCATCAAGTTCACCGCCCACCCCTCGTCGGTGTTCAAGAAGAAGGGCCCCAAGTGGGTCATGGCCGCGGAACTGGTGGAGACCACCAAGCTCTTCGCCCGCTGCATGGCCCGCATCGAGCCCGAGTGGCTGGAGAAAGTGGGTCCTCACCTGGTGAAGCGCCACTACTTCGACCCCCACTGGGAAAAGACCGGCGCCCGGGTGGCGGGTTACGAGCGGGTCACCCTCTACGGCCTCACCCTTATCCCCCGGCGCAAGATCCACTACGGCCCCCTGAATCCGAAAGAGGCCCGCGACATCTTCATCCGCCAGGCCCTAGTGGAAGGCAACTACGACACCCGCGCCCCCTTCTTCGAGCACAACCGCCAGCTGGTGGAGGAAGTGCAGGAGCTGGAGCACAAGTCCCGCCGCCAGGACGTGCTGGTGGACGAGGAACGCATGGTGGCCTTCTACGACGCCCGCATCCCGGCGGACATGCACAACGGCGCCGCCTTCGAGCGCTGGCGCCGGGAGGCGGAAAAGGACACCCCCAGGCTGCTGTTCATGAGCCGGGACGACCTGATGCGCCACGGCGCCGAGGGCGTCACCGAAACCCTGTTCCCCAAGACCCTGGCCGTGGGCGGCGTGGAGTGTCCGCTCACCTACCGCTTTGAGCCCGGCCACCCGCTGGACGGCGTCACCCTCACCGTGCCCCTGCACCTCCTCAACAAGGTGGACGAGGTCCGTTGCGCCTGGCTGGTGCCCGGCATGGCGCGGGAGAAGGTCACCGCCCTGGCCAAGGGCCTGCCCAAGCAGCTGCGGCGCCTGTGCGTGCCGGTGCCCGAGTTCGTCACCGGCGCCCTGGAGGCGGTGAAATTCGGCGAGGGGGCGCTCACCGCCGCCCTCGCCGCCCACATCAAGCGCCGTACAAGCCAGGATGTGCCCCCCGACGCCTGGGAGGGCGTGGAACTGCCCGAGCACCTGAAGATGCACTACCGGGTGGTGGACGACGCCGGCCAGGAGCTGGCCTCCGGCCGCGACCTGGCGGAGCTGCGGGGCAAGCTCGGCCAAGCCGCCCAGATGACCTTCGCCAAGGGGCCGGAGAGCGACTTCGAGCGGGAGGGCGTCACCAGTTGGGACTTCGGCGACTTGCCGGAGAAGCTTTCCTTCAGCCGGGGTGGGCACTCCCTCACCGGCTTCCCCGCCCTGGTGGACATGGGGGATTCCGTCGCCATCCTGCTGCTGGACACCCCGGAAGCGGCGGCCCGGGACATGCGGGGCGGCGTGCGCCGCCTGCTGCGGCTGTCCCTCAAGGAGCAGATGAAGCAGTTGGAAAAGAACCTGCCCAATTTCACCCAGCTGGCCCTCCTGGCCCGGACCATCGAAAGCCCGGACGACTTCCGCGAGGACCTGCTCACCGCCATCACCGACCGCGCCTTCCTCGGCGACGACGAACCGCCCCGCAGCGAAAAGGCCTTCCACAACCAGCGGGACCGGGCCCGCGCCCGCCTGCCGGCGGTGACCGAAGCCGCCGCCAAGCTCGCCGCCTCGGTGCTGGAGGACCACCACGCCCTCCAGGCCAAGCTCTCCGGCAAGCTGCCCTATCCCCTGGCCCAGGACCTCAAGGAGCAATTGGCTCGCCTAGTGCATAAGGGCTTCCTCGCGGAGACGCCCTGGACCCACCTGCAGCACCTGCCCCGCTACCTGAAGGCGATGCTCAAGCGCATCGAGAAATACCCCGGCAACGCCGACCGCGACGCCAAGCACGCCGTCAGCCTCAAGGAGTGGTGGGACAAGCTCGAGGCGCGGCGGGAAAAGCACCGCAAGGCGGGCATCGGCGACCCCAAGCTGGAGGAATTCCGCTGGATGCTGGAGGAGCTGCGGGTGTCCCTGTTCGCCCAGGAGCTGCGCACGCCCTATCCGGTTTCCTACAAGCGGCTGGAGAAGGCCTGGGGCGAGATCAAGCCCTGATGCGCCGTGCCACCGTTTTTCCGCTGACCCTCGTTACCCTGACCGCTTTCGCGGCCAATTCCATTCTCTGCCGCCTCGCCCTCAAGCAGACCGGTATCGACGCCGCCAGCTTCACCGCCGTGCGCCTGGCCTCCGGGGCCTTTGCCCTGTGGCTGATCGTCAGCCTGCGCGGCGGCGCGAGGGGGATGGAGGGCAGCTGGCCGTCGGCGCTGGCCCTGTTCGCCTACGCCGCCGCGTTTTCCTTCGCCTACGTCACGCTGCCCGCCGGCACGGGGGCTCTGCTGCTGTTCGGCGCCGTGCAGGCCACCATGATTCTCGCCGGCCTGCGGGGCGGTGAACGCTTCGGAGCGCGTCAGAGCATCGGTCTGGCGCTCGCCCTGGGAGGGCTCGGTTATCTGATGCTGCCGGGGTTGTCGGCGCCGCCGCTGGGTGGTTCCGTGCTGATGCTGGTTGCCGGCATCGCCTGGGGAGTGTATTCCCTGCGGGGACGGGGCATTACCAATCCTCTGGGCGCGACGGCGGGCAACTTCCTCCGGGCTGCCCCGCTGGGTCTGGCCTTGGCGCTGGCCGCCTTGCCCTGGTTGCGGCTGGATTGGGCCGGCCTGGGGTACGCCGTGCTGTCCGGGGCCCTCGCTTCCGGCGCCGGCTATGCCATCTGGTACGCCGCCTTGCGGGGGCTCACCGCCACCAGCGCCGCCACCGTCCAGCTCAGCGTGCCGGTGATCGCGGCCATGGGCGGCGTTCTGTTTCTCAACGAGCCGATTACGCCGCGGCTGGTTTTCGCTTCCACGGCCATCCTCGGCGGTATCGCCCTGGTGGTGCTGAGCCGGCGGCGCGCGGCCTAAACCACCCCCGTCAATACCAGCGCCACGAAGGCCGCGAACAGGGCGAAGTGGCTCATGCCCTCGATGGCGTTGCTCTCCCCGTCGTGGAGGTTGTTCATGGCCGCCAGCAGGGTGAGCAGCAGCATCCCCGCCTGGACCGGGGTGAGGGCCATGACGATGCGCTCGCCGGTGAACAGGGCGATGCCTTCGATCACCGGCAGGGTCAGCAGCACGGTGGCCAGGGACGCCCCCAGGGCGATGTTCATGGCGGTCTGCATGCGGTCGTGGCGGGCGGCCTTGAGGGCGGTGAGAATTTCCGGGCTGGCGGAGATGCCCGCCACGATTACCGCCGGCAGGGCCTTGGGCAGAGTGGAACCTTCCAAACCCGCGTCCAGTAGTACCGCCAGGATTTCCGACAGGAAGCCGATCAGCGCCACCGCGCCCACCAATATCACGCCGTGGAGCCAGTTTGGGCTACCCTCGGTGTCGTGGACTTCCTTGTCCAAGTCGCTGCCGTACTCGAAGAACTGGCGGTGCTCCACCGTCTGCAGGCGTAGGAAGGCCAAGTACAGCACGCCCATGATGACTACCGAGAAGGCGGAGTAGGTAACCCACGCTTCCTCGGGGACGAAGTCCGGGATGAACATGCCGATGCCCAGGGCCACCAGCAGCATGGCGATGTAGGAGTTGGCGGAGGACAGGTTGTACTTCTGGCTGCCGTGGATTAGCCCCCCCAATACGGCAGCGATGCCCAGGATGCCGTTGATGTCCAGCATGATGGCCGAGAATACCGTGTCCCGCGCCAGGGTGGGGTTGGGATGGTTCAACATCATCACCACCAGGATCACCACCTCCACCGCCACCGCCGACAGGGTCAGGATCAGGGTGCCGAAGGGCTCCCCTAGGCGCAGCGCCAGTACTTCCGCATGGTGGGCGACGCGGAACGCCACGCCGACGATGGCCGCCAGCAGCATCCCGAACAGGGCCCACAATCCCGCTCCGCCACTATCCACGGCGGCGTGTTCGAGAAAAAAGGCGGCGAGGCCGGCAAGGATGGCGAGGGCGATGGGGTTTTCGGCAAGGAAATATTTCATGGCATTTCACTGGGATGGGGGAAGGGGAGAATACTGCCGGCGGTTCTTCGGGGCAATTCGGCGGGCGTGCAGGGAGCCGGGGTCAGAATTTCCGCTCCCGCTTGATGTCGCTGACGTTGCCGCCGGAGAAGATGACGCGGGTGGTGTTGGGCTCGGTGGAATTGGCGAAGTAATAGTAGCTTTTGA
>JAJZVC010000080.1 GCA_021845865.1 Pseudomonadota bacterium | reverse complement strand
CGTTCTGGCTCGACCAGGCTTGGGCCCAGCTGCGGACGGCGGCGATGACGGCTTCTGATTCGTCAGCCTGGGGTTTGGCGGCTGGCTTCTCGGTTGGCTTCTCAACCGGTTTTTCGGCGGGCTTCACCACCGGCGGCTCGGCGGGCTTGGCGGGCGGCAGGGGCTTGGCGGCAGGGGCTTTGGCCAAGGCTTCCGGCGCGGGCGGGACCAGGCCGGGCTGGGCGGCGACGGCGGGCTTGGCCGCCGGCGGCGCGACGGAAGCCGGTTTCGCCACGGCGGGCGCGGTGGCGACGGCCAGCGGTTTGGCGGGCGGGAACGCCTGGGGGGCCGAGGGCAGGGCCATGGCCACCCGCAGGGGTTCGGCGCGGCTCCCCGCCCGGGGAATGTCGGTCATCAGCGCCAGGGGAGTGGCGGGAGGGGCGGTCTTGGGTTTCTTGTCGCCCAGGGCGCGGTCATAGGCGAGGCTGGCCATCTTGGTGTAGACCTCGCCCAGGTTGTCGTAGGCGGCGGCGTAGCTGGGATGGGTGCGCAGGGCCGCTTCCAGTTCGGCGCGGGCCTTGTCGTACTGGCCCAGGGAGGCGTAGAGCACCGCCAGGTTGTTGCGGGGCTCGGGCAGGGCGGGGTAGTCCCGGATCAGGGCCGCGTACACCTGGGCCGCTTCGGTGCTGCGCCCCAGCCTGGCGAGGGTGGTGCCTTGCAGCAGGCGGGCCTCCGGATCGCGGGCGTGGCTGGCCAAGTAGCTGTCGATGGTTTGCAGGGCGCGTTCGACTTGGCCCTCCCGCAGGTATTCCTTGGCGTCGTTGAGGCTGTCGGCGCGGGCGGCCAGGGGGGCGGTGGCCAGGAGAAACGCCGCCAGGAGGGGGGCGGCGAGGCGAATTCGGGTCATGGGCGGCGTGGTTCGGACTGTTCGGAAAATGGCGTGGATTTTACACAAGAAGGGGGCGGGGGGCCACTTTCCGGCAGCTCTCATGGGAGGACGGGTTTTCGGGTAAAATCGCTCCATTCCAATTACCTGTCGATAGCCACCGCCATGAGCAGCAGCGCCCCCGCGCCCGTTTCCAATTTCATTCGCAATATCATCGATGCCGACCTGGCCGCCGGCAAGTATGCCCAGCGCCGCTGGGGCGGCCAGCCCGGCCCCGCCGGCACCCATGCCGCCGCCCCCCAGGACCCGGCCAAGATCCGCACCCGCTTTCCGCCGGAACCCAACGGTTACCTGCACTTCGGCCACGCCAAGTCCATCTGCCTCAACTTCGGCCTGGCCCGGGACTACGGCGGCGCCTGCCACCTGCGCTTCGACGACACCAATCCGGAGAAGGAAGAGCGGGAATACGTCGATTCCATCGTCGACGCGGTGAAGTGGCTGGGCTTCGACTGGGGCGAGAACCTCTACTACGCCTCCAACTATTTCGACTGGATGTGCCAGTTCGCCGAATACCTCATCACCGCCGGCCACGCCTACGTGGACAGCCAGAGCGCCGAGGAGATGCGCGCCAACCGGGGCACCTTGAGCGAAGCCGGCAAGGACAGCCCGTTCCGTAGCCGTAGCGTGGAAGAAAACCTGGAGCTGTTCCGCCGCATGAAGGCGGGCGAGTTCCCCGACGGCGCCCACATCCTGCGGGCCAAGATCGACATGGCTTCCCCCAACATCAACCTGCGGGACCCGGCCATCTACCGCATCCGCCACGCCACCCACCACAACACCGGCGACAAGTGGTGCGTGTACCCCATGTACACCTATGCCCACCCCATCGAGGACGCCCTGGAGAACATCACCCACTCCATCTGCACCCTGGAGTTCGAGGACCAGCGCCCCTTTTACGACTGGGTCCTGGCCCGCATCGCCGAGGGCGGCCTGCTGCAGAAGCCCCTGCCCCAGCAGATCGAGTTCGCCCGCTTGAATCTGACTTACGTCGTCCTTTCCAAGCGCAAGCTGATCCAGCTGGTGGAGGAAAAGCACGTGGACGGCTGGGACGACCCCCGCCTGCCCACCCTGGTGGGCGGCCGCCGCCGGGGCTACACGCCGGAGGGCTTCCGCCTCTTCACCGACCGCATCGGCGTGTCCAAGGCCGACTCCCTGATCGAATACACGGTGTTCGAGGACTGCATGCGGGAAGTGCTCAACGAGTCCGCCGAGCGCCGCATCGCCGTGCTCGACCCGTTGAAGCTGATCATCGACAACTACCCGGAGGGCGAGGAAGAGGAATGCCACGCCCCCAACCACCCCCTAAAGCCCGACCTGGGCAAGCGCGCCGTGCCCTTCTCCCGCGAGCTGTGGATCGAGCGTGAGGACTTCCAGGAAACCCCGCCCAAGGGCTACCACCGCCTCTATCCCGGCAACACCGTGCGCTTGCGCTACGGCTTCGTGGTGAAGTGCACCGGCTGCGACAAGGACGAAGCCGGCAACGTCACCGCCGTCCACTGCGAATACTTCGCCGATTCCAAGAGCGGCACCCCGGGCGCGGACAACTACAAGACCAAGGGCAACATCCATTGGGTCAGCGCCAAGCATTCCTACGCTTGCGAAGTGCGCCTCTACGACCGCCTGTTCCTGCGCCCCAACCCCGGCGGCCGCCGGGAGGGGGACGCCCCGGACCTGGAGCGCGGCTTCCTCGACGACATCAACCCGGACTCCAAGCGCCTCATCGCAGCCCAGCTGGAACCGGCCCTGAAGGACGCCCAGCCGGAGGACCGCTTCCAGTTCGAGCGCCACGGCTACTTCGTCGCCGACCGCAAGGATTCCGCGCCCGGCAAGCCGGTGTTCAACCGCACCGTGACCCTGAAGGATTCCTGGGGCAAGGGGCAGTCCTGATTTTTACCGACGTCAACTCAAGGGGGAAGCATGAACGAGGTAGTGGAAAACGATAAAATTCAGCCGCTGAAAACGCTCACCGCCGTGATCTACGGGCTCTACGGCCTGTCGTTCATCCTCGGCGGCCTGCCGTCCCTGGTGGCGATCATCATGAACTACGTCAAGCGGGACGAGGTGGCCGGCACTTGGCTCGAAAGCCATTTCCTGTGGCAGATCCGCACCTTCTGGTACAGCCTGCTGTGGGGCGTGATCGGCGGCGTCCTGCTGCTGGTGCTGGTGGGCTGGTTCGTTCTCGTGGCCGACTTCGTCTGGGTGCTGTACCGCATCATCAAGGGCTGGCTCAACCTCAACGACGGCAAGCCGATGTATCCGGCGGCGGCGTAGCCCGTCGTTCAGTATCCGCCGGGCGTGCGCCGTGGAATGGATTCTGTTCGCCCTCGGCGCCGCTCTCGGGGTGGCCGGCACGGATGCCCTGACCAAGCACCATCTTTCCGGCTATCCGCCGGCCCTGGCGCTGCTGGTGCGGACCCTTTTCCCTGCCCTGGCCTTGTCCCCCCTGTTGCTGGTGACGGCGGCGCCACGGCTGGACGGGTCCTTTTGGCTGTGGCTG
>JAJZVC010000006.1 GCA_021845865.1 Pseudomonadota bacterium | reverse complement strand
GTGACGCAGAAACCCGACGACATCTCGGAGATCAGCTCCAAGCTGGCGTTCACCCGCAAGCTGCAGGGGGTGACCAACAAGATTCACGCCACCAAGAACGTGGACGAGATCATGCTCGAGGTGAGCAAGGATATCTGCGCCCTGTTCGAGGCGGACCGGTTGACGATCTATACCCTCAACGAAGAAAAGAACGCCATCATCTCCAAGGTCAAGACCGGTCTCAACGCCTTCAAGGACCTGAAGCTGCCCATCTCCGCCCAGAGCATCGCCGGTTACGTGGCGTTTCATAAGCGCCTGGTGAATATCGCCGACGTCTACGACGATGAGGAGCTGAAGCGCCACAGTCCCCAAATCCGCTTCCTCAAGGAAGTGGACCAGAAGACCGGCTACCGCACCAAGCAGATGCTGGTGGTGCCCATCCTGGACGCGGAGGACGGGGACCTGATGGGGGTGATCCAGATGATCAACACCCTTTCCGGCCTGCCTTTTCCCCAGGTGGCCGAGGAGGGGGCGGTGGAGCTGGCCAAGACCCTGTCCATCGCCTTCAACCAGCGCCAGCAGCCCCTGCGCCTGGTCAAGTCCAAGTTCGACGCCCTGATCACCGAGAGCATCATTTCCGCCGGGGAACTGGAGCTGGCCTCCCGCTCCGCCCGCAAGAAGAGCCTGCCCCTGGAGGATGTCCTGATCGACGAGTTCCAGGTGAGCCTGGATGCCCTGGGCAAGGCCTATGCCGCCTTTTTTCACGTGCCCTACGAACCCTATAAGGCGGACCGCATCAAGCCGGCGGACCTGTTGGCCAACCTGAAGCGGGACTACATTGAAACCAGCCAGTGGCTGCCCCTGGAGGACGGCCCCGAGGGGCTGATCGTCTTGACACCCGACCCGGAAATGGTGGGGGCGTCCCGGGTGGTCAACAACGTTTTTCCCAAGCACAAGATCAATTACCGGGTCTGTTCCCACCGGGAGTTCCTCAAGCACCTCGACCTGTTTTTCGGCGCGGAAGGGATGATGGGAGGAGACTCCTCCTCCATCGGCGATTTGCTGTCCAACCTGGACGAGGGCCACGAGGAGGGCGAGGAGGGGGCCGACGACATGGCCGCCGCCGCCGACAACGAACTGGTGAAGCTGGTCAACAAGATCATCGTCGACGGCTACAACAAGAAGGCGTCGGATATCCACGTGGAGCCCTTTCCCGGCAAGGAGAAGACCGAGATTCGCTACCGCATCGACGGCTCCCTGGTGCCCTACATCCAGATTCCCGCCAGCTACCGCAATGCCCTGGTGACCCGCCTCAAGATCATGTGCGACCTGGATATTTCCGAGAAGCGCAAGCCCCAGGACGGCAAGATCAAGTTCAAGAAGTTCGGCCCCCTGGATATCGAGCTGCGGGTCGCGACGGTGCCCACCCAGGGCGGGGTGGAGGACGTGGTGATGCGTATCCTCGCCTCCGGCGAGCCCCTGCCCCTGGAGAAAATGGGATTTTCCCAGCGCAACCATGCTTCCCTGCTGAAGTGCATCGAGAAACCCTATGGCCTGTTCTTCGTCTGCGGCCCCACCGGCTCCGGCAAGACCACCACCCTGCACTCGGTCCTGAAGTATCTCAACACCTCGGAGACCAAGATATGGACCGCCGAGGACCCGGTGGAAATCACCCAGCGGGGCCTGCGCCAGGTGCAGATGAACCCCAAGGCCGGCCTCAATTTCGCCACCGCCATGAAGGCCTTCCTCCGGGCCGACCCGGACATCATCATGGTGGGCGAGATGCGGGACGCGGAAACCACCGGCATCGGCATCGAGGCCTCCCTCTCCGGCCACCTGGTGTTCGCCACCCTGCACACCAACAGCGCGCCGGAATCCATCATCCGCCTGCTGGACATGGGCATGGACCCCTTCAACTTCGCCGACGCCCTGCTGGGCATTCTGGCCCAGCGTCTCGGCAAGCGCCTGTGCGGCAAGTGCAAGAAGTCCTACACGCCGTCGGCGGAGGAAATGGACTCCCTGGTGAGCGAGTACAGCCTGGAGCTGCAGAACACCACCACCTGGAAGAAGGACCCCCAGGCGGCCCGCCAAGTGGTGCTGGAGGAGTGGAAGAAATCCTTCGCCAACGACAAGGGGCAGTTCACCCTGTACACCGCCGAGGGTTGCGAGGAGTGCAACAATACCGGCTACAAGGGCCGGGTGGGCCTCCACGAACTGCTGGTGGGCACCGACGCGGTGAAGAA
Source organism: Pseudomonadota bacterium (assembly GCA_021845865.1). Taxonomy (GTDB): domain Bacteria; phylum Pseudomonadota; class Gammaproteobacteria; order Burkholderiales; family UBA9220; genus UBA2239. Next base: position 81,632 of record JAJZVC010000006.1, on the reverse strand, counting down.
GCTGATCCAGGAGCATGCCCGGGTGGCGGAAATCCTCGCCCAGGCCCTGGAGGACGGCATGCGCACCCTGAAGCAGGACGGCATCGAGAAGGTGCTGCAGGGCATCACCGATATCAAGCAGGTACGCGCGGTCTGCATCAAATAAACCGGGAGAACGGCGATGAGCGGTTTGACCCATGAAAAACTGCTGGAGCGGCTGGAACAGCTCACCGCCATCGGCGCTTCCCTGTCAGCCGAGAAGAACACGCCGCGCTTGCTGGAGTCCATCCTCCTGGCGGCGAAAGGCCTCACCAACGCTGACGGCGGTACCCTCTACCGGGTGGCGGACGGCCATCTGAGCTTCGAGATCATGCGTACCGACACCCTGGGCATCGCCATGGGCGGGACCACCGGCAAGCCGGTGCCTTTCCCGCCGCTGCCCCTGTACCTGGACGACGGCCAGCCCAACGAGCATTTGGTGGTGGCCTACGCCGTGCTTCACGACTGCACCGTCAACATCGCCGACGCCTACGAAGCCGAGGGCTTCGATTTTTCCGGCACCCGCAAGTTCGACCAGAATACCGGCTACCGCTCCCAGTCTTTTCTCACGGTGCCGATGAAGAACCACGAAAACGAGATCATCGGCGTGCTGCAGTTGATCAACGCCCGGGACCCCGGCAGCGGCGCCATCATCCCCTTCTCCGCCGAGGACCAGAGCTTCGCCGAGTCCCTTGCCTCCCAGGCCGCCATCGCCCTGACCAACCGGCAGTTGATCGATCAGCTGGAGCGCCTGTTCGAATCCTTCATCAAGCTGATCAACATCGCCATCGACGAGAAATCGCCCTATACGGGAGGGCATTGCGAGCGGGTGCCGGTGCTCACCATGATGCTGGCCGACGCCGTGGATGCCGTGGACGAAGGCCCCCTGAAGGATTTCCACCTCGACGAGAAAGGACGCCACGAGCTCAAGATCGCCGCCCTGCTGCACGATTGCGGCAAGGTGACCACGCCGGTCCACGTGGTGGACAAGGCCTCGAAACTGCAAACCCTCTACGACCGCATCCACGAAATCGATACCCGGTTCGAGGTGCTGAAGCGGGACGCCGAAATCGCCCGGCTGCGGCAGTGCCTTGCCGGCGGCGACAGGGACGAGGCGGAGCGGGCGTGCGCGGAACGCCTGCGGCAGCTTGACGAGGACCGGGAGTTCCTGCGCAAATGCAATATCGGCGGGGAGTTCATGTCGCCGGCGCTGCAGGAGCGGGTCAAGGCCATTGCCGCCAACCGCTGGGTGAACCCGGCAGGGGAAAGCGCCCCCCTCCTGAGCGACGAAGAAGCCGCCAATCTCAATATCGCCAAGGGCACGCTCACCGACGCCGAGCGGGAGGTCATCAATTACCACGTGGTGGCCACCATCAAGATGCTCGAGGCCCTGCCCTGGCCGCGGCACCTCAGCCACGTGCCGGAATACGCCGGCGGCCACCACGAGCGCATGGACGGCAAGGGTTATCCCCGTGGCCTGATGCGGGAACAGATGTCCCTCCAGGCCCGCATGATGGCCATCGCCGACGTTTTCGAAGCCCTCACCGCCAAGGACCGCCCCTACAAGGAAGGCAAGAAACTGTCCGAGGCCCTGACCATCCTGGGGCGCATGAAGCAGGACAACCACGTGGACCCGGACTTGTTCGACGCCTTCATCCGGCAAAAAGTCTACCTGCGCTACGCCCAGGGTTTCCTCGAACCTTCCCAACTGGATGCGGTGGACGAGGGCAAGATTCCCGGCTACACCCCCTGAATGTGACGATTTTCGTCACATTGTGACTGTGATGGACCGGGATGCCCGCTTGAATCCCGGGACGCATGGACGAGGCAGGAGTGGCAAGGCCCAGCGCGGCGCGGGTTTTGGCGGAGCAGGCAAGGTGGCACGGCGCTTGCTCACCTCCTGGCCGGACACGACGGTGTTCGCTTAATCAACCATTGATGGGAGACTTAACCATGAAACAAGTGCAAAAGGGTTTCACCCTGATCGAACTGATGATCGTGGTCGCGATTATCGGTATTCTGGCCGCGGTGGCGATTCCTGCTTATCAGGACTACATCGCTCGCGCGCAGATGTCCGAAGCCGTTGAATTGCTGAGCGGCGGCAAGACTTCTTCCGCCGAATTCGTGAGCGACAAGGGCACTTGGCCCAGTGCCGCCGCCTCTGTGCTCGGCAACTACAAGGCCAGCGGCATCGGCAAGTACACCGACACCATTGAAATCACCGCCGGTGCCGGTACCGCTTCTCCCGAGTCTGCTCCTGTGACCTACACCCTGACCGCCACCATGAAGGGTTCTGGCGTGTCCGGCGGCATCGCGGGCAAGACCGTGACCCTGTCCACTGCCGACAACGGCAAGGTCTGGACCTGCGCGGCGGGTACCGTGAATGCCAAGTACCTGCCCGGCGCGTGCAAGTAACCGCCTGAGCTAGAAACCCGCCCCGTCTGGGGCGGGTTTTTTTTCGACTGGATATTCATGACCCGACTAAGCCGATTTATGCGTGATGTCCCCTCCGGATTAAAGATAATCCTTGGCATGGCCTTCTTGTCTCTGTTGACATGGCTGGCCTATCTGCGCGGCCTGGGTGGGGCGTTCGTCCTGGATGACTATCAGAATCTCAAGGCGCTGGGTGATTTTGGCCAAAGTCCCGGTTGGAGGGAATTGGCGGAGTTTGCGTTGTCGGATGTTTCGGGCCCGCTGAGGCGCCCTGTCTCGCTTCTGAGTTTCGCGCTGCAACACGCCGCCTGGCCGGATGATCCGGCGGCATTCAAAACCGTCAACCTGGTGCTTCATGCTTTGACAGGGTGGGGATTGCTTATCCTGTTCCGACTGCTGGCACCCCTGTCGGGAGTGGACGGAAACAAGGCATTGGCCTGCGCCTTGTTGGCTGCGGCGTTGTGGCTTCTCGCGCCCTTACAGGCCTCGACGGTTTTATACACCGTGCAGCGGATGACGCAGTTATCCGCTCTTTTTTCCGTTTTGGGCATGCTGGCGTGGGCACATGGCCGGCTTATGCTTGGCCGCGGGCAGCGCGCCGGATGGGCATGGGCGACGGGGGGGGTGTGTATAGGGGGCTCCTTGGCATTGTTAAGCAAGGAGACCGGGGTGCTGTTGCCCCTTTATCTATTGGTTCTTGAGGGCACGTTGCTGCAAGGGGTGCCAGCGCCAAAAGGCTGGAAACTATGGAAAGGGCTGTTTTTGTGGGGCCCCCTGATCGGGGCCGGGATATTGCTGGCCGGCCATTACCAGGACTGGATTGTCGCGGGCTATGCTCACCGTGGATTCAGCCTTGCCGAGCGCATGCTGACGGAGCCACGGGTCGTGGTCGAGTATTTGAGAATGGCCTTGATGCCGGACCCCGCTAATCTTGGCGTGATACATGATGATTATGAAATCTCGACAGGATGGGGAAAGCCTGTTTCCACGTTCTGGTCCCTTTTGTGGATCGTCTTCCTGGCCGCATTGGCTTGGTTGGGAAGGCGGCGCTGGCCGGGGATCGCTTTTGCGGCGGGATGGTTCTTGGGGGGGCACTTGCTGGAATCAACCGCGCTTCCCTTGGAGCTCTACTTCGAGCACCGAAACTATTTGCCGACCGCAGGCCTGTATTTCGGCTTGGTGCTTCAAGCGATGATCTGGCTCAAGGAGGATGGCCGTTGGCATAAATTTCGTTGGCTTCTTTGGCTGGCTGCGGGACTGTGGCTGGCTTTCTTTGCCTGGCTGACCAGTGCCGAGGCACGGCTATGGGGACGTCCTTTGCTTCAGGCCGCGGTGTGGGGGGAGCGTCACCCCCTGTCGCTTCGCGCTCGCGAAAACTGGGGTGAATTGCTGGCGTCACATGGACGCTACCGCGAAGCCGCCCAGGTTTTTGCCAGCGCGGCAGAAGGTCCTCTGCATGCGGCGGATGCTTATTTATTGTGGATCAGGGCAGGATGCTACGATCAAAACATTCGTCTCCCGGACCTGGAGGTCGTTGCAGCCAGCTTGAGTAAAGCTGACTACTCCCCGGCCCCCATAGCGAGCTTGGAGCAGCTATCGCTCGCCAGGCAACGGGGAGAATGCGGGAGGCTGGGACAGGAGCCCCTGGAGAAGCTGTATCACGCATTATTGTCGAATCCCGCATTTGCCCAGAAGAGAATGCTACTCTACGCATATCTGGCTGAAATCCAGATTACGGGGCATCGTTACATGCCTGCCCTTGAGAGTTTGGACCGTGCCTATGCCCTCGGCGGCAATGCAGAGGTCGCTTTGCTAAAATCGAGGCTGTTGATGGCCATGGATAGGCTGGACGAGGCGTCGCTATGGCTATTGAAGGTCGAAAAGGGGGCGCATTCCTCCCGGCAGTTGGAGGAAGCGCGTTTGCTGAGAGAACGGCTGGAGCATAAAAAAGAGGGTGCGATTGGACCTGGCTGAAAAAACAGCGATCACCTACAGCATTGTGATTCCTGCCAGGAATGAGGCGGCAGGGCTGCGCCATCTGCTGGCGGAATTGTTCCCTTTTTTGTCGGCGGGCGCCGAGGTGATCGTGGTGAACGATGGTTCGGACGACGCGACATCGTTGGTTTGCGAGGAACATGGCGTCAATGTGCTGAATCACCCCTATCCCAAGGGCAACGGCGCCGCCATCAAGAGTGGGGCAAGAGCCGCGAGGGGGGACGTGCTGATCTTCATGGATGCCGACGGCCAGCATAAACCGGAAGACATCCCGCTGTTGCTGAATAAGTTTCACGAAGGCTATGACATGGTGGTGGGAGCCAGGACGAGCGGTTCCCAAGCCGGTTTGCACCGAGCGGTGGCGAACGATTTTTTCAGCCGTTTCGCCTCCTGGATGGTGCAGCAGCCGGTAGAGGATTTGACTTCCGGGTTCAGGGTGGTGAGGGCGGATAAGTTCCGTAAATTTCTCTATTTGTTGCCCAATGGATTTTCCTACCCCACCACCATCACGATGAGTTTTTTCCGTGCCGGTTTTTCCGTGGCCTACGTGCCCATCCATACTCCCCGGCGCGTCGCGGGGAAAAGCCATGTCCGGCCGATTCGAGACGGGGTTCGTTTTCTGCTCATCATCATCAAAATCGGCACCCTCTATTCCCCTCAAAAGCTTTTTATCCCCGTGAGCGGCGTCTTTTTCTGGACCGGGCTCTGCTATTACCTCTACACCTACCTCTCGGTGGGGCGTTTCACCAATATGAGCGCCTTGCTGTTTATTTCCGCCATTCTGACCTTTCTCATCGGCGTCGTGTCGGAACAGGTATCCGCGCTGCACTACAAGGGCATCGACGACGATTCCACGTCGGACCGGGGCTTCTGACTTGCGCGTTCTGGTGGTGAGTACCTCCTATCCCCGTGATACGCAGGATTGGCGTGGCCGGTTCATCGCCGACATGGTGAGCGCCCTGGGGCGCCAGGCAATGCAGTGTTTCCTGTGGGCACCTCGGGGGGATTTGCCTCCGGGGGTTTCCTGGGCTCTGTTGCCAGGAGACGAAAAATGGCTGTCCCGGTTGGCCGATCGGGGGGGGATTGCCGCGCTGCTGCGGCGGCGCAAACTGGAGAGCGGGTTTGCCGCCTTGGGCTTGCTGTGGCGCTTGCGGCGGCTGTACCGCGAGCAGCGCGCGGATGTCGTCCATGTCAATTGGCTGCAAAACGCCCTTTCCTTGCACGGAACCCGCGTGCCGGCGCTGATTACTGTTCTCGGCAGTGACTACGCCTTGCTTGGATTGCCCGGAATGGCAGCGATGCTGCGTCGGATGCTGGCCCAGCGCCGCGCCATCTTGGCGCCCAACGCGGCATGGATGGTTCCCACCTTGAAACGATTGTTCGGTGACGTGGCGGAAGTACGGGCCATGCCTTTTGGGGTCGATGCTCCCTGGTTCGAATTGAAACGCACGGCAGAGGAAATGCCGCGCATTTGGCTCGTGGTGTCCCGTGTGACCAAGGCGAAAATCGGTCCCTTGTTTGAATGGGGAGAGGGAATGTTTGGCGGTTCGCGGCAGCTTCACCTGTTCGGGCCGATGCAAGAGGACGTAGAGGTTCCGGCCTGGGTCCACTACCACGGTCCCACCTATCCTGTCGAATTGCGGAAAAAATGGTTTCCCCGTGCCAGTGGCCTGATCAGCCTGAGCCGTCACGACGAAGGCCGGCCCCAAGTGATGCTGGAGGCGATGGCGGCGGGTTTGCCCGTGATTGCCAGCGCTTTGCCGGCCCACGACGACGTGGTTCGGAACGGCGAGACCGGTTACCTGGTCGATATGCCCGAAGCGTTCCGCACAGCCCTGGAACGCCTCTCCAGCGCTGGGCCCAATACGACCCTTGGGGAGTCCGCCCGCCGCTGGGTTGGCGAGGAAATCGGCACGTGGGACGATTGCGCGGCCCGCTATGCGGCGGCTTATCGCGAACTGCTGGAGGAAGGCGCATGAGAGGGGAGGGAGTGTTGCTGCTTGGCGGCGGTGGCTTCATCGGCCGCAGCCTTGCCGTCCGGCTGGCGGAAAGGGGGGACGCCGTCCACATTTTGGCGCGGCAGCCTTTGGCCGGTTTCGATGCGGGTCCTGTGCAAATTCATTGTGGCAGTCTGGGAGATTCTGAAGTATTGCGCCGGTTATTGCCGCGCTGTCGGACGGTTATTCACTTGGCGTCGGAAAGCACGCCCGGTTCCTCCGCCGGGAGCCCCACCCGGGAGGCGGGAAACATTCTGCCCACCCTGGCCTTGCTGGAGGCTTTGCAGGCCCATGAGCCTATCCACCTGATTTTCTTTTCCTCCGGGGGGACGCTGTATGGCAACCCGGCATCGCTGCCGGTCCCGGAAACGGCGCCGGTCGTGCCCCTGTCCTACCATGGCGCCGGCAAGGCGGCCCAGGAGGCTTTCATGCACGCCTTTCGGGCCCGAGGGAGGGCGGTAACGGTGCTTCGGCCTTCCAATACCTACGGCCCGGGGCAGTCCCTGCGCGCGGGTTTTGGCTTGGTCAGGACCCTGCTCGAACACGCCCGCCAGGGCACGGTGCCGGAAATATGGGGAGACGGCGAGGCGGTCAGGGATTTCGTCTATGTCGAGGATGTGGTGGAGGCTTGTCTTCGTTTTGTGGACAAGCCGGAGGATAGCGGAACCTATAACGTGGGAAGCGGCGAGGGTTACAGCATCAACGCCGTGGCGCGAATGATCGGGGAAACCAGCGGCCTGCCTTTGCCGCTGGCTTATCGCCCTGGGCGGGCCGGGGACGTGAAGCAGGTGGTGCTGGACATTTCCCGTCTGCGGGCCACCGGCTGGGAACCGAGGGTGTCCCTGGCCGAGGGGATTCGCCGCACCTGGGAATGGCTGCGGCATTCATGAACCCGCCGCGGGTATCCGTCTGCGTCGCCAACTACAACGGCATGGCGGTGCTCGATGCCTGCCTGGATTCGATTCGTTCCCAAGTGGGGCAGGTTCCCCTGGAGATACTGGTCCACGATGATGCTTCCACCGACGGTTCCGCCGCGCATATTCGAACGCATCACCCTGACGTCAAGCTGCTCGAAAGCCGCCGCAACGTCGGTTTCTGCGTGGCCAACAACCGCATGGCGGAGCAGGCGCGGGGAGAGTACCTGCTACTGCTCAATAACGATGCCGCGTTGTTTCCGGATGCCTTGTCCGTCTTGCTGGCGGAGGCGCAACGCCTCGAGACACCGGCCATCCTGAGCCTGCCGCAATATGATGCCGCCAGCGGCAGCCTGGTGGACATCGGTTGCCGTTTCGACCCCTTTCTCAACCCTGTTCCCAACCATGATCCGAGTCGCCCGGAAGTGGGCATGGTGATCGGCGCTTGCTTGTGGATTCCGAAGACCCTGTGGCGCGAGTTGGGCGGCTTCCCGGAGTGGTTCGGCTCCATTGCCGAGGACATGTACCTGTGCTGCCGGGCGCGGTTGGCGGGTTACCCTGTTCTTGCCCTGGGACGCTCCGGCTACCGGCACTGGCAGGGAAGCAGTTTCGGCGGCAACCGGGTGGCGGATAACCGCCTGGCGACCACCTTTCGCCGCCGTGCGTTGTCCGAGCGCAACAAGTGCTTCGTCATGGTGCTGTCTTTTCCAGCGCCCTGGGTCTATCCCGCGTTGCTGCTCCATTTGCTGCTGCTGGCGCTGGAGGGGGGCATTTTGTCGCTGGCGAGGGGGAACCGGCGTTTCTGGAACGAGATATACGCGCCCTGTTTCGACGCGTTGCGGGAGGAGCGGGGCCGCTTGCGGGCGTTGAGAACGGAGATTCAGTGTTCCCGCCGCATCGGCGCGGCGAGATTCTTCTCGGCGTTTAGCTTCTTTCCTCATAAGCTACGCATGCTGCTGCGTCACGGGTTGCCCCAGGTGCGTTAATTTCCTTGCAGCAGGCGGGGAATTTCTTTCTGGGCGCGGCGGTAGTCTTCCGGGATGCCGATGTCGATGAAATAGGCATCGGAAAGGAAAGCACGGGGAGCAAGCCGCTCGCGATAGCGTTGCAGAAAATCCTGCTCGAAGGAAAAGGTTTCTGGCAGCGCGTGGCCATCGAACAGCTCACGGTTCAGCAAGTAAATGCCGCCGTTGATCCATCCTTCCCCGGCTTCGCCTTTCTCCCGAAAGGAGACGATGCGGCTGCCCTGGGTTTCCACGCGGCCATAGCGGGTTGTATCGGGGGCGTGCCGCAATGCCACCGTCAGGCCGGCGCCGGATTCACCGTGTTGCGTCCACATGGCCCGATAGTCGAGGGCAAAGAAGGTGTCGCCGTTGAGGGCGAAGACGGGAGACTCGCGCGTTTCCATCAGCGCCTTGCGGAGGGCGCCGCCAGTACCGAGAGGTCTGTCTTCGCGCACATAATGGAGTTCCATGTTGCCATGGGCATGGCCGATGACGTCCATGATCGCTTGCCCTCGGTAGCCGATGGAGAGGTGGATGCGGCGAAACCCTTGCTGGTCGAGATAATCGAGCAGAAGGGTGAGGAAGGGACGCCCCCCGATGGGGGCAAGCGGCTTGGGCAGGTCGGGCAGGGCCGCTTGAAGCCTTGTGCCACGTCCCCCCGCTAGGATGATGGCTTCCATTAGCGGCCCTGTGTCACGGCAGGCGCCAGCCCTGGGTGCCGTATTTGGTGAAGTGGCAATTGAACACCTGCCCGCCCTGACGCTGAAGAGCGCTGATAACGTCCATGCGGCGGGAGGGGTCCATGAAGAACATCATGAAACCGCCGCCGCCGGCACCCGAGACTTTTCCCGCCGCGGCCCCCGCTTCCCTGGCTGCTTGGTAGGCGAGATCGATGGCGGGGTTGGAGATATTGTGGGCCGTGCGTTTTTTGGACTCCCAGGAGGCTTCCATGGACTGGGAAAAAGCGACGAAATCCCCCTTGAGCAGGCTTTCTTTCATCTGCAGGGCTTCATCCTTGAGGGCGAACATGGCGGCGATGGAGTCCGCGTTGCCCTCTTTGACGTTGGCGGCCTGTTCGTCGATGATTTTCGCCGAGGCGCGGGAGAGGCCTGTGTAGTAGAGCACCAGGGAGGCCTCCAGTTCGGAGATGATCCAATTCTTGATCCGCAGGGGGTTCACCAGGACCCGGTCATCGGCATAGAACTCCATGAAGTTGAAACCGCCGAAAGTGGCGGCATATTGGTCTTGCTTGCCGCCGTTGAGACCGATGTCGATGCGCTCGATGCCGTAGGCCAGATGGGCGATTTCGTATTCGCCCAGCGGCAGGTTGAGCAATTCGGCGAAGGCTTTCACCATCGCCACCACTAGGGTGGAGGAGGAACCGAGGCCCGACCCCGGGGGGGCGTCGGTGAAGGTGGTGAGAGTCAGGCCGATGGGGCGGCTGCCGTTGAATTGGCCGATGATGCGGTTGTACGCGCCTTTATGCAGAGCTAAAGTGCCATCCGGTTCAAAAAACGCCTGCGCCGGGCTTTCCCAGGTTTTTCCCTGATCGGCGGTGACGAAGCGAACGAGGCCGCTATCGTTGGTTTCAATGATGGCGTAGGCGTACTTGTCGATGGTGGCGTTGAGGATGTAGCCGCCGTGGAGGTCGCAAAACGGGGAGACGTCGGTGCCTCCCCCGGCCAAGCCGAGGCGAAGGGGGGCGCGGGAACGGACGATCATGGCGCTGGCCTCAGCGGGTGAGGAAGTTCCGCTCGTTACGGACCCGTTCCCGCCAGTAATCGAGCAAATCCGCCATGGTTTTCTCGAAGGGGATTTCCGGCTTCCAGCCGGTGTGGCGGGTGAATTTCTCGGTGTTCGGCACCTGGAGATCAGCGTCGATGGGGCGCAGGCGTGCCGGGTCGGTTTCCACCGTGATGCGGTCCTTGGCTGGGGACATGGCGATCAGCGTGTTGAGCATGTCGCGGATGCTGCAGGAGTAGCTGCCGCCGATATTGTAGTACTCACCCGGCACCGGGTTGACGGTGACCAGCATGTGGTAGGCACGCACGGCGTCACGCACGTCGGCGTAGGTACGCAGGGAATCTAGGTTGCCGGTTTTCACCACCGGCGGGATCAGGCCTTCCTCGATCATGGCGATCTGCTTGGCGAAGGTGGATTCGGAGAACACGTCGCCCCGTCGCGGGCCGGTGTGGGTGAACATGCGGGTGGTCATCACCTTCATGCCGTAGGCTTCGGCGTAATAGCGCCCCACCAGGTCGGTGCCCACCTTGGAGATGGCGTAGGGGGAGGCGGGATGGAAGGTGCATTCCTCGTCGATGGGCAGCTTTTCCTTCGGCACCCGGCCGAAGACCTCCGATGAGGCGCAGACGTGGATGGTGGCGTCGATCTGGTTCAGGCGCAGGGATTCCAGCACGTGGGCAGTACCCTGGATGTTGGTTTCCAGGGTGTCCAGGGGGGATTCGAAACTGGTGCGGGGATAGCTCTGGGCGGCGAGGTGGAAGACGTAGTCCGGCTTGGATTTGAGCACCACGTCGTTGACCGACAGGTAGTCCCGCAGGTCGCCGTAGACCAGGAATACACGACGGCCTTCATTGATCATGGGGATGAGGTGGGACAGGTTGTCCAGGGGGCTGCGCCAGCGGCACATGCCGTAAATGTCCCAGTCGGTGTGCTCCAGCAGGTAGTCCACCAGATGGGAGCCCACCATGCCGGTGACGCCGGTAATCAAAGCGCGTTTTACAGTCATTGCAGCGAATCCTGAAGAGTCAATTCCTTTGCCAGGGCCTCCCGCAGCCCGTGCGGTTCGCGGCCCAGCAAGGTGGAAAGGTAGCATGATCCCATGTCGATTGTCTGCGGCCGGGCGGCGAAAAATTCCGGCCCCGGCTCGACTGTTCTGAAACGGAGGCGGGGGTCGAGGTGGCGGAAAACTTCCGCCATTTCCACCCGGGACAAGAGCTCCGGGCCGGCGACGTTGAGAATGGCGGAAGGCAGGGCGTTCCAGTACTGGCAGAGGGCGGCGACGGCGTCGGCCAGGTCGTCGATATGCACGGCGCGGCGGCGCAGGGGGTGGAAAATTTCCGCTTCCTCGCCGCTAGCGGCGCACCGCCGCAGGTAGGCCGTGAACTTGTCGTCCCGGGATACCACATAAGAAAGACGGAGGGTCTTGAACGCGGCATTTCCCAAGAAACGGTTTTCGACCTCATGCTTCATTCCCGCGTAGGGACCGACGGGATGGCAGGGGCTGCGTTCGCCGAAAGGGCCGCCACCGCCGTACACCGTATCGCTGGAAAAGAAAATGACGTGGGCGCCCCGTTCCAGACAGCGATCGACGAAACGAGACGTACCATCCACGTTGATGGCGCGGGCGTAGTCGGGCTCGTTCTGGCAGATATCCGGAGACGAAACGGCGGCCAGCATCAGCACCCGATCGTTTTGTTCTATCCTGCGGAAGTCGAAGTCATCGGGGTGGCGCAGGTCCAAGGGCAAGGCGTTTTCCCTGGAGCGGGAGGACGTGAAAAGCAGAGTGTCCATACCCTCAAGCCGGCTAGCCAGGCGGGAAGCAACGAAGCCGTTCTTGCCGATGATAAGGATCGCCATGCTCAGAGTCCGATGGCGCTGGCGTAAGTGAGTGAAATGCGGGCATCGGGAGGCGCGGCCCCGCCATCCAGGGCGGTCATTTGGAGCATCAGGCCGCCATCCTCGGGGGCGGTCGTTTCCGCCATGCCCGCCAGAAGAAAGGATTCGGATTGGTGGATGTCCATTCGCGCCAGCTCCCGACCGTCCTGGAGCAGGAGAAGGCGGTAGGGGCGCGCGCCACGCGCGCCATGGCAGCGCAACAGGATCAAGCTGCGGCCCGCCGGAAGGGGCAGCGTGATCCGGCCATGGTCGGAACGGGATACCAGGCTGCGGATGCCCGTTTCGGCGCTTTTCTCGATCCACTCCTCGGGCAGGATGCCCTGGATGGCTTTCCCCGGGGAGGAGATGTCGATGGCCCAGTCTTCCGCCGGGAATACTCGACGCACGGCTTCTTCCGGGGAACGTTGCACGTCGGGCGAGAACGCGCTGCACTGGCTCAGGAGCTGCAACATGTCCGGCTCGAAACCCAGCACGACGCCTTCCTGTTCCGGATAGGCTCTCTTTAGCCGGCCCTCCGCGGCGGTCGAGGACATACCGTTTTTGCGGGCCACGATTTTCACGTTGGCGCCGAACAGGCGGGCGAGCCCTTCCCGGTATGGGTCGCTGGAGAAACCAATGGTTGCATGCGCCACCTGGTTCTGGATGGCGGCGGGCACGCTCATGGCACGGCTGAGTCCCTGCCGGAGAGCAGGGAGGGGAAGGGCTTCGAGGCGGCGCAGAATTTTTCTCCGCAGCCGCGCCAAGCGAAGCAGTAGGGAGCCGATCCGCCGCCGCAGGCTGGGCGCGGGGGGGGCGGGAAGGGCTTTCAGGCTTTCCGCCGCGCGCTCGCACAGGGCGGCCACCTCCGCTGGGAGGGGGAGGGAAAAGCCCAGGCCTTTTTCGGTTTCTCCCAGGGCGGGTGCGGCTTGGGCCAGCAGTTCCCCCAGGCGGGAGGTCAGCCAGCTGGCCAAGCTGTCACCGGCCATGCCGCGGCGCGCGACCATCTCCTGTTCCAGCGGGCCCATGCAGACTTCCGGCGTGACCGTGAATTCGAGCAGGTCGCATTCATTGGCCACCTGGGCTTTCAGTTCATCCAGGGGGATGGTCTGGTTCTCGACCATGCCGAACAGGGTTTCCGGCCGGCTCCCCAGGTAGGGCTCGGCCACCGTGCGCAGCAAGCCCAACTGATCCAGCCGGGCTTCGAAGGGAGTGAAGTTGTTGATGCGATTGGTGCGGAAGCGATAGAAGCCGAACTCGCGTTTGCAGGGTTCGTTTTCCAGCAGCAGCAGCCCTCCCGGCGCTAGTACTCGGATGAGTTCGCCCAGTACTTGCTGCCAATTCCAGGTATGGTGCAGGGCGGAGCAGATGTACACCATGTGGAACTGGCCATCGTCGAAGGGCAGGCTATGGAAATCCGCAGCCACCAGATGTGTGGCGTCCACTGGCAGGTCGTGTTGCCCGGCGGTTTTTCGCCCCAGTTTGAGGGTGCTGGCGGAAACGTCGAGGAGGGTGGGACGCGCACCGAGGCGCCGCGCCAGCGCGTAGCCGGTGGTGTGGGCATAGGCGGCCACCTCCAGGATTTGCGGCTGCGGCGGTAGGTGGGAACCATGGCGTGCCAGGACGCTCTGGACGGCATGGAAATGGAGCTCGCTCACTTCCTGCAGGGTGGGGTCGACGGTGACCGTATGCCACACGGATTCCCCGAGCAGTGGGCCGAAACGTTCATCCAGGGAGGCGTTCATGGTTTGAACCCTGTAAAGGCTATCTGCTCTCCGCCCAGATAGCCGAGTTGATCTGACCAGTAAAGGTGGGCGGCCGCTTGGGCGAAACCGGCTGTCCGCAGGTCGTCCAGCAGGGACCAGCCGAAATGGCGGAAGCACAGGCAGCCCTCGGAACGGTTCGGGTCGCCGTGGTACTCGGGGGGGAGCAGGTGCGCGACCTCGCCGTTTTCCTTCATGGCCGCGCGCTCCAGGTGTTCCGTTTCGTCAACCCGGAAGGGAACCGTGAACAGCAGCATTCCGCCCGGCTTGAGGCAGCGAAGGCACTCACGGAAGGCTTGGGCATGGTCGGGAACATGTTCGAAGACGTCGAAGGACAAGAGGTAATCCAGGCTATCGTCGGGGAAGGTCAGGCGCGTCACGCTCTCGTTGCGCACACCCCTATGGTCGGTTTCGCCCCAGGGCAAGGCTTCCCCCAGGTACTCGCTACCCACGGCGCGAGGGTAGTGACGGCGCAGCCACTTGTAAAGGGGAGTGACCTGCTCGGTGACGTAGATGCGGCTGTCAGCGGTGGGTCTGCCGAGGAGTTGAAACAGGTGGATCGCCGCCCGTACGCGGTTGTTGAGACCGCAATGGCGGCACACCAGGCGTTCCCGCCAGTTGGGAAGCAGCATGCCGTTTTGCTCGGTGGCGCCGTACTGGAAATCGGTCATGAAACGGGACGGTTTGCCACATACGTGGCAGAAACCGGCGGTTTCGAAAGCGGTTTTACCGGGCTTGATTAAACTGCGCTCCAGAACATCCCGCCGGACGTATTCCTCCGCCATTTGGCGGCGGTATTCCTCGTACTCCGCTTTTGAGTGCGCCGTCTTTAGGTGGAAGGGCGGCGCCACGCCCCCTCTTGTCCCCGCGCTGGAAGAAGGGCCGCTCCCGCCAAGATGATCCAGGATATCACGCAATTGTTCCCGACCCGTCTCCAGCGAATAATGACGCGAGACGAACGCCAGCCCTTCCCTGGACAGGTGGTTCCATAGGGCTTCATCCCGGTAGAGGCGGGCCACCGTATCAGCAAAGGCTCCGGGGCTGTCGGCGAGCAGCACGTTTTCGCCATCGGACAGGCCCATGCCTTCCACGGCCAGGGAGGTGGCAACGCAGGGGACGCCGAAGCTCAGGCTGGTGCCGATTTTTCCCTTGATGCCAGCGCCGTAGCGCAAAGGGACGACGGACAGGCGGCAGCGGTCAAAATAGGGTTCCAGGTTTTCCACGTAGCCGACGACACGGATGCCGTTGCCTTCCAGGGCTAGAACCTCAGTCGGGGGGTGGCTGCCGATGATGAAGAACTCCAGGTCGGGGAGCTGCTGGCGTAGCAGGGGCCATATGTCGCGGCCGAAAAACAGAACGGCGTCCACGTTGGGGGTGTGCATGAATCCGCCGATGAAAAGGATGTCCCGCCGATTGGAAAAGCACTGGCGGCTTCCCGGGACGTCCAGCAAAAGGGGAATAACGCTAAGCGCCAGCGAGGGGTCCATGTCATGCAGCAGCTTGCGTTCCTCATCGCTTAGAACGATGGTGCAGTCGGCCTCCTTCATGGCACGAAGCTCCAGACCCTTGGTCTTGGCTGCTTTGCGCCGCAGGGAAGGGGAGTTTTCCAGTTCTGCCTGGCGTTGCTCGCGCAGAAAATGGAGGTCCACGGTGTCGAAAACCACGCGGGCCGACGGACAGTAGCGGCGTACCGGCTTCATATACCGCGAGGCATTATCCACCCGGTATAGCAGCACGAAATCATAACTGCGGCCCCGGCGGCGGAGATGGCGAACGACGCTGGTGACATAAGGGGCATACAGGCATTCCACGCCGATGCGTTGCAGGTTCGTGGTATAGGGCTCCAACTGGGCGAAATTGGCGGCGGGGATGAAGGTCACCTTGTAACCGAGCTGGCGGAATATCCGCATGAAGAAGAATGCGGTGACGGAGCCCGCATCCCGGTCCGGCATGGGCGTGCAGTTGTCGACGATGAGGATGCGGCCCCTGACGTCCCGTTCCTTTTCCAGCTCCGCTTCCTGGCCCGGAAGGCGGTGGCGGGCGAGAACGGTTTGCCACTTGTCGAGGAATTTCTCCCGGTTGGCGATCTGATAGGCCTTGACGCCGGAGGAGGTATCGGTGCCGGAGCTGATGCCCTCGAAGTGCACCACCTGGGAGAGCGGCTGGTAATAGGTTTTGCGCCCCGCTTGGCGGACGGCGAAGGCCAGGTCGGCGTCCTCGAAATAGGCCGGCGCGTAGCGGGTGTCGAAGCCGCCCAATTCCCGGAAAAGCTCCTGCGGCACCATGATGCTGGCGCCGGAGCAATAGTCCGCCTCTCGCAGATAGCCATATTCCGGTTTTTCCGGGTCGTCGTCGCGGCCGTAGTTCCAGCCTGAGGCGTCGGACCAGAGGATCCCGCCGGCTTCCTGTAGCGCCCCATTGGGGAACAGCAGTTTTGAACCCACCAGGCCGGCGTCGGGAAAAAGATCGAACGTGGCGCGCAATTCATCCATCCAGCCCGGCAGGACATAGGTGTCGTTGTTCAGGAACAGCAGATATTTTCCCCGTGCCAGCGAGGCCCCCTTGTTGCAGGAGTGGATGAAGCCCAGGTTTTGCTCGTTGGAGATTAATCGCAGGTTGTCTGCCTGTTGCAGTATTTCTCCCGTGGCATCGCTGGAGCAGTCGTCGACGACGATGACTTCGTAGCTGTGGCGGCTGGAGTGGGCCTGAATGGAGGCCAAGCAGCGGTGGGTGTAGCCGACCTTGTTGTAAACCGGGATGATGATGGAAATTTCCGGTTCTTTCACCGGGGGAAAAGCCAGGGGGGCAGCGAGATCGACGGGGGCGGTGAGCTGCGGGAACGGCCTCAGGCGTTCCGGGTGCCTGTTCAAGACAAGACGCTTGAGGCGGTCCACGACAATGCGGTACTGGCCGGTGCTGAGGTAGTAGTAGGTGCGCCGCAGCCTCCAGCCAGTGACGAGACTGAGGAGCTGGCGCGGACGGGTAAGCCGTTTCAGTGCGGAAGCAAGAAGTGGGTTCATGGGGCTAGCTTGGCGTCGGCTTGTCCTCTCCGGAATGGGAGTGGAATACCTCGACGGCATGGCGGTAGAGTTGCAGGTCATGGGCGTTGGCGTCAAGCAGGCGCTGGAAGAGCGCCGGTCCGAGGTCTTGCTCCATGGCCGCGATACGTTTCTCCAGTTCCTTTTCCCGCTGCGGCTGGAAATTGACCCGGGCGGAAAAGAACGCAATGCCGGGGAAGGAAACCTTGAGCCAATTTTCCAGGCGCTGGGCCGATTGGTCGAAATATTCCACTAGACCGAATGCGGGGAGGGCAGCGAGAAAGTGCCGGGCCTCTTCCAGATGGGAGGCGTCAACGTTCGCGCGGCGCAAATCGGTCAGGCCGGCGGCGGCCTGTGACAGGCAGAGAGTGTGGAAATTGCGCAGGACGATGCCTTCGTTATCGGGGTGGTCCAGCATCTTTCGGACATAGCCGGCGAAATCGTTTTCCCGCGCTGTGGTCGCGCTGAAATCCCCGTCCTGGCGACGGCGTTCGAAGTGGTAAATGGAGCCCGCCCGGTCGATGGGGTGGCGCAGGAAGAAAATCGGGTAAACGGTGGTGCCGGGCAGTTGCGGCAGGGGCAGGCGGGCGGTATGGGAGGAGACGGCCAGGAGCCTGGGATGGCGGCGGATAAAGTCGGCAAGGCCATCGGTTCCCAATACCGACCAGAGTTTTCCACCCTCCACCGTCGCCCAGCGGTCCCCGAAGTTGGCGGAGAGAATATGGTCAACCGAGGAGCCGGCGTTCTTGAACAGGTGATAATGCACGATGACGCGCCGTTTGAAGGCATTGCCCGCCAGTGTACGGCAGCGGCCCAACGGGTTGTCGCGCCAGAGGCGGCTCATGATTTTCCCTGCCCTTCGAAATGGTTGCTGGCGAAGCGGTACAGTTCCAGATCGTGGTGGTTCGCCGCCTGCAGTTCCTGGTACAGAGACTGTCCCAGTTCCGTCTCGATGGCGGCGAGGCGCTCTTCCAGGCTCTGGTGCCGCTCGGGGCGAGTATTGCGCTGGGTGGGGAAAAAATTTATTCCCGGGAAAGCGTGGGCCAACCATGCGCCGAAGCGGCGGGCCGATTCGTCGAATTTTTCCACTAGGCCAAAAACCGGTAACGTACGGAGGAAGCCTTGGGCTTCTTCCAGCAGGGCATCGTCCGCCCGCAAGGGGAGCGAGGGGTCGGTCCATGCGGACAGCTTGGACGAGAGGAAGAGGGTCTGGGCATTGCGGATATTGTTGCCCTCGTTGCCTTTGTCCGCCAGCATCCACGCCACGTAATCTCTCAGGCTCCCCCGCACGGCATTGCGAGAGGACTCGGTGAGCCCGATGCCGGAGCGTTTTCCGAACTGGTGGACGGAAGCGATGCGGTCAATGGGATGGCGCAGAAAGAAGATCGGATAAAGATCGGCTTCCGGCATGACGGGGAGGGGAAGGCGGAAGTGGTGGGAGGAAACGGCCAGTACGCGTTTGTGATGGCGGATGTAGGCGGCCACGTCGTCGGCCTTCACCACTGACCAGGAATGCGTTCCCTCCAGCACTTGCCAGCGGCCCCCGAAGTTGCTGGCGAGGACGTGGTCCACTGACGACCCGGCATTCTTGAACAGGTGGTAGTGGAGAATGACCCTGCGCCTGAAGGCATTCCCGCCAAGGGTTCGGCACTTGCCGACGAGGTTATTGCGCCAGACGAGGCCGGTATCGTTCATTTTTCGCATACGACGGCAATTGCTTCGGGGCCGCCGAGGGTAAACAGCCCGATTTTTCGGAATCCCGCCGCTACGGGCTGGAGCCAAAAGTCCGCCCCATATTCGGTGTGTACCAGCATGTCCGCTTGTTCCCCGCCGGGGGCGCCGTGGTAGCTGGGGGACAGGCCTTGGCGGCCATGGGACAGGCGGCCATGAACGATGGGAATGGTGTACAGCAGCACCCCTCCCGGAGCGAGTACCCGGCGGCATTCCCGCAGGGCGAGAAGGGGGTCGGCGACATGCTCCAGCACGTCGGAATGGAGCACGACATCCCAACGCCCGTCGGTGTAGGGGAGGGCCTGCATATCCACCTCGGGGTAGCGGGCCAGTGTGTGCCGGCGCAGAGTGGACAGCCAGGGGGAGAGCGCGCCCGCTTCGTTCAATTCCAGCAGGCGCAGGGCACGAGCGCGGCGGGATGCGCAAAATGCCTTCAGGGTGCCGGAAAAACCGAAGTGTTCCGTCAGTGCGGCGGCCAGGGTACGGGTGCGCAGATTGGCGCGGCAGGCAAGGCAGAGGTGGCCTTGCTGGCGGTTGATGTAGCCCGCCTCCTCGGAGGACAACTGCCAGGCGGCAATGAGTTCCGTTCCTAGCACCGGGCGCAGGTCGAATTCCGTTCCGCCGCACACGGGGCAGGCGTCGGGAGAGGGGGGCGGGGAGCGAAAGAACAGCACGTTATATCCCCAGGGTTCGTTTCGCGGCCTTGCGCAGCAGGCGCAACGGGGCCGTGATTCGCCAGTAGACCGATGCGTAGACGCATTCCAGTTGGAAGCGGGTACGTGCCAGTTGGTCCCTGGCCTCCGCCAGGTCCTGGAGGAGAGCGCGGCTATCTTTTTCCCAGGCGGCCGTGCCGTCGAAAAGGCTGGCTGGCAAGGCCGGCAGCGGCCCGGCGGAAGCGACGGCCAGGAGGTAGAACGGCGCGGCAAGGCCCTTGTCCTGCACCAGCGCTTCGGCGTCCCCCGAGTAGGAGAGGAACGGGCCGGCGCCGTCGAAAGGCACGGCAAGGGAGCCGTAAACGACCCGCTGGCCATGGAAGCTGGCATGGGGAAAGTGGTCCAGGAGCAGCCGACGGAACTCCTCGGCATAGAGTTCCCGGACATGGAAGGGATTGGTGTATTGGCGTTCGTCGGAATAGTGGCGGCGGTCGGGGGTGGAGATCAGCAGAACTCCTTCCGGCGTCAGCACGCGGCGCAGTTCCGCCAGCATGGCGCCGTGCTCGGCATGGTGTTCCAGGGTCTCGAAGCTGACGGCCAGGTCGATGCTGGCATCCGGGAGGGGAAGCGCGGCGCAGTCACCCTGCCGGAATTCCAGGTTGGGGAGGGCGTATCGGGTTTGCGCATGGGACACGGTTTCGGCGTCGAGATCGATGCCGATGACCGATGCAGCCTTGTCCGCCAGCAGGCGGGAGCCGTAACCCTCGCCGCAAGCTACATCCAGCACCCGTTTCCCTTCGGCGAGGCGCAGGGCCAGGGCATAGCGGTGCAGATGTTCCAGGGCGGTATCGCCCGTCACGGTGGGAACGTAGCGTTCGCCGGTCCAAGGCAGATCAGTGTGCGGTTCCATGGTCAGGGGAAGTGGTCAGGCTGATGTCTAGCATGGGCAGCCCCACCAGTACCTGGCCGACGCTGCTGCGCTGGGAGCGGAACGTCACCGCTTCGTGCAGCCAATGGTGGGTAATGCGCTGTTTCTGGCTGCCATCCGCGATGGCGGCGGTAATCGCGTAGTCGCCGATCGGCAGCCGAGGCATGCGGAAGCGGAAGCGCGCTTCCAGGAAGCTTCCTTGGGCAGCGGTTTGGGGGTCGTCGGCGTAGCTTAGGTAGGTATTGTCGCCGAAAAGGGAAAGCCCCATCCGGTTCTTGACCACGAAGCCGAGGATGGGGGAGGCCATGTCCGTCAGGGTTTTGGCGCGGACGATCAGGTTCACCAGTTCGCCGCCCACGATCCAGCCGTAGGGGTCACCGGCGTCGTTCTCGAAACGGACTTCGACGATGCGGGCAAGGCCGGTTCCCGCCGCGCTGCCGCCAGGATCGAAGCGGAAGATTTCGAGGTCGTTGCGCAGGGCGCTGCACTGCATCAGTTCCTGACGCTGGTCCGCCAGGCATTCGTCGCGCAGATCGGCGTGGGACTGCTCCATCTGAGGGATGCCCAGGATGGACGAGAGGTAGGCCTCGCAGACCTCCTTGGCGTCGCCGCTGGCGCGCAGCCGTCCCTTGTCGAGCCAGAGGGCGCGGTCGCAAAGGGCTGTGATGCTGGCCAGGTCATGGCTGACGAGAATGACGGTGCCGCGCTTTTTGAAGTCGTCGAGAAAGCGCAGGCATTTCTGGGTGAAGGCGGCATCCCCCACCGACAAAGCCTCGTCGATGACCAGGATGTCTGCCTCCACGTGGGCCATGATGGCGAAGGCGAGGCGCACGAACATGCCGCTGGAGTAGGTTTTGACCGGCTGGTCGATGAAGTCGCCGATATCGGCGAAGGCGACGATCGGCTCGAAGCGCTTTTCCATCTCGCGGCGGGAGAAGCCCAGAATGGCGCCTTGCATGAAAATGTTTTCCCTGCCGGTGAGTTCCGGATGGAAGCCCGCTCCCAGTTCCAACAGGGCAGAAAGTCGACCGTTGACGCGTATTTCACCGTGGCTGGGCTTGAGAATGCCGCACAGCAATTGGAGCAGCGTGCTTTTCCCGGAGCCGTTCCGTCCGATGATGCCGAGGGTTTCTCCGCGTGGGATGCGGAAGCTGACATCGTCCAGGGCGGTGATTTCCCGGTACCGTTCCTTGGCGAAGGGCAGGTTGCCGAGCAGCCGGTGGAGGGGACGGTCGTAAGTCCGATAGATTTTGCTCAGCCTGCTGGCGGCGGCGACCAGATCAGAGGACATCGGCAAATTCCTCCTGCACGCGGCGGAAGAAAGCGTAGCCCAGCAGGGCTATCGAACCGCCGACGGTCAGAGCCAGGAACCATTGGTTCCAGAGGGGGAGTTCGCCCCAAAGCATGATGCGGCGCAGGTCCTCGATGACCAATCCCAGGGGGTTCGCTTGATAAAACCAGTGAAGAGAAGGTGGAACCGCGGAGATAGGATAGAACACGGGAGAGAGGAAAAGGAGCAGCTGCACGAAAACCGGCATGACATGCGCCAAGTCGCGCACGAATACCCCCGCGGCGGCGAGAACCCAGGCGAGTCCGAAAGCGAATAGCATGGCCGGGAGGAAAACGATGGGCAATAACAGGATGGAAGGCGTAGGCGCGACGAAAATCAGCAGGGCCGCCAGAAAAATCCCCAGATTAATGGCTGCATGAATGCAGGCGGATAGCACGAGAGAGACGGGGAGTATCTCCGTGGGGAAAACAATTTTCTTCACGTAGTTCTGATGGCTATGGATCAGCCGGGGCGCGGCGGAAACGATTTCCGAAAAAGGGGTGAAGACGATGAGCCCGCAGTAGATCGTTAGCGCCAAAGGCGCGTCGCCGTGGCTGGGTTGCGGCCAGCGGGCAGCGAACACGTGGCCAAACACCAGCGTGAAGGCTGCCAGCAGGATAAGGGGATAGAGAAACGACCAGCCAATGCCCAGATAGGAGCCACGGTACTTCAGCAGCACTTCACGGCGCACCAGCTGGCCGATGAGGTAATGGTGACGCCATAAATGGCGAATGAGGGAAAGAGGGCCGGGAAGTGTCATGCCGGGATAATGGTTCTCTCTCGCAGCAGAGACAGAACTTGATCCACGCATTCCTCCAAGTTATACCGGGAGGTGTTGACCACTAGCTCGGGATTTTCTGGCGTCTCATAGGGTGACGAAATTCCCGTGAAATCCTTGATTTCCCCGGCTCGGGCACGGCGGTACAGGCCCTTCACGTCCCGTTGTTCGCAAATATCCAGGGGGCAATGGCAGTAGACTTCGAGGAAATCGCCATGGGGTACAAGACCGCGTACTTTTGCTCGGTCGGAGCGGAAGGGTGAAATGAAAGCGGTCAGGACGATCTCACCCGCCTCGATGAAAAGTTTGGCCATTTCACCCACGCGGCGGATGTTTTCCTCACGGTCTTGGGCAGAAAACCCCAGATCGCCGCACAAGCCATGGCGCACATTGTCCCCGTCCAAGACGAAAGTACGGCAGCCAAGTTGGTGGAGTTTTTCTTCCACGGCATGAGCAAGCGTTGACTTCCCCGCGCCAGACAGGCCGGTGAACCAGAGGATGACGCTTTTATGGCCGTTCAATGCTTCGCGGCGGGCGCGGGTGACGGTGGCGTGGTGCCAGACGGTGTTGCTGCTTTTAGTAGTCTCGTTCATGGGGATAACTATACCGCAAACCCCATGCCGCGGTCATTCGTGGCGCAGGGCCTCCACCGGGCGAAGGTAGGCGGCCTTGCGGGCGGGGTACCAGCCGAAGAAGATGCCGGTGCCGGCGGCGAAGAGGAAGGCCACCAGGATGGAGCTGCCGGTGACCACGGCGGGCATGTCGGCGAGAGTGCTGACGGCCCAGGCGCCGCCCACGCCGAGGGCGGCGCCGACGAGGCCTCCCAGGGTGCAGATGAATACCGCTTCCAGCAGGAATTGCTGCAGGATGTCCCGCCGCTTGGCGCCGATGGACATGCGGATGCCGATTTCCCGGGTGCGCTCGGTGACCGACACCAGCATGATGTTCATGATGCCGATACCGCCGACGACGAGGGAGATGGAGGCGATGGCGCCGAGCATGAAGGACAGGGCCTGGGCCGAACTGGCGGCGGCCTGGGCGGTGGCGGTGAGGTTGCGCACCGAGAAGTCGTTTTCCATGTCGCTGCGCAGGCGGTGGCGGGCGCGCAGCAGTTGATTGATGTCCTCCTCGGCCTCGGTCATGGCTTCCTTGGACACGGCCTGGGCCATGATGAAGCGCACGGTGCCGGGGAAGGGGTTGCCGAAGAGCTTGGTCTGGGCGGTGGTCAGGGGCACCAGCACCGTATCGTCCTGGTCGCGGCCGTCGAGGCTTTGGCCCTTGCTTTCCAGGATGCCCACCACGGTGAAGGGGCTGTTTTTGATGCGCAGGGACTTGCCCAGGGGAGGCTCGCCGCCGAACAGGTTGACCGCTACCGTCTTGCCCAGCAGCGCCACCCTGGCGGCGGAGCGGATGTCGCTGTCGTCCAGGCCGCGGCCGGATTCCACGCTCCAGTTGCGCACTTCCAGGTATTCCGGCGTCACGCCGTACACCGGCGTGCTCCAGTTGTTGGGGCCGTAGCCGAGTTGGGCGGTGTTGGGGTAGACGGGGGCGGAGGCTTTCATGTCGGGCAGTTTGCCGATGGCCTGGGCATCCCCCACGGTGAGGGTGGGGGCGCTGCCCATCCCCGCCCGCAGGCCGCCGGAGGTGGTGCTGCCGGAGAGGATGATGAACAGGTTGGAACCCATGGAGGCGATGGAGTCGTTGACGATGGCCTGGGTACCCTGGCCGATGGCCAGCATCAGCACCACGGCCGCCACGCCGATGACCATGCCGAGCATGGCCAGGGCCGCCCGCAGACGGTTGACGCCCATGGCGCGCCAGGCTTCGCCCATCACCGCCCCGGTCATCATACGGTGACCTCGCCGTCGTGGATGATGTCGCCATCGCGGAAACGCACCAGCCGTTTGGCATGGCGGGCGATATCCGCCTCGTGGGTGACCAGCACCACGGTGATGTGCTGTTCCTGGTTGAGGCGGGTGAAGATGCCCATGATTTCCTCGCTGGTATGGGTATCCAGATTGCCGGTGGGTTCGTCGGCCAGGATCAGGCGGGGACGGTTGGTCAGGGCGCGGGCGATGGCCACCCGTTGCTGCTGGCCGCCGGAAAGCTGGTTGGGCAGCTTGCCGGCGTGGGCGGCGAGCCCCACCTGTTCCAGCAATTCCAGGGCCCGCTGGCGGCGCTCGTTTTTGCCGACGCCGGCGTAGAGCAGCGGCAGGGCCACGTTGTCCGCCACGCTGATGCGCTTCAGCAGGTTGAAGCCCTGGAAGACGAAGCCGATAAGGCGGTTGCGCAGTTCGGCCAGCTCGTCGTCGGACAGTTCGGCCACGTTGCGTTCTTCCAGGTAGTAGGCGCCGGAAGTGGGCGTGTCGAGGCAGCCGAGGATGTTCATGAAGGTGGATTTCCCCGAGCCGGAGGGACCCATGACCGCCACGAATTCCCCGGGATAAATGGACAGGTTCACGCCGTTGAGGGCGGGCGGAACGTTGCCCGCGACGGTGCCGTAGCGTTTGACGAGGTTCTCGGTTCTGATGAGGGGGGCGGACATCCGTGGCGGCCGCAAGTTTAGAAGGGACGGACCTGGAACTTGGCGTTGTTCTTGTCCTTCTTGCCCGCGAGTTCCTTGGTGACCAGCAGGTCGCCGGGCTTGAGGCCGCCTTCCGTCACTTCGACGAAATTGGTGTCGGCGATGCCGATCTTGACCGGCACGGCTTCCAGGCGGTTGCCGTCCAGGCGGTAAACGGTGCTGCCGGCGCGTTTCTTGCCCTTCTCGCCCTTGTCCTGGCCTTCCTCCTCGGCAGGCTTGAAGCGCAGGGCCTCCTTGGGGATGCGGAGCGCGTCCTTCTTCTGGGCCACCACCACCCTGATGTGGGCCGTCATGCCGGGCATCAGCCTGCCGTCGGCATTGTCCACGCCCACCACCACGTCGTAGGTCACGACGTTTTGCTGGATGGTGGGGTTGAGGCGGATCTGCTTCACGGTGCCGACAAAGTTGTGTTCGGGAAAAGCGTCCACGGAAAACTTCACCTTTTGCCCCACCCGCACGGCGCCCACATCGGCTTCCGCCACCGTGGTGTCGATCTGCATTTCCCGCAGGTCCTTGGCGATCTGGAACAGGGTGGGGGTCTGGAAACTGGCGGCCACGGTCTGGCCCACGTCCACGTTGCGCGCCACCACGACGCCGGAAATCGGCGAGCGGATGACGGAGTATTGGAAATTGGTGCGGTCCTTTTCCAGCTGGGCCCGGGCCAGCAGCACTTGGGCCCGTGCGGAATCCAGGGTTTGGACGGCCTGGTCCAGGGCGTCGGCGGAGATGAATTTCTTCTGGTACAGCTCACGGTTGCGTTTTTCCCGCGCGATGGCCAGCTCCAGATTGGCCTTGGCGTTGGCCAGGTTGGCCTCGCTTTGTTGCACCTGGGCGCGGAACAGGGCGGGGTCCAGTTCCGCCAGGACTTGGTTGGGTTTTACCCGGTCGTTGAAGTCGGCATGGAGTTTCTTCACCGTCCCGGATACCTGGGTGCCCACGTTGACCAGCACGACCGGGTTCAGGGTGCCGTTGGCGGCGATGGACTGGGTGATGTCGCCCCGCTCAACCTCTGCCGTGCGATAGCGCTGTGCGGCGTCCGCGCCGTTGCGGCCCCAGGCGAACCAGACGAGGCTGCCGGCAACGGCCAGGATGGCGGCGAGGATCAGGGGGCGAAGGAAGGAGGGACGTGCCATGGTCGAGGATTGGGCTTTCGTGGGTTGGGAGGGTCCGGAATCTCGAATCCGGTCAATTATATCCCCGCCCAGCCGGGGCCGGGAAAGTGCTTGCCTGGGTCATGGTTTCGCCTCGGCCAGGGGCAGGAGAAGGAGGACCTCGAGGCCCCCGTCCTGGCCGTTGCGCAGCGCGAGGGAGCCGCCATGGCCCCGGGCGATGTTGTGGGCGATGGTCAGGCCCAGGCCGGTGCCGCCGGTGTCCCGGGAGCGGGAGGTCTCCAGGCGGACGAAGGGGTCCAGGACCCGCTCCAGCTGGTCCGCGGGAATGCCGGGACCGCCGTCCTTTATCCGGATCAGCACGTCCTTGTCCGCCCGCTCGATATGGACATCGGCATAGTCGCCGTAATTCACCGCGTTGGTCAGCAGGTTGGTCAGGCAGCGGCGCAAATCCACCGGCCGGGCGCGGACGGTGGCGAGGCTTTCCCCCGAACAGTTCACCTTATGCCCGGCGTCCGCCAGGTCTTCGCAGACGCTGTAAACCAGGGAGTCGATGGCCAGCAGCTGGCTCGGCGGCGGCGCGTCCAGACTGCGAGCCAGGTCGAGGCCTTCCTTCACCATCTGCCCCATGTGTTCCAGGTCCTGGAGCAGTTTGTCGCGCTGAGGATCCGCCGGGGCGTTTTCCAGGCGCAGGCGCATGCGGGTAAGCGGCGTCTGCAGGTCATGGGTGATGGCGGCCAGTATCCCGGTGCGCTCTTCCACATGGCGCCGGATTTGGGACTGCATGCGGTTGAAGGCCCGCGAGGCGTCCCGGACCTCGGCCGGGCCCGCTTCCGGCAGGGGGGGCTGGGCGATGTTGCGGCCCAGGGAGAGGGCGGCCTTGGCCATTCGGCGCAAGGGGCGCGTCACCCAGTAAGCCACGCCGCCGGCGAGCAAGGCCAGGGCGACGGCGAAGATGGCCATTTGGACCAGGAACCGGTCCAGGGCGGGAGAACGGCGGCGGGGGGGCTTGTCCAGGAGCTCAACCGTCGCCGGGGTGCCGTCGCTGAGCCGGGCGCTGGCGACGACGCGGCGGGCCTTGTCGCAGCTTCCTTCTTCCTGGTCGGGGGGGCAGCCGCCTTCTTGCAAACGGACGTTCTGAAGGTGGATGGCGGCGCCGAGCTTTTCTTGCAGGCGGTCATGGAGGAAAGGAATTTCCCGCTTGTCCAGCGCCGGCGGCGGCAAGGCGAGCATGAGGCGGGTTTCCTCGCGGGCGGCAAGGGGGAGAAGAGTCTGGCGTTCCCGTGGGGGAAGGGCGTCCAGCAATTGCAGCCAGTGGGCGATCCGGTCGGCGGCGAAATGGCCGCGCAGCTGGGCGAAATGGCTGGCTTCCCGGCCGCTGGCGATCCAGAAGCTGAACGCGAAGGCAAGCCAGGAGCCGAACAGCAGCACCAGGAAAACCCGTCCTGCCATGGAGCGGAAAAAGCCTGCCAGGAAGCGCATGACTACTCCCTGCGCACGGGAACGGCGAGGACGTAGCCTTCGTTGCGCACCGTCTTGAGAAGTTTCGGGTCCCGGGCGTCGTCCCGCAGCTTCTGCCGCAGGCGGCTCACCGCCAGGTCGATGGAGCGGTCGAAGGGGTCGGCGTCCCGGCCCCGGGTGAAATTCAGCAGCTGATCCCGGTTCAGGACCCGCCCGGCATGGTCGAGAAATACCCGCAGCAGGCGGTACTCCGCGCCGGACAGGGCGACCGCGACGCCATCGGCGGAAAGCAGTTGGCGGGATTCCACGTCCAATGTCCAGCCGGCGAAGTGAAACAGCCGGTCGCTATCCGGCTGCAAATTGGGGGGCAGGGCATGGGCGCGGCGCAGGACGCTGCGGATGCGGGCCAGCAGCTCCCGGGGCTCGAAGGGCTTGGCGAGATAATCGTCGGCCCCCATTTCCAGCCCCACGATGCGGTCCACGGATTCCCCTCGGGCGGTGAGCATGATGATGGGGATGGCCGACTGGGCGCGTAGTTCCCGGCACAAGGCGAGGCCGTCCTCGCCGGGCATCATGACATCCAGGATGACCATGTTAACGGGGGCCGCGGCCAGTACGCGGCGCATCTCTCCCCCGTTGGCGGCGGTGGTGACGCGGTAGCCTTGGCGTTCCAGGTAGTCGGCCAGCAGTTCGCGGATTTCACGGTCGTCGTCGACGACCAGCAAGTGTTCGGGCGTTTCCATGATGTGAAGTGTGCGTCAGCGCCATGCCTTTGTTGAGTGCCGAAATGTAACGGCGTGTATCGACCGGATAGACCGATACGAAGGGTTACCGTTCCCCTGGCGCCGGTTACATTCCGGCAACAGACGGGAACACCTGGCGTACAGCGGGGCGGTTAAATGGCGGACAGGCATGAATGGTGTGCCGCAGTTCCCCATAACCGGAAAGGAGTTCTCGAATGCAAACCCTCAAACAACGTATTGTCCTCGGCTTGGCTGTCGCCGCCTTGACCGGCGCCGTGGCCATCCCCGCCTTTGCCCAGCGGCAAGGCGACAGCGCCTGTTCCGAACATCGGGGCGGCGTCCGTTTCGACAGCGAGCGCTTCGAGCAGAGAATGGAGAAGCGCCAACAGGCGCTCCACGATCAGCTGAAGCTGTCGGCAAGCCAGGAAAAGGCATGGCATGACTATAGCGAGGCGATGAAATCCCTGCTACCGAAACGGGAGGATTTCAAGCGCGACGACTGGCGTTCCCTATCCGCGCCGGAACGCTCCGAGCGCATGTTGAGCCGTGCCCAGGAACGGGTGGAGCGGATGCGCAAGGGCAACGAGGCGATGAAGGCCTTTTACGCCGCCCTCAGTCCGGAACAGAAGAAGGTTTTCGACCAGGAGGCCTTTGGCGGTTTTCACGGTAAACCTGGCCGATAAGGACGGCGTGGCCCAAAACAAAACCGGCCGCGAGGCCGGTTTTGCGCTGAAACTCGCGCCCGCAAGGGGCGGAGCCGTGGTCGTGGGCCGCCGAAGCCGTGACGGCCACGCCCTCAGGCGATGCCGGGGTTGCCCGCCATGCCGACCAGTTTCGGCGTGTTGAGCTTGACGCCCTTGATGGTCTTCTTGGCTTTCAGGTACTGGGCCACCACTTCCCAGATGGGTTCGCCGGTCACGCCTTCGCCCACCGGCGCCCAACCCGCTTCCTTGTACTTCTTGCTGGCGGAGACGGGCTTGCCGTTGAGGCGCATGTCGTTGATGCGCTTGCCCATGGGGGCGTTGGGATTGCAGGTGTAGGTAAGGCCGCCCACCCGAACCATGTCGCCGCCCTGCTGATAGTAGGGGTCGGGGTTGAACAGGTTGTCGCAGACGTCCTCCAGGATGTCCTTGATCTGCTGGCCGGTGAAGTCGTTGACCGTGGTCTGGGGATAGGTGATGGCGGTCTGGTCCATCAGCTTCTCCATGGTGATGGGCTCGCCGGGGAGGATGGTGGTGCCCCAGCGGAAGCCGGGGGAGAAGGCGAGCTGGGCGCCCTTCACCTCCATCAAGGCGTCCAGGATCAGCTGGTCCCAGGTGCCGTTGAAGTTGCCGCGGCGGTAGAGCAGGTCGTCGCTCACCGCCAGCACTTCGTTGAGCTTGGATTCGTAGGGGGCGCGGACCTGCTTGATGAGCGCGTCCATGGCCGGGTCGGCGGGGAGGAGGTTGGAGAACACCGGTAGCAGCTTGTACTTCCAGCCCGCCACCTTGCCGTTCTTGACGTCGAAATCCAGCACGCCGAGGAATTTGCCATTGGAGCCGGCGTTGGTCACCAGGGTCTGGCCGCCAGCGTTCTTCACCGCCACCGGGGCGGGCACGCCGTCGTGGGTGTGGCCGCCGAGGATGGCGTCGATGCCGCTGACCCGGCTCGCCATCTTCAGGTCCACGTCCATGCCGTTGTGGGACAGCAGCACCACCACCTGGGCGCCCTTGCCGCGCGCCTCGTTCACCATCTGCTGCAGGTGCTCGTCCTGGATGCCGAAGCTCCAGTCGGGGATCATGTAGCGGGGGTTGGCGATGGGGGTGTAGGGGAAGGCCTGGCCAATGATGGCCACCGGCACGCCGTTGATCGGGCGGATGACGTAGGGGTCGAACACCTGGTCGCCGAAGTCGTTGGTCTTCACGTTGTGGGCGACGAAGTCCATCTTGCCCTTGAGGTCCTTGTCCACGATCTCCTTCACCCGCTCGGCGCCGTAGGTGAATTCCCAGTGGCCGGTCATGACGTCCACGCCCAGCAGCTTGCAGGCGTCCACCATGTCCTGGCCCTTGGTCCAGAGGGCGGTGGCCGAGCCCTGCCAGGTGTCGCCGCCGTCCAGCAGCAGGGAGCCGGGTCGGCTGGCGCGGACGCGCTTGACCAGGGTGGAGAGGTGGGCGAAGCCGCCCACCTTGCCGTAGGTTTTGGCCGCCGCTTCGAAGTCCAGGTAGGTGAAGGCGTGGGCTTCGGAGGTGCCGGGGCGGATGCCGTAATGCTTCAGCAGGTGCTCGCCCACCAGGTGGGGCGGTTTGCCAGCCATGGAGGCGACGCCCAGGTTGACGCTGGGCTCCCGGAAGTAGATGGGCAGGAGTTGGGCGTGGCTGTCGGTGAAGTGCAGCAGGCTGACGTTGCCGAAGGCCGGCAGGTCGTAGAGGCTGCCGGTGTCGGCGGCAGCCAGGGCGCTCTTGCTGTCCAGGGCCAGGCCGCCGGCGGCGGCCACGGCGAGCAGTTGCAGGAATTCACGGCGGTTCATGGGGGGACTCCGTTGTTTCTGTTCAGGGTGCGTCCATCACCGGGGCGCGGACGCTATCGTTGTGAAATCGTAAAACGGCCCGGAAGAATCCGGGCCGTGGAGGCTGGCTTACTTGCGGAACACCGATGCCTTCATCGGCAGACCGTTGCTCATATAGGAATGGAAGTATTCGAGGTCGTTGTATTCCTCGCTCCCGGGCTTGAAGGCCTCGGCCCGGACCTGCTTGTTGCAGCCGACATAGCGCTGCTGCAGGGTGACCAGGCTGTCGCCGCCGCGGAACACGGGCCAGTGGGTGGCCTGCCCCAGGGCCGGGGAGAGCAGCTCGGAACGCAGGCGGTGGCCGGCGTTGTCCACGTGGCAGGAGGCGCAGGAGAAGTTCAACTGGCCGCGGCGCTGGTAGAAGAAGTGCTTACCGCGCTCGTAGGCTTCCTTGGCGGCGGCGCTTTGCACCTTGACGTTCATCTTCATGCCGTCGGACAGGGTGCGGGCGTAGGAGGTGAGAACCCCGATATCCTTGCCGCTGTAGTCGAAGGGCTTCTCGCCGTTGGCCTCGCGGCAGGCGTTGATAGCCATTTCGAAGGTCACCACCTTGCCCTGCTTGTCGTCGAACATGGGGTAGTTGCCGGCCACGTTCTTGCCGCCGTTGGGGAAGCAGGAGGCGTAGGTCTTGCCGTTGGCGAAGGGGGTCTCCCACATCTTCTTGCCGAGTTCCACCACGTTCTCGAAGGGGGGGAAGTCCATGATGCTCTGGTACTGGGCCATGGCATCCTTGTCATAGATCAGGGCGCCGTTGACGTACTGGTCCACCTTGATCTTGGGGGCTTTCTTCTTGAGGTATTCGGTGAGCTGCTTGCGGTCCGCGTCCGGGCTGGCATGGGCAGCCAGGGAGCCGGCAACCAGACCGGCGCCGACGAGCGCCAGAATCATTTTTTTCATACTGTCTTCCTCCTCGTTTGGTGCGGGCACGCCAGCGGGCGTGCCCGGGGACGATGGGCCGGATTAGCCGATGGTGGCTTCGGCAGTGTTTTTCTCGCCCTTGTTGTCAACCCAGTTGACGACCACTTTGTCGCCGGCCTTGGCGCCCTTTACCTTGAAGCCGAGGAAGGGGTTCTTGGAGATGGCCTGGCTCCATTGGGAGTCCAGCACGAGCTTGCCGTTGACGGTGGCGGTGACTTCCTGGATGAAGTGGGCGGGGATCAGCTGGCCGGTTTTGGGGTCCTTGCGCTGGCCGGTTTCCATGATGTGGCTCATCAGCACTTTCACGTCGGCCACGTCGCCTTGCATGGTGGCACGGATTTTCATCGGATCTGCCATTTCGTATTCCTTTCAGTTTCTATTGCTGTGGTCGGGATGCGTTCAAAAGCGGAATTAGCCGCCGCAGCCGCCGATGGTGACTTTGACTTCCTTGGCGGCGGTGTAGGTCTTGCCGCCTGCCTTGACGATGGCGCGCACCTTGGAGGACTTGGCCATCTTGACGCGGGTGGACACGTAGCCCAGGGCGCCGTTGGAGAAGTCGTAGGTGGAGCACAGGGGATTCAGGTTGGTTTCGATGATCAGGGCGATGGAGGTGGTGCCCGGAATCTTGCTCTCGATTTCCACCGGCACCACGGCGCCGTTCTCGGCGATGTCCGGAGCCTTGACCAGAATGTCCTTGCTCTCGGCGGCGCCGGCGCCACCGATGGTCTTCAGGGCTTCGTCGAGCTTGGTGGCGGTGAAGCCGGCCTTGTTCCACTCGGCGGCCAGCACCTGGGTGGGTTTCAGCAGGCCGGCGGCCACGGCGACGGCCACGGTGCCGGCGGCGCCGGCGCCCTTGAGGAAGGTTCTGCGGAATTGATTCATACGAAGTCTCTCCTTGGTTTGGGATTACAGGCTGTAAACGAAGTCCGTCACTTTATCGATTTCCTCTTCGGTCAGGACCTTGTGCTTGCCGAAGGGGGGCATGGACGTCTGAGGGTTGGCGACCATCGGATCCCATATCTGGGCGCGCAGCTTGGCCTTGTCCGGGTAGCGCAGTTTCATGGAAATCAAGGGGGGGGCGATGTTGCCGGGCATTTCCGCATCCGGCTGGTTGGGCATGGCATGGCAGGCCAGGCAGTTGCCGAGCTTGCGGTCGTAGGCGATTTCCTTGCCCGTCATGTCCTTGCCACCGGCCATCGCGCTGCCGGCGGCGATCGTCCCGGTGATGATGGCAAGCATTGCCACGGCGTGCTTTTTCAGCATTATGGTCTCCTCCATTCTCGTTCGTATCCTGAAGTACCCGGGAAGCGAAGCCGCTGTGCCCCGGGTAGCCAACCGCGAGATCGCGACGGTTGCCGCAAGCATACTCAATAAAAATGCCGCGGCGCAAGTCTTTTTTGGAAGAATTTCTTTTAATAACCGATAGTTAGTACAAATGTACTAGAGGGCGGTCAGGGTTTGCGCTTGGGGTCGTTGGTGCGGCGCAGTTCCTTGAGGCGGGCTTCGACGATGGATTGCTGGTAGAAGTCGCCGCTGCCGTATTTGAGGGCGATTTGCAATTGCTCGATGGCGGCCGTGAGGTTGCCGAGCCGGACGTAGGCTTCCGCCTGGGATTGATGGCTCAGCATGGGTTTGTCCTCGGCGGCGTAGATTTTTGCCTGCAGTTCGTAGAGGCGGTAGTCTTGGCTGAAATTGCCGCTGATGCGGCTGTGGACGAACTTTTCCGCATCGGCCAAGCGGCCGGCTTGCAGCAGCGCATTTCCCAGCCCGTAAACCAGGGCGCGGTGGTTGGGATACAGGCGGAGGCTGGAACGATATTGGGCGATGGCGGCATCGGTTTTCCCCTGGGCCATTTTCAGATCGGCCGAGAGGGTATCCACGATGGCGTTGGGGGGGGTGATTTTGCGCAGCGCGGCGATTTCGGTTTCGGCGCGGTCGAAGGATTTTGCCCGCATCAGCGCCAGGGCGAGGCCATAGTGCTGGGCGGCTTCGCTGGCGTAGCGCTTGTCCTGGAGATTGCTCTCGAACTCCTTCACCGCCTGGGCGGGCGAGCTGAGCAGGGCGCGGAGCTTGGCGCGCAGCAGTTGGAAGTCCAGGCTGTCGCGAACCTGCTTGTAGGGCATTTCCGCCACGCGGTTTTCGATGTCGGCGATACGCTCGCTGGTCAGGGGGTGGGTGCGCAGGTAGGCGGGAGCGTTGTTTTCGTAAAGCCGGCTCGCCCGTTGCAGGCGCTCGAAGAAGGCGGGCATGGCGCGGGTGTCGAAGCCCGCCTTGCTGAGAATCAGCAGGCCTACCCGGTCCGCTTCCCGTTCATGCTCCCGGGTGAAGTCCAGTTGGGTTTGTACCGACGCGGCCTGGGCGGTGGCCATGGCGGCCTGGGAAACCTGCGGGTTGGAACGGGCGGCCAGGACGGCCACGGCCAGGGCGGCCATGGTGGGCAGGGTATTCTGCTGCTGGCGGGCGAGCATGCGGGCCAGGTGGTGCTGGACCACGTGGCCGATTTCGTGGGCCAGCACCGAGGCCAGCTCGGATTCGCTCTGGGCGGCGACGATCAGGCCCGTATGGACGCCGATATAGCCGCCGGGGAGAGCGAAGGCGTTGAGCGTGTTGTCCCGGATGGTGAAGAAGTGGAAGTCCAGGGTGTTGTCGGGGCTGGCGGACACCAGCCGGTAGCCGAGGCTGTTAAGGTATTCCGTGACTTCCGGGTCGTCGAAGAAGGTCGGGTCCTGATGGATGTCGAGCATGATCTGCTCCCCCAGTTTGCTCTCTTCCAGGGGGGACATGGCGCTCTGGGAGACGTCGCCCAGGTTGGGGAGATCGTCCGCCGTGGCGAACGGAAAACTCAACAGGAGTAAAATCAGAAAAAGTGAAATCCGCATGGTGCTTATGATAGCCTGACGGGAAGTTTAGTTCACGCGGCAGTCTGGTGCTTTGAGGGGCTTTCGGGCTCGTGTTCAAGTTTGCGGCAAATTCGTCGGCCTGTCAGTGAGCAAGCGTAACGATTTGTATCTTCTCGGGGCTGGATACGCGGGGTTACGTTTCCGCCACGTGGCGTGCCGAGGGAAGAGGGCTAAGGAAATTTAGGAATTAGGACGTGCTAGCGATGAGTGAATTCACCCACTTCGATGACCAGGGCCAGGCCCACATGGTGGACGTAGGCGAAAAATCCGAAACCCGCCGCATCGCCCGGGCGGCGGGGATTATCCGCATGCAGCCGGCAACCCTCGCGCTGCTGCTGGCCGGCGGCAACAAAAAAGGCGATGTGCTCGGCGTGGCGCGTATCGCGGCGATCCAGGCGAGCAAACGCACGGCCGAGCTGATTCCCCTTTGCCATCCCTTGCCCCTGACGCGGGTGGCGGTGGAATTCAAGGTGGACCGGGAGAAGGCCCTGGTCGAGTGCGAGGCCACCACCGAAACGGTGGGGCGCACGGGGGTGGAAATGGAAGCGTTGACGGCGGTGAGCGTGGGCTTGCTGACCATCTACGATATGTGCAAGGCGGTGGAAAAGGGCATGCGCATCGAGAATGTCCGTCTGCTGGAGAAGCAGGGCGGCAAGTCGGGGCATTGGGCGGCGGCCTAGTAAGGAAGGACGATGAAAAGCCAGGTTTCACCAAAAAAGAGCGTGTTTGAACAATTGACCCGGGTGGCGAAAGGCTTTTCCCATCCGGCCCGTGTCGAACTGCTGGAAGCCCTGGGGCAGGGGGAGCGGCACGTGGAGGAGTTGGCGAAGCTATGCGGCCTGCCCATCGCCAACACCTCCCACCACCTTCAGGTGTTGCGGGAAGGGGGCTTGGTTCGTTCCCGCAAAGCGGGATTGCAGGTGTTTTACAGCCTCAGCGACGCAGAGGTGCCGCTGGTGGCCGCTGCCATGGGGCGGATCGGGGAGCGGCATCTGGCGGAGGTGGAACGGCTGGTGCGCGAGCACTTCGCCTCCAAGGACGATTTGCAGCCCGTGGGGCGCAAGGAATTGCTGAAAATGCTCAAATCGGGAGAAGCGACGGTCATCGATGTCCGGCCGTCTTCGGAGTATCGCGCCGGCCACATCCGCGGCGCCATCAATGTGCCGATGGAGAACCTGTCCCACTATCTGTTCACGCTTCCCAAGGAGCAGGAAGTCATTGCTTATTGCCGTGGTCCCTACTGCATGTTGTCCTTCGATGCCGTGGAACAATTGCGCCGCCACGGCTACAGGGCCAGGCGCCTGGAAGATGGTTTTCCCGAGTGGAAATCCAGCCATTTCCCCGTGGAAGAAGGCTAGGCGATGGCCGCGGCGCCAGTGTTGTCACGGTGCTGCAAGAAATTTATGATAGGGCGTTCAAATTCATGAACGAATACTGTATATTAGAAAAACTATATATACCCCTGCTGCTTTTGATGGAGTGGAAAGATGTTTGGAATCAAGGAAGTGGATACCTACGGGCTGCAAAAGCTGGGCGGCGGCAAGCCGGTTCTGTTGGTGGACGTACGCACGGAGTCCGAGGTGGCCCGTGGCATGATCGACGGCGCGATGCACATCCCCCTGCATCTGCTGCCCCTCAAGATGGAAGAAATGTGCAAGGAAACGCCCACGGTGCTTTATTGCCACAGCGGCGCCCGTTCCGCCCAGGCTTGCGCTTACATGGCCTCCCGCGGCTTTGACAACGTCTTCAATTTGCAGGGGGGAATCCTTGCCTGGCTGCGTGCCGGGCAAGCCCTTGCCAACGTGGCTTGAAGCCTTTCCGGGGCACGCGGCAGTTGCATTGTGGCGCGAGCTGGATTATAAATGCCCCTTTTGGTCAGTTGTTGTTTTTACCCCCTACACCCTATAAGGAGATAGAAGAATGAACTTCGACAAGGAGTTGGATGCACGCGGTCTGAACTGCCCCCTGCCTATTCTGCGCACCAAGAAGGCCCTGGCTGAAATCGCCGCCGGCCAAGTGCTGAAAATCACCGCCACCGACCCCGGTGCCGTGAAGGATATGGCCGCTTTCGCCAAGCAGACCGGCAACGAACTGCTGTCTTCCGCCGAAGCCGGTGGCGAGTACGTGTTCTTCATGAAGAAGAAGTAATTCCCAAATATCAATTAGTCACTGGCCGCGCTTCGGCGCGGAGCATACACGTTTGGGAGGATACGAATGAGCAAGAAACTGGCAATCATCGCCACCAAGGGAACGCTGGACTGGGCCTACCCCCCCTATATTCTGGCGTCCACCGCTGCGGCGCTGGGGTACGAGGTTGAGGTTTTCTTCACCTTCTACGGCCTGTCCCTGTTGAAAAAAGACGTCAGCGGCCTCAAGGTCAGCCCCCTGGGCAACCCTGCGATGCCGATGAAGATGCCTTTCGGGCCGGACTGGTTCCAGAAGATCAACTGGAACATCCCCAATGCCATCATGTCGATTGTTCCCGGTTTCGAGACGCTGGCTACCAGCCTGATGAAGCAAACCATCAAGAACAACGGCGTGGCCAGCATTGCTGAACTGCGCGAGCTGTGCCAGGAAGCGGAAGTTCGCTTCGTGGCTTGCCAGATGACCGTCGAGCTGTTTGGCTTCGACCATAGCGAGTTCATTGACGGCGTTGAATATGCCGGCGCGGCGAAATTCTTCGAATTCGCCGGCGAAGCGGATATCAACCTGTTCATCTGAACACGGCCAATGTCGTCAAAAATGGCAACCCTTGCGGTTGCCATTTTTTTTCCTCATCTGACGTGTTTGACAGCGGACGGCCCTATCGTGACAATGGGCCGGAAATGAAGGGATTTCGGGAGTAGGCATGGCGAATGTGCGCGGCTGCGAGTTGCCTGACGACCTCTATTACGAGGTGGAGGACAACGTTTGGGCCAGAAGGGAGGCGGACGGCACGCTGGTGGTGGGCATGACCGCCTATGCCTGCTCCCTTTCCGGCCAGATCGTCGCCTTCACCCCCAAGAAGGTGGGCAAGATCGTCGAGCGCAAGCGTTCATTGAGCACGGTGGAGTCCGGAAAATGGGTCGGTCCGGTCAAGGCTCCCGTGGGTGGGGAAATCGTTGCCGTGAATGAAGCGCTGTTCGACGATCCCGGCATCATCAACGCGGACCCCTATGGAGCGGGCTGGCTGCTGCGCATCAAGCCGATGGACTGGGAAGGGGAGGCCGGGTTTTTGGTCAGCGGCGAGGCGATCGCCGCCGCCTTTGAAGCCAAGATGAACGAGGATGGCTTCGGCGGCTGCTGACTGGCTAGCGACAGCTGCCAGCATCGAGGCCATGGCCGACCTTCGTCTCGACGGGCGGCTGGTACGGGAGCTGCAGGCCCAATCAGGCGGCCCATCTGCCATCACATTCCATCTTCCCGGTTTTAAAACCTATTCCTCGCCTGAGCTTCCCTCCTGCAGTCAGGCGGCGTGGCCCGCCATATCCGTCACCGGGGCCGAGTGCGCGCTGAACTGCGACCACTGCCGGGCCGAGATACTCAAGCCCATGCGGCCGGCGACCACGCCCGAGGCTTTATGGCAAGCCGCGTCCGGCTTGGCGCGGCGGGGTGTCGGCGGGATGCTGCTGACGGGCGGCTCCAATTCCCGCAACGAAGTCGTGTACGAGCCCTACTTGCCCGTCATTCGGCGCATCAAGGACGCTTTTCCCCATTTTCGCATTGCCGCCCATACGGGCCTGGTGGACCGGCATGCCGCCCAAGGGCTCGCGGGAAGCGGCGTCGATGTGGCCATGCTGGACATTATCGGGGCCCAGGATACCGTCACCCGGGTCTATCACCTGAAACGCGCCGTGGCCGATTTCGAAGCCTCGCTGGCGCATTTGGCCGCAACCGGGATGCGGGTGGTGCCCCATGTGGTGATCGGTCTCCATTACGGACGCTTGCTGGGCGAATGGCGGGCCCTGGAGATGATCGCGCCCTATGCCCCGGCGGCAACGGTTCTCGTCGTGGCGATGCCTTATTATGCTTCGCCTTCCCGCCCGTTCCGGGTGCCGGAAAGCCGTGAAGTGGGCGGTTTTTTCCTTGACGCCCGTGGTCTGCTGCCGGGCGTTCCCCTGCTGCTTGGATGCGCGCGTCCGGCGGGGAAGGTCAAGGCGGAAATTGACGCCTACGGGGTGATGGCTGGCTTGGATGGCATCGCCCATCCGGCGGAAGGCACGGTCGAGCTTGCGCGCAAAACAGGGCGGGAGGCGCGGCTGAGCGCCGGCTGCTGTTCCGTGGGGAGCGGCGAACTCCTTGAAAGCGTCTTCGCCGGCGAGACGCCCGCTGTTCCGATGCCCTTGCGGCGGTTTGCGGAGGGACGGTGAAACCCCGGTGGGAGGTGGTGGATACCGGCCTGCGCGGCGCGACCGAGAACCTGGCTTACGACCGGGCGCTTCTGGAAGCCCGCGAAGCAGGAGAAATCGGCAATACGCTGCGCTTTTTGCGTTTTACGCCCTCCGCCTTGGTGGGCTGCCACCAGAGCCTGGAACAGGAGCTCGACCTGGATTTCTGCGCCGCCCTCGGCATCCAGGCGCAGCGCCGGATTACTGGCGGCGGCGCGATATATTTCGACGAGGGCCAGCTGGGATGGGAGTTGTTCCTGTCGCGGGACGTTTTTCCTTCGGTGGACCGGGACCGGGTTTCGCGTCTTGTCTGCGAGGCGGCGGCGGCAGGCATCCGTTCCCTTGGGGTGGATGCCCGTTTCCGTCCCCGCAACGACATCGAAGTGGAAGGAAGAAAAATTTCCGGCACCGGCGGGGCGTGGGAAGGAAGGGCGCTGATGTACCAGGGGACGCTGCTGCTGGACTTCGATGTGGAAAAAATGCTGAGGATATTGCGCATCCCCGCGGAAAAGCTCCGGGATAAGGCGGTTGCTTCGGCCAGGGAACGGGTGACCAGTCTCCGGCGGTTGCTTGGGGAGGCGCCGCCCTTGGGACGGGTTCAGGCGGCCTTGGCCGAAGCTTTCGGCGCCGCTTTCGGCGTGGAGTTCGTCCCGGCGGAACTGCCCGGGACGGTGATGGAGCGGTACCGCAGAGCGCTGCGGGAAATGGCTGGCGAAGAATGGCTTCACCTGGTGGCAACGCCACGCCACGACGCCCCCTTGCTGGAAGCCATGGGCAAGTTTGCCGGCGGGCTGCTGCGGGTGGCGCTGGCCTACGACCGCCGCTCGCGGCTGATCAAGCAGGTATGGTTCACCGGTGACTTCTTCGCCGCGCCGTCGCGCCTGATCAACGACCTGGAGGCGCTGTTGAAAAACGTTCCACTTCCCGAAGCAGAGGAAAAAATCAGACGCTTTCTGGCGGATTATCCTGCCGATGCCTTGTCCTTGTCGGCGGATGAAATGATCGATGTGATAAGGCGGGCGCTGGATGGAACGCTGTGACGTCCTGATTGTCGGCCTCGGTCCGGCCGGCGGCGCCGCGGCGCTTGCGGCGGCTCGGGCGGGGCTGCGGGTGCTGGCCGTGGAACGGCGGCAAAATATCGGCCGCCCCGTGCAGTGCGCCGAATATGTTCCCCTTTCCCTGGGGGCAATGGCGCAGCGAACCGGCGCCGAGATTCAGCGGGTGCATGGCATGCGAACCGTTCTGCCTTCGGGCGCCGAGACGGAGAATGCTTTTCCTGGCCTCATGATCGACCGGGAGCGCTTCGAC
Source organism: Pseudomonadota bacterium (assembly GCA_021845865.1). Lineage (GTDB taxonomy): Bacteria > Pseudomonadota > Gammaproteobacteria > Burkholderiales > UBA9220 > UBA2239. The sequence continues at coordinate 41,500 of JAJZVC010000006.1, read as the reverse complement.
GCGGGCCTGGCTCGGGCCGCGCAAGAGGCAGGCGCCGAAGTGCTGACGGGGTGCCGTTTCCTCGGCCTGGATCGGGAAAATGCCCTGGCGTATTGCCGGGACGGCGGCGGGGAAAAAACGGTCGCTTACCGCGTGCTGATTGCCGCCGACGGCCCCGCTTCTCCCGTGGCCGCAGCCATTGGCCTGACCCGGCTGGATGTCGTTTTGGCTCGGCAAATCGTCGTTCCGCTGATCAAGAAAATGAACTGGACCGAGGTGTTTTTGTCGGGCGACTACCCCGGCGGTTATGCGTGGCTATTTCCTAGGGGCGAGAGGGCCAACCTGGGTATCGGCGTCGAGCGCCGGGCGGCGGGGCGGCTCGGCGAGCTTTTGCGCGCGTTGCATCAGCGGATGTCCGAGGAGGGGCGCGTTGGCGGGACGGTGCTGCTGCGGAGCGGTGGCGCGATTCCCGTTGGCGGGCCGCGGCCGGAGCTGGTGGTTGGAAATGTCCTGTTCGCCGGGGATGCGGCGGGATTGACGCACCCGGTGACCGGCGCGGGCATCCACCCTGCCGTGGTGTCGGGAGAGCTGGCCGGAAAGGCGGCGGTAATGCGGCTTTCCGGACGGGAAGGGGCGCTGAGGGATTACGCCGGCGAGGTGCGGGAGCTCTTTGGCGCTTCGTTGGCAAGGGCGGTCCGGCGCCGGCGAGAGGCGCAGGGGCCGGGCGATGGGGCGATGCGTCGCTCGTGGGTGGCTTTCCGCGAGTACTGGGAGGAGAGGACGGGATGAACGATTACGTGGAGCAAGCCATCAGCTTTTACCATCCTTCCCAGGGCAAGACGGGCAAGGAAATGACCTCGCCCGACTACGTCCAGCTTTCCACGGCGGCGGCTATTACCCTGGGCTTGATGCCGGGGCGGATGTATCGCGTCGATTGCACCCACTGCCTCAACCTGCTGGTGACCTACCCCGAGGGCTGCCGGGCCAACTGCGCGTATTGCGGCTTGGCCCGGCATCGCGAGGAAGACCGGGAATTCAACGCCCGCAACTTCATCCGCGTGGATTGGCCCACCGCGCGCTATCAGGAAATCATCGACCGCGTGCGGCGAGGCGACGACAAGGGCCGCTTCCAGCGCATGTGCATTTCCATGATCACCCATCCCCGTTCCGGCGACGATACGCTGTTGCTGTTGGAGCAATGGGTGAAAGCGCTGCCCCATATTCCCGTTTCCATCCTGTCCAATCCCACCACCATGGAGCGGCGGGACCTGGAGGCGTTGAAACGGCGCGGGGCGGAGATTTTTACCGTCGCCCTTGACGCCGCGACGCCCGAAGTGTTCGAGCGCACCCGTGGCGCCGCGGTCAAGAGCCCTCACGAATGGTCGCATTACTGGCGTGCCATCGGCTGGGCGGCGGAGATTTTTGGCCCGGAGCGTTTCGGGGTGCATCTCATCTGCGGCATGGGCGAGACGGAGCAGGAGATGTTGCGGCTGGTGCAGCGTATCCGCGACATGGGGGGGCGCAGCCACCTGTTCGCCTTTTTCCCCGAACGGGGTTCCATGATGGAAGACTGGCCGGCGGTCGAACAGGGACAGTGGCGCCGGGTACAGCTCGGGCGTTACCTGATCGATTACGCGGGCGGGCGATTCGAGAAGATGGTTTTCGATGGGAAAGGCCGCCTGACGGATTTCGGCGTATGCAGGGAAGAACTGGAGGCCTATCTCCATTCCGGCAAACCCTTTCAGACCTCCGGTTGTCCCGGCAGCGGAGCGCCGGATGTTTCGGCCTGCAACCGCCCCTACGGCGATTCCATGCCGTCGGATATCCGTTCCTACCCGTTTTCCCTGGCGGCGGAAGACGTGGTGACCGTGTTGAGGCAGGCGAATATAGAATATTAGAATAGACTAATAAACTTTATAATTTTCAATGTGTTGCGAGGATGATACACTTGTACACGTTCCAAAAATAAAATTGGATAAAAACGCTAGGAAACCCTTCAACGGGTTTCTTGAGCCGGTAAGATGGCTCCACAAGTAAGTAAAAACACATAACACCTTTTTCTTAACACCCGTTCAGTGGAGGAACTACATCCATGAAATTCAAGAAACTTGCAATGGCTCTCGCCGTTTCCGGCCTGATTCTGCCTGGTGTCGCTTCGGCAACCAACGGTTACTTCTCCCATGGTTACGGCATGAAAGCCAAGGGTATGGCTGGCGCTGCAACGGCGATGGCTGACGATGCCTTTGGTGGTGCCAACAACCCCGCTACCATGGTTTTTGCTGGTGACCGGTTTGATATCGGCGTGGATTGGTTCCGTCCGATTCGTAGTGCAAAGCGTGACGGTGTAACCCCCGGCGCGGGCTCTCTTGCAAATGCTTCTGCTGATAGCGGTAGCAACGACTTCTTGGTTCCTGAGTTTGGTTACAACCGGATGCTTTCTTCCAAGATGTCTCTTGGCGTGACGGTATATGGCAATGGCGGTATGAATACTGATTATCCTGGTGGGCAAACTACGGTTGCCACTTCTCCGGCTTGCGCAGGCTTTAACTCTGCGGGTGCTGCGGGTTCTCCCTACAACTTGCTTTGCGGTAGCGGCAAGCTTGGTGTTGACTTGATGCAACTGGTTATTGCTCCCACCTTGGCGTACAAAGTAAACGAACGACACTCCATTGGTGTGTCCCCTCTCTTTGGTTATCAGCGCTTCAAAGCTGAAGGTCTGCAAGGTTTTGTTGGCTATACTTCCTCTGGTACGACGAATAACCTGACTAACGTTGGTTACGATAGTGCAACCGGCTGGGGGGTTCGCATCGGTTACTACGGCCAACTTACCGATAAGATTTCTATCGGTGCGGCCTATTCTTCCAAAATCGCCATGAGCAAGTTCGATAAATACAAGGAACTGTTTGCTGAACAGGGTGCCTTTGATATGCCTGAAAACTGGAACCTGGGCATCGCAATTAAGGCTACTCCTAAGACTACTGTGGCGGTGGACTACCAGAGAATCAATTACAGTGGCGTGAAGTCTATTGCCAACCCCAGCACTAATGGTGGCTTGACCATCGGTGGTACCCTGGGTGGGGACAATGGTCGCGGCTTCGGCTGGGGTAGCGTGGATGTGTGGAAGTTCGGTGTTGAGCATGCTTACAGCGACAAGCTGACTTTGCGTGCTGGCTATAGCCATAGTGACAACCCGATTCAGTCCCGCGATGTGACCTTCAACATCATTGCTCCCGGTGTTGTGACTGACCACTATACTCTTGGCTTTACTTATAACCTGGACAAACAGTCCGAAATTACTATGTCCTACATGCATGCTAAGGAGAACAGCGTGCAGGGAGCCAGCTTGTTTACCGGCTGGCTGGGAGCTGCTAACGCTGGCACCGAAACCATCAAGATGTACCAGGACTCTCTCGGTATCGCCTACGGCAAGAAGTTCTAACTATACCGTCTGAGCGGTAGCCCTACTAACAAAGGCCGGGAAATCCCGGCCTTTGTTTTAGCAACGATAAAACCCCTAATGAGATGGAGGATACTATGCGTTTTATGAAAGCATGTATTGCAGCGGTATCATTGTTTTTTGCCGCGAGCGCCCTGGCCGACGATGGCCTCAAGCCTTTCGTGCTGGCCTCGAAGGGGCCGGGAACGGTTCAGGAGAAGGTGGATGCCGCCAAGGCGGCGCTGACCGCCAACGGCTTTACCGTGGTGGGCAGCTACTCGCCCTATCCCAATGCCGTGGTGATCGCGGTGACCAACAACGAATTGAAGAACAATGCCGCCCAATCGGAAATGGGGGGCTTCGGCGCGGTCCAGCGGGTGGCGGTGACCAAGGTGAAGGACGAAATTCAGGTGTCCTATACCAATCCGGAATACATGGCCAATGCCTACCGCATGAAGGGCGATCTCAAGGGGGTCGAGACGGCGCTGGAAAAGGCCCTCGGCAAGCAGGAGGATTTCGGTGCCCGTGGCCTGTCGCCCCGCAGCCTGCGCAAGTACCACTACACCATCGGCATGGAGTATTTCGACGAGCCGAAAACCCTGGCCGAATACGGCAGCTATGACGAAGCGGTGAAAGCGGTTGAGGCCAACCTCAAGGCGGGCAAGTTCGGCGTCACCAAGGTCTATCGCGTGGATGTCCCGGGCAAGAAGGAAACGGTGTTCGGCGTGGCGATGAAGACCAAGGACAAATACGCCGACGACGCCTTCATCATGAGCAAGATCGACTTCAAGGAGCTCAAGTCGACGGCCCATCTGCCTTACGAGATGCTGGTCGTGGACAACAAGGTGATCGCCGAGTATGCCCGTTTCCGCATTGCCATCAGCTTTCCCGACCTGAGCATGATGGGCAGCAACAGCTTCATGTCCATCATGGACTCCCCGGATGCCATTAATAAGGCCCTGCGCCAGACGGCGACCGGCAAAGAAGAATAACGGGATACCCCTTTCGGAGTACCGCGCCCCGCCCCGGCGGGGTGATTTTTTTTCTGCGGCGATGGCGCACACTGGAAGCGTGTGTCGAGTGAGGGCTTATGAAAAAACCGACTCTCCGCATCGGCGGCATGTACAGCAACGGCATTTTCGGCCGCCACTGGTCTGTGCGGCAAGTTCTTGGCGTGCCGAGCGACGGCGTCGATTATGTCACCTTCAAGGTCCTCGCGGGCGTTGACCGGCGCCAGCGCTTTACCTGCTCCTTGGAGGAATTTGACCGTTGGGTCGTCTACGAGGTGGCCAGAAACGAGAACTCCTGGGTCCGGCTCGACGGCGAACGCTCAGAGGTAAGCGACGATTCCCCACACGGTTGCTGAACTCCCCGCCATAATCAATGCGGCAAGCCAGATCGGCGCCATTTTTGGCTCGGGCGTGCCAGGGGGCAGAGGTTTGTTGCCGGTGAGCATGGGGCGCACCAGGTCCTCGCCCTTGAAAAAGCGATAGAACAGAATGGCGCTGACGTGGACGGCCACCAAGCCGAGCAAGACATAGAAATTCGTTTCGTGGATGCCGGTGAGGAGGCTGCTGGTCTCGTCGGATACCCAGTGCTTCAAGGGGCCCTCGGTCATGATGTCATCGTTGGCGAATAGACCGGTTCCCGCCTGGAGAAAGAGGAGCGCCAGCAGGGCTGCCACCATCCAGCCGCCGAGGGGGTTGTGGCCGGGGTAAGGGGAGGCGTGGCCGCGCTTCACGGCCTGCAGATAAGCCAAGGCGGACCTTGGGCCGCGAACGAAGCCGGCGAAGCGCGAGGTTTCGCTGCCGCAGATTCCCCAAGCCAATCGGAACATCACCAGGGCCAGGATGCCGTAGCCGGCTAGCTTGTGGTAGTCCATCAGGTTATCGCCTAGTTCGGCTGTTCCCCATGCGGCGGCCACCAGAAGGACAAGGCACCAGTGGAACAGTCGCGTGGGAAGGTCCCAGATTCGGGTAAGGCGTAGGTCGCTCATGTACTCTCCTCAAGATGCGTAAACGTTTGCATGGACCGCTGGCTGTGCCTAAAGTTGCCGTGGTTCGGGAAAGTCTTCTCAAATTTGACCTGGTTCCCCGACTTGTGTTTTAATAGCGGCCTTTCGGGTGGTTAGCTCAGCGGTAGAGCACTGCCTTCACACGGCAGGGGTCACAGGTTCAATCCCTGTACCACCCACCAGTAAAACCCGAATAAAACCGGCCACTTGGCCGGTTTTTTCGTTTCTGGCCTCCGCGCCATTTCTGCAGTTTTGCTGTCCCAATTGTACCCAAATTTGTCCCAAATAGTACCAAACTGTACCTAGCCGGTTGTCCCCTGGCATGTCCCATGCTGCGCCCCCGTCATTTTCTATGGAGGTTCGTTAACCAAAACGCGAACATTGTATTTTGCTGGTGCCGTGAATGTCACCAGAATTGCCTCACTCAGCCCGAGATACACCGAGTGGTGCAACCTAACGAGGAGGACAGGAGAGCCCATGACTGCCTTTGCCGTAGCCGACCCTGATTCTCAGGCGGTAACGCAATCCAGATCGACTTTGGATATTATCCTGGCCATCACCGGTGGTCAGGTTCTTATCCCTCTCACCCTCGCCTGCAAAATTGCAGGTATTTCCTACCAATCGTGGCGCAACCGCGAAGCAACGGGAAAGCTCCTTCCTTTTCCTGCTACCCCCCGGGTTTTGCCAGGGCGTCGTCGTGTTCACGTTCGTGATCTTGTTGCATACATCGACCTCGTTTCTGGTTCTGAGGCAGTACCAGTACCTTCTCCACCTCCGCCGTCTTCCGCCATTAAGCGCGGCCCTGGTCGCCCACGAAACGCTGATCGATTTTCCAGATAGTGAGTATCTCAATGAAGCACTCGTTGATTCAGCATCCGCCCGGCAGTGGGTTCGCTCGCATTGACTATTGGGTGTTGGAGGAGTTGGGGGAACGACAACATGCGGTCGCGGCAGTTTTGGCACAGCTCGAATATTGGCAGCGTCACGCGCTCGACAGTGGGGATGGATGGGTGCGTAAGGGTGCTGCCGATATCGCCCGAGCGATGCGCGGGCTGTACGGAGAGGACAAAGTTCGTGATGCGCTGCGGAGGCTGGTAGAAGTGGGCTGGGCAGAGGAGGGGGAGGAAACCACTCAAGTCGGCCAATTATGGACGAAACGAAAAAAATATAGGCTGCGGATCGACGCCATCAACGCCTCAGCCGAAAAATACTCAATTAAATCAAAGGAACCAGATTTTTCGGGTTCCGGGAGCCCGAAAAATCGGGTTCCCGGGGCCGGAAAATCGGCTTCCCGTGACCGGGAAAATCGGGACAACAACTATATAGGTGGTAGTTATATATCTACACCACCACTACCACCACCCACACACATTGGCATCGACGCAGTGAATGGTCCGCACCTAGAAGAGCTGCCTTCGCACCTCCGCGACGAAGTTGCCAGAGCAATAGCTGGGTTGTCTCATGGCCAGCAACATGATGTGGTGGATGAGCTGATAGGCCAGATCAGCACCGGCGTAGCCAAGCGACCTTTTGCCTTACTCCGCAAGAGCCTGATCCCAGCGGTGATTGCCGGAGAACTGACCATTGATCATGCACTGTCCGTCCGTGCCCGGCGAGAAGCCCATGCCCAAGCGGAACGGCGCCGAGCTGACTCCAGCGCTATACCTGTAGGAGATGAGCGTGCCATTGCGGCGGGGGAAGCCGTGTTGGCACGGTACGCCCCTCGTATGGCTGGGAGACGGTGATCGTGAGTCGTTTTTACGTGATAAAAGGCTCAGCGCTGCTCGCGAAATAGTTGAGCTAAGTCGGAGTTGCGGTGACAGGCTGCCGTTACCCCGGCTCGACTAAGACCAAGCCGACGGGCAGCTTCTGCTCTGCTCAACCCTTGTCTGGCTAATTCGGCTAATTTTTTTTCTGTGTCGCTAGCCTGTTGTATTCGCAGATTCGGAACATGCTTGGCCCAGGTGTCGGAAAGAGCTTCTTTAAGGCGCCGATACTCTGGATCAGGCGTGCAATCCTCGGGGTCACATCTTAGGGGTGGGGCAGGAGGTTCTGCTTTGCCTCCAGCGAGCCACAGCAGATAATCGGTGCCTCTTTCTTTCACGTTCATAAATGCATGATATTCGGCGGACTCTTTTAGGGCCTCCATCGTTCTTCTTTGCCGGAGATTCTCTACCTTTCCCCCGCTTTCGCCACGTGATGTCCCACAAAATTGGCAGTGAAATCGATTTTTTGAGCTACGTAGGCGCCATCCGCAGGCGGTACAGAACTGCTTCTCACGGTCGGCTGCGCTGATTGCTAAGCCTACGAAGAGGCAGGCCAGGTAAGTTTCACCCTTTCCTTGACTCCGTAACTGTTCCGCGGCCAATGCTGCTTTGAGGGCGTCAATTCGGGGACCCCATTGGCCGTGGTCAGCAGAGTGAAAAACCATCCATTCATGTTGTTCTAGATGTGCCGCGAGCTTGGTACGACTTCCACGTGGGTCAAGCAGGATTTCGTTGAGTTCGACTTCGAAATGATTTTCCGGGACAGGTTGGGAAGTCGCTAACTTTTCTTGCATCGCGATTTTTCGAGCGGCTGCGACTGTTTCTCCAGTGGCTATTGCCGCGAGGTATGCAAATCCAACGGATGCAAAATTGAACATTGGCTACTCCTCTTTCTCTATGGGGACGTTGTTAACTATAACGTGAACATTATATTTTGCTGGTGACGTCTATGTCACTAGGATGTGCCTCACAGCCTGCTCTGCGGCCTACTAACAGAGACCAGAAACACAACAAATAGATAAAACCAAGCCTATGAGTTTGCCGGATACGGAAATGCTGAGCGCGGCCGAGATCGCCCGGATGGCGGGTGTTTCGGTTCGGCTCATTCAGGATCTCGAAAAAGAAGGAAAGATGCCGCCGGCGGTGCGACTCGGTCGGCTGCGTCGGTGGCATCGCGACGTAATTAGTGGGTGGCTTCGTGGCGACTGGAAGCGGCTCAGAAGGTGCGAATCGTGAGGCGTCGCCCCGCGCCCAAACGTCGCCGGATCATCGTAATTCATCGGTGCGGCCATCCAACGTTCGTGTTTGTTGTCCACCGGACAAAAATCTCAACCGCGCTCTTGAAACACTCACCTCGGTTGTGTCCATCCTGCTCCGAGCGGATCAGGGTGGGGCACTGGGCAATGGCTGCCCAGCGAAATCGGGAACGGGGACTACCCCTGCTAGCAGGGTCCGCAAGGCAAATCGGCCGGGCTGAGGACATCAGAGACTGGGCGGTTGCCCATGGACGGGTGTCAGATGAGGACTGCGCCCGCAAAACTAACGCCGTATGGTGGATCGCGCGGCGGAAGACCAAGTTTTTTCGCGACAAGGAGGAAAAAGCAATGCCATATGACGATGTTGATCCACCGTTTTTTCAGATTGGTTTCGAGGCATTGCAGGAGCAAAGCCTGGAGACCATCACAGAAAACAACCTGACGCAGTTGACGGCCCAAGCGCTGACTGCCCACCCGGAAAACCTTGCGGAGATCCTCCTGACGTTCATAGCGCTGTGGGGAGAGATATCTGCTGACCAGGATTTGGCGGCCAACGTGACCGTTCTGGCCGCCACCATCGAACCCAAGTTCATCAAGGAGACAGCTTATGTTTACCCGCGACCCGAAGAGAAACGCGCTGATCGCTTTTTTATGCCTGGGTGGGGCCCTGGTGTTTTCGGTCGTCATTTCGGTGGCCGTCAACCTCGGCGCGGCCAAGGCCGACAAGATGGCTGAAGAGGTCGAAAAACTGCGTGCCGAGGTCAGCGAACTCAAGGTTGCGCAAATTATGGGATGTGGTCCGAAAGCACGTCCCCAATGACCTTTCACGTTAAGACAGCCCTGGTCGTCCTTTCACTCGTCCTGGGAGGGTGTGCAGCAGCGATACCCTCCAAGACGACGCTCGAATGCACCCGGACACTGCGGGTCAAGGTGGCCCAGGGCCAGGGGGCGGGGACTGAAACTGCGACCGTTGACGGATGGGATGTCCAATGCGTCCAGCTTCGCTGATCCTGACCATAGCCCTCATCACCGCGCTTCCCGTGTTTGCCGGCGATTGCGTCAAGGTGGGCTCCGCCTGCCTGGACGCTACACCCTGCAAGACGATCTCCGGGGTTCAGGTGTGCCTGGCGGACATCGGTGAGACCTGCTGGCACTACGAAAACAGCTACAACTGCGTCAGCCCCCAGCAGGTGGATGATTGCCAAGCTCTACGGGACAAGGGCTGCGGGCAGATCGGATCCAAGTGCATCAAGACCAATCCCCAGGGGCTTTGCACGATGTACGAGCAGACCTACCAATGCCAAGCGACACCGCCCCAGACCACCACCGTCAATGATTGTTCGGTCCAGACGTTTTGCCAGGATGGCAAATGCTACGACACGGGATATGCGCCGGATTCCGATTTCGTCAAAGCCGTCGCCGGTATGGAGGCCGCACGGGAGGCGGGGACATACATGGACCCCAATTCCCTCACGCTCTTCGGCGGTTTCAACGGTTCATGCACGAAGGGATTTTTCGGGTTGAAGAATTGCTGCGAAACATCCGGCGGCGGGGCGGGGATAAGCAATTCGGCGTTGTTGTCCACGCTTGGTAATAACGCTAGCAATCTCATGGGCTCCACCTACGTTTATGACGCCCTGTTCATGAGCGATGCCCCCAACTCCATGCTGAACCTCTACAGCTCTCTATACGGGACTGGTGCGGGGTTCAACCCTGGAGTCAGTTTCTACGGCATCACCGTGAATTTCGGCGCGGGGGGCTCGATTGGCTTTGCTTTTGACCCCACGAGCTTCGCTATTTCCGTCGGCATGATGGTCTTGCAGGAGCTGCTTGCTTGCGAGGAGGACGAGCAGGTTCTTGGCCTCAAGCGAGGGCAGAACCTATGCCACTTCGTCGGGAGCTATTGCTCCCTGGAAATCCCCATCCTGGGAATCTGCCTGGAAACCACGGAGAGCTACTGCTGCTTCAACTCGCGCCTGGCCCGCATCATCAATGAGCAAGGGCGGCCCCAAGTTGGCAAGAGTTGGGGCGGCGCGGAGTCGCCGGACTGCTCGGGGTTTACCCAGCCCCAATTTGCGAACCTCAACTTCAACCAGATGGACCTGAGCGAGTTTTACGGCGAGATCATGGCCAACGTCCACGTGCCGGATGCCAGTGCGCTCGCCGGCAAAACCCAGCAGGTCATCCAGAACCAAGTCCAGCAGTTCTATCGTCAGTGAGAAACGGTGGGGAATATGAAAATACGCCAACTCTTGATTATCTGTCTGTCCGCGTCCCTGCTTTTGAGCGTGGATGCCTTGGCCGCCGAGTACACCACGGTCAAGCCGCTGCTCATGCAGGCCATCGACGCCCCGGGCGGTACTGCCAAGGGTGTCCTGACGGGCCCCATCGCGGAGAAGATGCACCAAACCACCCAGTCCCGCGACCCGGTACGGGTCGAGGTAACCACTCTCAAGGCGTACAAGCAGGAAGGCTGCAAGCGCCTCAACGTGCGCCTGGTCCAGCCGAATGCGCTGACTAAGGAAGGGGGAAGGGCGGATTTCACGGTGGACTATGGCATCAACCTTTGTCGGGACGGGACGGCCCCGATGGAGGCGATTGACCTGTCCCAATTTCGGCAAGCCATCGGGAGGGGTCAATGAAACCCGTCGTTCTCGTGCTATCGCTGTCGTTGCTGCTGAACGCCGGTCAGGCCAACGCCGGCCTCCAGGATGCCCTGGACGGGATGTTCATGACCAACGTGACTTCCGCCCAGGCATACAGCAGCCAAACCCGTGGTGGCTTCGTGGGCGGCGGCGCCGCGCTCCGCACTCCCATCCGCAACATCAACCTGGTAGCCTTCGACCCGCCGCGATTTTCCGCCGGCTGTGGGGGCATCGACCTCTATGGAGGGTCGTTTACCTTCATCAATTCGGAACAGCTCACCGCCCTGTTCCGGCAGATCGCCGCCAACTCCATCGGGGCGCTCTTCCATCTCGCCATCAAGAGCATCAACCCGCAGCTCGCTCAGTTGATGACCGAGTTTCAGTCCAAGCTCCAGGCGCTCAACAGCATGTTCAAGAATACCTGCGCCATCGCCAACCAGATCGTCAAGGGTTTCGATGATCCAGACGCCAGGAAGAACGCATCCGACGAGAAGGCTACCAAGGAGGACTCCGGCAAGGGCTTCTTCTCGGACTTGTTTTCCTCCATCAACGACCTGTTCTCCAGCCCGAATGCCAGTTCCAAGCGTAACTCCGAAAGCTGTGCCACCTGCGGCAATCTGGTCTGGAAGGCGTTGTCCGATACCAACGCCGGCCAGTACCTGGGGAACCCGGCGGCCGGCGAGTCCAACCCGGACATGGCCAACCAGATTGTCATGAGCCTCCTGGGGACCATCGTGATGCCCGGTCAGCAACCCGATGAAACGAACCCGGATGGCAGCCCCAAGCCACAGACCGGCAAGCCCATCAGCTATGCGCTGTCCTTGAGCGACCTTCGTGACGGGTCCAGCAAGAAGCCGCTCAAGTACCTCCGTTGCGATACGACGGAGAGAGAGGGTTGTTTGAATCCAATGCTGGCCGATCTGTCCTTCGAGGGGACGCTGGGGTACACCAACCGGATGCTCTTCGGGGGAGCCAACGAGAACGACGGTGTGCAGCCCAGTTCGATCCTGGGACTGCTGTCCACCTGCAATACCACGGACTGCGGCTTCACGGCCCAACACAAGGCGTTCATCAACGCCGTGTCCGCCCCAGTGCTCAAGATGTTGCGCGATGTCCAGGCCAGCCCCGGCGCCATGGTGGTAGTGGCCCAGCAACTGGCCCCGGTCATCGCCGACGAGCTGGCGGCCCGGTACGGCGAGGCAGCCTTGAAGGCAGCACGCCAGGCGTTCTCCGGGGCGTCAGGTGTCACGAAGCCGGACGATATTGCCAGACGGGAGCAGGAACTGTTCTCCGAGTGGGTCAAACAGCAGGAGATCGTTGCCAGTCAGACCGACCGCGTACTGAAGGCGAAGCAGTACGTGGCGGCCGTGATCTCCTCCAACCCCGCTGTCTTCGCCCAGGTGGCTAAGCGCTGATGTTCACGATCTATACCCTCGGCGATGTGAATATGTTCCGCCAGGTGCTGAACGCCGTGGCCATGGTGTTCGGTTCAGGGCTCCTTTCCTCCGGTTCCGGTATCGGGGCAGGAAGCGCCGTGCTCACGGGGCTCCTCGTTACCCTGTTCCTGTCCATCGGCGCCGGGGTGCTGTCGCGGTTCGGGATCGGGAAGAACTTCAACCCTGCCGTGGCCCTGGTTCTGCTGGCCATCTTTTATGTGATGGCCGTGCCCAAGGTTTCGGTCCAGGTGGAGGATCTTTATACCGGGAACGCGACCACCGTGGACAACCTGCCTCTTGGCGTGGCGGTGCCGGCGTCCATCATCAGCTCGATCACCCACTCGATATCCAGCGACATCGAGACGGCGTTCAGCACGACCGATGGCAACTACATCACCATGACCTCCCAGGGGTTCACCAATCCCTTGCGCCTGTTGCTGGCTTTGCGCCAGGGCGTGGGGGATTACGATCCCTACCTGACGGCGAACATCAAGGAGTTCACCCTGGATTGCGCCGTTAATGCGGCTTCGTTCGATCCCAAGGCATTCGCCATTTCCCAGGATGCCATCGGCTACCTCACCACGAATTACCACGATGGGCTGACTACCTACTTCTCCGCCGCGTTTCCGCAGGGCTCCGGGATGTCTTGTGCGGACTCCGCCACCCGGATCGCCGCCGACGCGGACAACTTTCTCAACAGCCCCGACTTCCAGAAGCTTCTGAACCGGAACATGCCAACCCGGGCGACCCCGAATGCGGCGACGCCCAATGTCTATACCCGGGCCGACATGGATACGGTTTATGCCAACCTTGTCCAGCCGGTATGGGGTGGAGCCCAGGACGCCAATGCCTTCATGAAGAATGCGCTGCTGGCGCCAGAGGTGGCGAGGGCCTACAACTGCGCCTCGTCAGCTTCGGACTACGCCTCCCTGAACCAGTGCACTACGATGCTGACCCAGGCGGCAGAGCAGTGGAAGACCGACGCGACGGCCAATGCCGGATTCTTCACGAAAACCATGATCCCGGGCATGAACATCCTTCTGGCCATGTTCTACGCTTTTGCGCCCCTGGTGTTCATCTTCGCGGTGATGGCGTCTTGGCATGGCATCAGGATATTGATCGCCTATCTGCTTTTCGGGGTATGGAGCCAGACCTGGCTGCCCTTCGCGGCCGTGGTCAACTTCATGATCCAGGTGATGGTGGGGGACGAGATAAACAGAATGATGGCCGCTTCACCCAACGGCCTTTCCATTGCGGTCAGCAGCGAGTTCTACGACATGCTTTCCCTCAAGCTGGCGGTGGCCAGTGACATGCTGGGAGCGGTGCCCCTGATCTCCTTTGCGCTCCTTTCCGGCTCCATCTTCGGCCTTACGGCGATGGCCCAACGCTGGAGCGGCCGGGATTATGTCAACGAGAAACAGGGAGCACCGGATGTGTACGCGCCGCCGGCCATGGTCGCCGGGTCGTCCCAGTATTCCGGTATTCCTGGCGGGGTGGTGGGGGACATGACCCGGAATGAAGGGGCTGCTATTTCTGCGGGAAGTGCCCGCCAGATAGCGCTCTCCGGGGCCCAGGCAGAGGTGGACGCGACCAGCAACCAAGTGGTTCAGCAGTTCGGGCGGACGATGCAGAATGCGTCAGCCCATGGGCTTACGATGGAACATGCCCAGGGAATCCTCAAGGAATCCGGGGTGACGAACACAGACTCTTACCGGTCCCTACGAGCCCGAGCCTCTGACGTCGCGGAGAAGCATGGGCTTCAGGGCTCGGATAAGGAGGCGTTTGTAGAGTCTGCTTCCGCAGGGATCGGCTTGAACTTGCCGTTTGTAGGGCAGTTGATTGGCGGGAAAATTGGCAAGTCCGCTGAGCAGTCTTCTCAAGTCACGGCGGCCTATGAAGAACTGAAGTCCGACAAGCGGGCCACCGAGGACGCGAAGGCTGTCCAGCTCCAGGTGGCGACCCGTGGATCTACTTCGGATACGTTCCGGAATACTCTTTCCAAAACACTTTCAACTACGGATTCCGAGTCCTTCAACAAGGCGCTCTCCCGCTTGCATAGCGCCCAGGAGACCAAGCAACGGTTGGAGTCTTTCTCATCGGGTATGTCCAGTCAGAACGTGCTGACTTCCCAGCAGCAAGCCCAGGCGATTGCGGAGAACCGGCACGGGGTACGGAATGCCGTTCTGAACGACTGGGCGGCTTTCAGCCGGGGGGTCGGCAGCGATGCGGCGAACAGCTTGCTGGCCCAGGCATCCCGTTATGTCGATACGACGAAGTACCTTTCGACGCTGCCGGCCGGCGAGGAACGCCGGGCAGCCGTCGCGTTTCACGCTCTCCGCATGGCGTCCGATCAAGGCATGGCCGGCGCTGCGCTACCCTATACTCAGGCGTTCGATGGTATGGCAGCCGAATCTCCCAAGGGGATCGCATCCGTCAACCCGACAGCGCCCAACATGCAGGTTGAGGGCCCGGCCGCCAACACTGAGCAGATGGCCCTGGCAGGTCAGCAGGGGGCGCGCCAAGCGGCTGGTGTGTCTGGGGTTGTGGATGGTGGAATGAAAAATATCCCCGTGGGCCACAATGATCCTTCGGTTCAAGTGGCCCATATGCAGGGCATAATTGACGTAGGGAACCACTCCGAAGCACAAGTCACGGAACAGCAAAAAGGTGCGGCAGCTACGAAATCAAAGGTGAGAGGGGATATTGTTCAGATGGGAGGGCCGTCTGGCAATATATGGGGTGATCCGAATAAAAAGTAAGGGGAACGCTCTATTCGCCCCAGCGGCCATCGTTATACCACAGGGTTTTGGTCAGTTTTTTGCCGTCGAAGATGTAGCTTTTGGCATAGTCGGAGGCGAAAAGGCCCATCTCATAGCAGACCCACAGACCTATGACGGCTATTACGGCTACAGCGACGAGAATCCACAACATCATTTTTCCTTGGTGTTTTATGCAATAACCCTTTATAAATATAGCACATTCGTGGAAATTCATGTCGCATGAATAGCAGGGATGGAGTAAAATTCAGTTTGGTGTGAGCTTTACTTCTTTTGCCCAGCCTGAGCCTTTGAAACAATCCCGATGACGGGATTTGTATCCTATTTCAGGAGAACACCATGGGCACCAAACAACTCAAATCGCATGAAATCGTTCCCCAGGCTGGCGCTGGCCATGCCGATAAGGCTCACCTTCTGAACCAGTGGAGAGAAAAGGTCAAGGGCGCCAAGAACCTTTCGGATTGGCTGGCCAAGGCCGAAGCCTTCTGCCGCGCCCACGGTCTAGAACCGTTCTTCTGATTGGGTATTCACCTGGGTGCTCTCAGCACCAAGAACCAGCAGATCATCCAGAACAAGGTAAACAGCTACTACCAGCAGTAGTATGCTTTTGTCCTGTTGCCACGCAAGGAGGAAAAAATATGAAAACCACGATCAGAATTGCCTTGGCCATCATCGCCACCTTCATCTGGGGTGCTGTCGGCGCCGATACCCCGACGCCGCAGTGGGGCCCCAGCGGTATCGAGGGCGTCGAAACCAGCACGCCCGAAGTCCTGTCTCTCGCCAAGAGCAAGAAGGTCTTCGTAGAGTTCGTGAACAGCCCGAAGCTCACCACGGTTTTCGCGGAGGCCTTCAAGAAGAACGGCGCCGTCGTCGTCGAAACCGCCAAGGAAGCCGACATGACGGTGCGCCTGGAAGGCAAGTACAAAGCCATCCGGCCAGCCACCGGCCGCCGGGGTGAGGTGGACATCGGTTCCCAGATGGAGAAGTCCGGGGAGATCGTAACCAAAGACCACCAGGTGGGTATCTGGATATCCCAGGGAGTGGGCACCCTCACCCCGCTCCAGGCCAGCGGCGTCGTGTCGGCGGTGGACCTATTCGCCCGCGCCTCCGGCTTCAGGGACTGGTTCAACAGCAAGGTATCCGGCGATCCGGATGGCGTATGCCTGGCAGGTTGCGAGTCGTGGAAATACCGGCAAGAGGCCCTGATCGTTGTGGGCCTCAAGGAAAAAGACCAGGAGGCTTACACCGCCAGGGCCGCCTTCCGCAGCCAGGCCGCCGAGAAGGACCTGGTATCCGGCCCCCTCATCGACAAGGTATTGAATGCAGCGCTGGCTTTCGCCGGCGGCACTCAAGCCCAGCCGCCGGCCCAGGCGGGCCTGTGAGAATCCTCATCCTTGCCGTGGTGGCCAGCGCCCATCTACGGGATGCCGGTCATCTCATTTCTCCGTAGGATTTGCCGGAAGAGCCACATAAAAAACCCCACCGTTCCAGGGAAACGGTGGGGGGCGTAGTTATGCTTTTTCTTCCATGGTTGTGAAGCCTTCGCATTCGCGGATGAAGGAAATGCTCCGGTACTGGAAGTGATAGTTGCACCAGCCAACCCCATCGCCTTCGTCTTGCAGATGAACGCAGCCATGGCATGTGGTCTCTACTTTGGGATAGTTAGGTGCCTCAATCATCTCCAAGCCTCTCCTCGATAACGTCAACCTGTTACGATATGATTATATAATCAACGTGTTATGATTATCCCGAAGATAAAAAAGCCCCAGGCAATCGCTGCAATCATCGAGCACCCGTCCCACTCCAGCTTTGCCGCTTGGCGCTTCGTTATGCCCTCGCCGGAAAGAGGCGAATCCGCCACGCCCAGCATGTTCTCCACTGCCTCAGTCAGAAAATCAAACATTATGAGCTCCTTGTGAAACGTTACAGTTTGTGGAGAATTGGCGTTTCACGGAGTGATAAAACTGTTTTGATTGGTCCAGCTTAACTATTTGCGGTTGCAGAAGCGCCAATGACGTAATATTTTTCCGAAACCACAAATGAAAAACCCCCGATCTTTCTGAGGCCGGGGGCAAAGTGTGGGCTGGCAAGCGAAGTCTATTCCATCTCCCCGAGGAGAGAAATGCTCGATGCTCGGCGGAGTGGCTCAAGCGCTTTTCCGAGACTGGGCTCACGCCAAATCCTGCTAAGTTCGTCTCGCCATGTTTTGGGAATGAACGGTTTACCTAACGCTCGTTCCAGCGCGAGAGCGAGTCCATTGGTAGCACAAACCCACCTAATCTTATGGAATCGCCCGGCCTTGAGGGCTTGGAGGCGATCCCATAGCTGCAATGCACGCTGCTCCTCGTTCTTGAAGCTGCGTTCGATTTCGATCCAGGTTATTTGGTTATCATCCGCTCTCGCCGTCATCACCATCCCATCCGGTAGGGCTCCTCGATGATTTGCTCCACGCATTTCTCGTTCGGGTGCCCACCAATGGCCTGCTGTATCGCTATGGCAACCCAGGGAGATCATCGCCTTCTGTACAGCTAAGCCGTGCTCAAAATAGGTCCACGCGAGTCTGCTGCGGTTGGCAACCCAGGGGTAGTCAATCTGCAAGTTGTGTGACTCCAGCAGGCCCGCCATGTTATCGATGGCCACCATGAGACCGGCGTCTGTCAGTACATAGGCGCTGGGCAACATTCGACTGGTAGGATGATTGACCTTACGCAACAGCCCTTTTTTCACCAACCTTGCGGCATACCGCAATTCGTCGCCGGCTACCCGGGCAATTATTTCTCGACTGGACCATCCCCATCTATATACCCAGGTCAATGTCCTGATTATTTTTTCTTGACCGATTTTTCGCGCCGTTCCGGCATAGTCTTTTATCCCATTTCTCGTTTCCATATCCATAGCACAACTCCTTTTGCGGTCGATTCATGAGGAGTTGCCATTACACGAAGTTATAAAAATCCGGCCCCTTCATCCTTCGGGGTATCCGGCCCTATCCTAGTGGACGGAAGAGGGGGGCCGGATTACTTCGGTCGCTATGCTCCCTGCGCCTTCAGTCAGGCACCGTGTTGGGCTCGCTGCGCTCGGCGCCCTAGGGGGCGCAGACCCAACACTGGAGCGGCTGGACGCCGCTCCTGCCAGCCTTCCGTTGCCTTACGCTTCGCTCCAGCGTCGGCTTCGCCTCCTCGGGCCGCCCCCCATCGCTACGCGCCGGGGCACCCGCTTTGCGGGCTGCACCGGAGGTTCGCTCTGCGAACCTCGGCTTGGGTGCTTCGCACCTCGTCGCTGGACGCGCCGACCACGTAAAGCGGGTGCCCCGGCGCTATCGCTGGGGGGCGGGGGCTTCGCCCCCACCGCCTACCGCTCGCTTGGGCTCGCTCTCGGGCGCGTTCGCGCCCTCGCACGGCGGCGGCTCCCCCAACCCTCGACCGGCGCCGCTGGGGCGGCTTGTTCGAGGGGGCTGCGGCCTGGACGGCCTTGCCCCGACTACGTCGGTTCCCCTCCGCTCCCTCTGGTCGCTGCGCGCTTTGCTTGCGCAAAGCCCAGCCAGTCCGCACGACAGAGGACGTATGTATCGCAATTGAGGTAATCCTTCTGCGGTTTGTTACATCCGAAATCGATATCGGAATCCAAAAGGCAATCTAGCTTGCAAGTATTCGAACAAGGATATACCGGTCACATACCCACCCCCTGAAGTTGCCCACCGCCGCAAGCGGCCGTGGACAACTTCACCCGGACTCTTGATAGCGCTAAGGCGCATCGGTCCGGGCAAGGGGCGTGGATATGTCCCCGAAAAGCCCCCGTTTCTGTGCGCAGCCCTGTTTTCATTAAACGTGGGTTTGTATGTGGTAAGCTCATGACTTCAATAAAACTTCTCGGGGCTGCGTGGGATGAATATCGAAGATCTGTGTGAACAGGCCGGAACAGCGCTGGATGGATGGAACAACCTTTATCCGATGCTCTGCTGGGAGGATTTTCCCGAAGGAAGCATCCAGCAGCACCTGAGTCTTTCCCCAAACGAAATGAACGAAGTCGCCTTGGGGGCGCTTACCTTGATTGGCAGCCTGGGAAAGACGAGGAAGTTCATCGAAGGTATGGAGACTCTGCTTTTCAGGGCCCATCCCGGGGTAATCAAGATGGTGTCGGCTTTGGCCGGCTTTCAAGAGAGCTGCGCGGCGTTGGCGTTGGCCCTGACCGCTAAGGATAGAGTGGATGCCGGGATTAAGACGCTAGACGCAAATGGTGCGCTGTTTTTCAACAACGGCGTTGCCGACGCTGGGTTTGGCGCCAACCTGAAGAAGCTGTATCCCGCTGTCCAGAATATCCTTCAGGGGGTGAGCGATCTCCTCCCCATCGTCAGAATCTCCGGTAAGGCAGACCTGGGGGCGGTCACGCAAGCCCATCAGCAGGTGATTTTCGCTACTCACGATCAACTCCAATTGGCAAAAGCAACACAGGAAGAGCTTCAGGAGAAGGTGGAGCGTGCAGAAAGCACGCTTGCTGCGGTAGAGAAGGCGGCCAGCGACGTGACCACGATCAAAACGGAAGCGGCGGCGGATCGTGATGCGGTACATAAGTCCGCTATCGACGCCCAGGCTTACCTAGAGCAGGTGTCGGCCATTTTGGCCTCCGCGAATGAATTGGACGCAAAAATCGCGGCATCGGATACCGAGCTGACGATGTTTGATGCCGAACTGGAGAATCGGCTGAAGTTGTTCGAGTCCTTCAAGGAAAAGACTGGTCAGGCACTGACGCAAAATTCCGAACGGGAAGCCTCTATCGACCGACTCGTCAAGGAGGCGGAGGAAATGCTGAAAGGCGCCACCGTGGCAGGGCTGGCCTCTGCGTTTCAGAAATCCAGTGATGACTATGGAAAGGCGGCCGAGAAAGCACAGGAGAGCTTCCAATGGGCCATCGGATTCCTCTTCCTCTCGACGCTTCCCTTGTTGCTCTATGCCATTCCGCTGGATCTGTCGTCCTTCTTCGCCGATGGGAAAATGGCGTCCCCATCCGGTTCGACCATCACCATTACGCTGGGGGGGATTCTCTCCAGGGTTCTGTTTCTCTTCCCCGCGACGTGGTATGCCTCGTTCGTGTTCCGGCGCTACAACAAGCTGTTCGATCTGCACAAAACCTACCAGTTCAAGGCCAACATCGCCATGAGCGTGGAGGGGTTCAGAAAGCAGGCGGAAGAGTATGAGCAGGAAATCGCCGCTGCGGCCTTCCTGGATCTGAAGACGGCCCCGGATAGCGGCCAGTATGAGCATCACTATGACGGGAACCCGAATCGCTTTACGGGCATGGTTCTGAGAGCGGCGGAGGGTCTCAAGGAGAACATTGCTGCCTTTGGGAAGGGGGCGGCCAAGGATGCACCTGCCAAGTAATTGCGATACGATTTTGGTTGGCAGGCGTTTTTATCGTATTTGCCGTCGCAATTCCCAGGTCAGGAGCCTTTTCTTTGCAGTCAGTGCAGGAATATGGTTCTCGTCTTCCTGCAACGTCCACCTTCGGTCAGAGGTCGAATGCAGGAGGCGGCAGGATTTCTGCCGCCTTTTTGTCGGTCGCACCACGAAAATGGAGAGCGTCATGGCGGTCGTCTATTTCTTCGGTTTCGTCGCTGTTCTAGGCTGTGTCATTTACGGCGCAATTTTTTTCTATGAGCGTTGGTTGAGCCGGCAGGTCATTGCAAGGCATGATGACGTGGCCACGCCCATGGTCGGCGACGACGGCGACAAGGATGATACTTCCATCCTGCTTCCCCCTGGTTATCAGCATTCCCCCTCGCGCGGAGTTAGTGTCTCCACTGAATACCACCTGAACGTGTAAGAGACTCTAGGTTGCTTCAAAAACGGTTGCGAAATTCCCGGCACACTGGATGTGGTCCCGAAAAGCCCCCGTTTCTGTGATTACTTTCTGCCGTTATTTGGGATAGGGATACAAACGTGCACGTCAGTAAAAGAATGACGGATAATTATCGACGGGTGCCGCCCAATTAGAGGAGAAGATGTATGAAAGGCATTTTTGTCAGGCTCGCAGCAGTGCTGCTGTTCGCATTTTCGATTTCCGTCTATGCGAATCCCATGGATCTACCCGTCACGGATCTTCAAAGTATTCAAGAAACGCCGGACATCGCCGTGATCACAGGGTTCGTCCACAACAACACCGCCAAGCCCGTTAAGATGGTATTTATCACCTTCAACCTCTACGACCGCGAGGGCAACCTGGTCGGAAATGCGAAAGGGTACGCATCCGACTTGGCGCCAGGGGAGCGGTGGAAGTTCCGGGTGCCGGTAGCGGCTGCGATGAACCGATTCGACACCTTCAAGGTGGTAGAGGTCAAGGTGTACTGACGGGCAGGGAGAGGAGCTTATAGGGGCTGATCCAGGGATTCTGCGTGCCAAGCACACTCACGCCCGACAAGAGTGGCCCAGTCCACTTCCCTGTGACGATTCTCTCCCGAAATGCCCTCAATCAGATCTCGCAATCTGTATTCGGGTTTGCCAATCAGCTCAATGGTCACTACTGGCTTTCCAATTTCCTTTTGCATGTCATTCTTTGGACTCTAAGTGAGAAAGCGATAGGACGGACTGCGTTGCTTTCATTTCCGCAGTTACCATGCTTGCACCTTGAAGAGCCGGCCTTGTTCTCCTTCATCGTGCAACATGATCACAATCTCGTCAGGCGAGAACACGGGCCCGGGTGCATCATCGGGAGTATGAACTGGCAAGTCAGAATCGATGAGCGTGACAATTGGTTGCAGCCCCATCTCGGCATACCGACGAATGATGACTAGGAGGTTCTTCTTCTTGCGATCATCTAGTGACTCGAATACGCCGTCGTGATAGACGAAACGAGGGAATTTGTCATCTAAGTGCGCACGCAGTACAGCTAAGTCAAAGGCGATACACAGTAGTTTACGATACGTATGCCCGAGGTCCGCACTGGTCGCATTGCCTGATTCGTCGAGAATTTCTGCCTTGAACTCCAGGTGCCCGGCTTGATTCGGCGATACGCTTAGTAGCGCTTTGCGGCCGATGACTTCTTCGACAATTTCGCTAAAGAACACGCGGATAGCAGAGAACAAGCTGTTTGGATCGGAGTTATGCTTCTCGACATCCGCTTCAATCTGCGTCTGTAAATGTCCGCGCTCTTCAGTCAAGGCCCTGATTTCGGTTCGCAGCTCCTGCAGGCGATGCAGAAAACCACGCTGACGCTCTAATGAAGTGATGTCGGCGCGCAGTGTCACCATCTCGTCCGAGACCTGTTTGTACTTGCCGAAGATGTCCGTGCCACTCAAGAACGACAGCATGTCCGAACGCTTTTTGCCCAACGCATTCAGTTCTGCATTGATGCGTTTGAGTTCGACTTCGACCTCGGCGCGCTCTTCCTGTAGATAGCCCCGGCGCTCGTTAGTGATCGCCCGATTGAATGCAATCAACTGCTGAAAGTCCTTCTTGATCTGCCCCTTGAACAGGACACCTGCCTCATCGAAAAGGCGCTGGGCCTCGTCAGGGTTAAAGAGAATCTGGTCTTCTTCCAGTGAGGCAATAATCTTCTTCTTGTTCTGGTTAAGCGAGTAACGCTCGGCATTGAGGGATGCAATGCGTTCGTCTATTTCATCAACCAACTGCTTGGTGTTGTCTTTGTCCTGAGCGCGAAAGTCGAAAGCGTCGAGCAGCTTCTGTTTCTTCTCGGCCTCTTTCTGCTTGAGCAACAGAATACCTTCTATCTTGCTGATGTCCTCAATGGACCCGCCCAATTCGCTCTTGATGGTCTGTGCGGTGGACTGCTTCTCCGCTAACTGCTCTTCCTTTTCGTAGTGCTGTGCCACGATTCGAGCGTCAAAGCCAAGGACGTGGGCCAGGAAAGGTTTCCAGTCCGAATGCGCGGCCGCAAATTTGCGCAGATGAAATACGTCGCGAAAATCATCCTGGGAACGCAGCAGGTAGCCCAAGCCTTTGCGAAACGCCCAAGGCTTTAGCGCACGCCAGTCAAGCAAACCGTCCAACAGATCACGCGCCCGTTCAAAGGGCATGTCCTGATGATCCCACTCGGCTAGCGGAAGCCCTGATAAGTCTTGGTGTCCGGCTTCATGACGCTTGAAGCTGATTTTCGTGGCTTCTGACACACCGCGCCGAATCGTCACGAACGAAGCGTCTTCCAACTCGATTTCAAGGAAGAAGATAAAGCCTTGGAATAGTTCTTCGTGCTTAAAAAGGAAGAACTTTGGATCACGCTTAGCGAGAAAGCCGAAGTCGAGTAATCGCCCAAGCGTGGTCTTGCCAAGGTTGTGGGTATCCTTGTTTCGGTTTTCAGGCAAGCGAATTTCAGCCATAACTACGTTCAGACCGGAGACGAACTCCACGGGCTCAAATAAATCGGGCTTGTTGGAATAAAGTCTAGATAGCTTCATTTGGCCCCACGTATTCCACGGCGTCAGTTTTGGGGCGATATTCGATCAGGCCCATGAGATACAGGAAGTTCAGCGCTGGCAGGAACAATACATCGCCACCGACTACGCTTTTCTTCGCAAACTTGCGTAGCACATCGTACTCATCCACGCGGCGGGCCTTCAGACGAGCCAGCAGCAACAATGAAACGTTGATAACCGTGCGATCAGGATGAGAGTGCTTGGTCGGCCGAAGCATCCTCCACCTCCCCGATATCGCAGTTCCAGTACATGTAGAACAACATGGCGCGCGTCAAGCGCTTGTGGGCGTGCTGGCGCAAGACAGGATCGCGGTTAAACAGTAAGTCCACCAGATATTCCATGACCTCGTCGAATGTCTGGTAGTCCTTGCGTTTGGCGATGATCTTGAGTTGGAACTCATCGACCACCGATTCGTACATGCGCAGCAAGTCGAGGTTTTCCGGCGCAGCTAAGAAGGCTCGAATCTGAGCGGTCTCCTTTAGGTACTTCCGCCGCTGCGCCTTGGCGTAATCGGCGCTCATGTTGTTGAGTGCATTCTTCTGTTCGTAGGTTACGCGAGCAGTTGGTGGATCGTCGAGCAGTGCCACCATACCCTCTTTCTGCCTAGCCAGTGCTTGCACAACTTCGGCTAGGTCGTCTGGGCTGACATTCAGCGGCGAATCGACCGGATCAAGGTCTGCTTCCCTCGCAACCTCCGGGAAACGCTTCAACCAAATCTCCAGTTGTTCAAGGCCACAGAGGTAGATCGACGATGCAGGGATGCCGCACTGCGAGGCGATGTGGTTGCGTATCTCCGTTTCGGCGTTGCCGGCCAAGCGCCGGTTGGCGAACAGCATGTAGTGATCGAGTTGCTTGGCATCGCGCAAATTTCTAATGCGGGGAATCTCCTTCCCCAATACAGTATTCGCAGCAGATGTGCTGAAAAAGTCTGATTCAGAAAAGTTACGGTTGTAGCCGTAGGTGTGCTTGGCCTGAACGATTGTCGTGCCGACCCACGGCGCAGCCTTGCTGGGGTGCAATTCTGCCGTGCCTACGAATTTCGCGTCGCGTCCACCATCCGGTCCTTTTGCGAACCCCTGTACCGAGGCCCCAAGCAGACGCTGGCACAAAAACACGATAAGGTTTTCGAACTGGCCGTCACTCAGATCTTCATAGGCAAATTTCATTAGGCTCCAGTTCCCTCAGCTAGATCGTGCTGCGGCGGTTCATCATGATACGCAATCCCTGGCTAAAGCAGAGAGAGCGACACGTTTACAGAGTCCACCAACAACTCGGGGCGTACCGGCCGCTTTCCTCGGGTGCGCCCTTCTTCAGCTTCAACCAAACGGACAAGCCCATACTGCTCTAGCTTTTTCAGCGTCCTGGAAAGGTTCGAGGCTTTCCGATGGGTTAACTTTTCCAGTTCGGCAATAGATTGGGGGTGCTGGTCGGCAATGACTTTCAGCAATTGCCGGTTTTCTTCCGTAAAGAGGTTGGCCGCAGCTTTAAGTGACGTGAACCACAACTTGGGACCGTTGGGATCGGGCTTGATGCGGCCCGTCGCGACATCCAGCGTCCACTGCTTCATTTCCTCGTAGGAGGCGATTCCGATATTCAGCTTATTCATCGAGGTGCTCCTTGACGATGCGGTCAACTTCTTTCCAGAAATCCGCCAGAAGTTGATTGGGTGTTTCAAACTCATAGGCCCGGCCAGGGTCGTCACCATGCCGGTGCCAGTGATCGAGTTCTTTTCGCTTGGCTACTGCATGGGCATTGTCAAATCCAAGCAGGCGTTTGCCGGTGCGGTTGTGCAGCGTAATTGAGTAGTCCACGCCGTGGGGAATGGCCGGGGATTGGGGCACCTGGTGCGCTACGAATTTAACCCACAGCCCTAAATGGTCATCAATGACGAGGGTCATCCCATCAAGGCTTAGGAGGTACTCCCAGCCATCATCATTAGGCATAAACATATCTCCCGGCTGATAGTATAGTCCTATCCGAGCTTCCGCGCCAAGTCTTCGGCACGGGGGTGGTAATACCGTTTCAGCATCCTTAAGTCCTTGTGCCCCGTGACTGCTGCCAACTCAATGACGTTGGGCAGCTTCTCGGCTAGGCGGCTCGTAGCCTCATGACGCAGGTCGTGGAAGTGCAAGTCTTCTAACCCGGCAGCCTCACAGGCACGGCTAAACGCCTTTTTAACGGCATCTTCAGTCGTTGGGAGCACTCGGCCGTCAATTGAACGCGGGAGCGCGTCCAGAACCGCTATAGCGCGACTGGAGAGGGGGATGGAGCGAGGTTCGCCGTTCTTGCTGTCCAGTATCCTGGCCACCCGGCGCTTGGTGTCCACTTCCTCCCACCGGAGCGCTAGCAACTCCCCACGCCTCATGGCGGTTTCAAGGGCGAGCAGGACCAAGGGCTTGATCCAGGGATTGCGCGTGCCTGGTCCCAGCGTTCCGTCAGTACGCCTGCCACCCTCCAGGGCGGAGAGGAGCTTTTCCTCTTCGCCTGCTTCCAGTCGCCGCTCCCTGGCCTTCTCATTCGGGGGACGGCGGATCATGGCCACGGGGTTGTCCAGGTGGATACCCCATTCTTTCCTTGCGTGGTTGATGACAGCGGAGAGGATATTTAGCTCCCGATTGACCGTGGAGCCGGTCACCTTGTCCACCTTCAGCCGCCGATCACGCCAAGTCGCAATGTCCTTCCCTGACAACGCCGCCATTTTCATCTTGGCTAGTGGGTCCCGGAGCAAGGCGCCGATCCGCACCTTTTCAATGGCCGCCCCTTTCTTTTCCGGTGTCACCTCATCCCTATACCGCTCCAGGACTTCGCCAAGGGTATTTTTCTCGGCCTCCCGACGGTCGATGAAAACCCCCTTGTCCATTTCCGCTTCCTGGGCGCGAGCCCAGACCTGTGCGGCGGTTTTCGTGGTAAAGGTTTTGGAGATGAGGGGCTGGCCCCGGCGACGGATTTTGACTTGGTATTGAAGGGGGCCGCGTTCGATGATGGTAGCCATGGGAGAGGGTCCTTTTTTGGGGCCGTGTACCCAAAAATGTACCCAATAATTCTAAAAACCGCAAGAATGATGGGTTTTAATTAGCCTTCACACGGCAGGGGTCACAGGTTCAATCCCTGTATCACCCACCAGACGACAAAAGGCCCGGTTTTCCGGGCCTTTTGCTTTTTTGTCTATGGATTCTGCGCATCGGTCGAAACGCGTGCCGCTTTCCTGCGCGTCTTGCGCAGTTCCCACAGGGCCATGCCGTAGCCCGAGAGGGCGTAGGCGATAAATAGCCCGAACAGGACGCCGGGCGGGTAGGATGAAATCAGGATAATCCCCACGACGATCAGCAGCAGGAATACGAAGGGGATGCTCTTGCGCAGGTTGATATCCTTGAAACTGTAGAATCGGATATTGCTCACCATGGTGATGCCGGAGAACAGGGTCAGGGCCCAGGCGAACCACTTGATGTCTTCCCCCTTGATTTGCAAGTCGAACATCACCCACACCAAGCCGGCCATCAGCGCGGCGGCGGCGGGGCTGGGTAGGCCCTGGAACCAGCGCTTGTCTTGGACCTCCAGTTGGGTGTTGAAGCGGGCTAGGCGGAGGGCGGCCCCGACGCAATAGACGAAAGCCGCAATCCATCCCAGCTTGCCCATGCCTTTCAGCGCCCAGACATAGACCACCAAGGCGGGGGCGACGCCGAAGGACACCATGTCCGACAGACTGTCGTATTCGGCGCCAAAGGCGCTCTGGGTGTGAGTGAGGCGAGCCACCCGGCCATCCAGGCCGTCCATGACCATGGCGATGAAGATGGCGACGGCGGAGTGCTCGTAGCGCCCGCTCATGGCCATCACGATGGCGTAGAAGCCGGCGAAGAGGGCGGCGGTGGTGAACAGGTTGGGGAGAAGGTAAATGCCCCGTTTACGGATTTGGGGCGCGAGAATGGGCTTGTGTATGGGGTGCATCCGGTAATTGTCGGCTTTGTAGGTTAACGGCGCATTACGGCCAATTCTCCCCCCGCCGGGGCGGGATGTCTAGAGTTCGGCAAGAACCGTTTCGCCGGCCCGCGTCTTGTCGCCGATGCTTACGCGTACATGCGCGTCCAAGGGAAGATAGACGTCCACGCGGGAGCCAAAACGAATGAAACCATAGCGTTGGCCGGTATGCAGCTTGTCCCCGGCTTTCACGTAGCAGAGGATACGGCGGGCGATGAGGCCGGCCACCTGCACGGCGGTGATTTCCCTGCCGCTGGCGGTCGTCATCAGCACCGCGTTGCGTTCGTTCTCCAGCGAGGCCTTGTCTAGGTCGGCGTTGACGAACTTGCCGGGGAAATACTGCACGCCGGTCACTTCGCCGTCCACCGGGCTGCGGTTGGAGTGGACGTTGAAGACGTTCATGAAGACGCTCACCTTGAGGGCATCGCGCTCGCGATAAACATCCCGGGTTTTTTCCACCGCCACGATGCGTCCGTCGGCCGGGGCGATGACCAGATTCTCACCCTGGGGCACCTTGCGCGCCGGATCGCGGAAGAACTGCAGGACGAACAGGGCGATGATCCACAGGGGCGAAGCCCAGGCGCCGCCAACCAAAAAGGTTGCCAGCAACGCGGCCACAACGGCGATGGTCAGGAAAGGCCAGCCCTCGCGGGCGATGAGGGGATGGGGATAGTTTTGTTTGGGAGGAGCCACGCCGATGCACATAGGTGTTGGGTGAGGGGGGATGGGTTAGGCGTGAGGCGGGGGAGCGAGGGGGCGCCTCGCTCTTTTCGCCTCACGCCTCACCGATCTCAGTTCTTGGACTGATCAACCAGCTTGTTCTTGGCGATCCAGGGCATCATGGCGCGCAGCTTGCCGCCGACCACTTCGATCGGGTGTTCGGCGTTCAGGCGGCGGCGGGCGGTCATCTCGGGGTAGTTGGTCTTGCCTTCGAGGATGAAGCGCTTGGCGTACTCGCCGTTCTGGATGTTCTTCAATGCCTCGCGCATGGCCCAGCGGGCTTCGTCGCCGATCACCTGAGGACCGGTGACGTACTCGCCATACTCGGCGTTGTTGGAGATGGAGTAGTTCATGTTGGCGATGCCGCCTTCGTACATCAGGTCGACGATCAGCTTCAGTTCGTGGAGGCACTCGAAGTAGGCCATCTCGGGGGCGTAGCCCGCTTCCACCAGGGTCTCGAAGCCGGCCTTCACCAGTTCCACGGCGCCGCCGCAGAGCACGGCCTGCTCGCCGAAGAGGTCGGTTTCGGTCTCTTCACGGAAGTTGGTCTCGATCACGCCGCCCTTGGTGCCGCCGTTGGCTGCGGCGTAGGAGAGGGCGATGTCCTTGGCTTTCTTGGAAACGTCCTGGTAAACGGCGATCAGGGAGGGCACGCCGCCGCCTTTGAGGTACTCGGAGCGCACGGTGTGGCCGGGGCCCTTGGGGGCGACCATGATCACGTCCAGGTCGGCGCGGGGAACGATCTGGTTGTAGTGGATGTTGAAGCCGTGGGCGAAGGCCAGGGCGGCGCCCTTCTTGATGTTGGGCTCGACTTCGCCGTAGTACACGCTGGGCTGCTGCTCGTCGGGCACCAGGATCATTACCACGTCGGCGCCCTTCACCGCGTCGGCCACTTCCTTCACGGTCAGGCCGGCTTTCTTGGCCTTGTCCCAGGAAGAACCGCCCTTGCGCAGGCCGATGGTGACCTTGCAGCCGGAGTCCTTCAGGTTGTTGGCGTGGGCGTGGCCCTGGGAGCCGTAGCCGACGATGGTGACCTTCTTGCCCTTGATCAGGGAGAGATCGGCGTCCTTGTCGTAATAAACTTTCATGGTTTTCCTTTCCGTAGTAGCGGCGCGGCCAGAGCGCGCCCGATAATTAAACTCGTAAAATGCGGTCGTCGCGGCCGATGCCCGAGGCGCCGGTGCGTACCGTTTCCAGGATGGCGGTCTTGTCCAGGGCTTCCAGGAAGGCGTCCAGCTTGGAGACATTGCCGGTCAGCTCGATGGTGTAGGTGCTGTCGGAAACGTCGATGATGCGGCCGCGGAAGATGTCCGCCATGCGCTTCATCTCCTCGCGCCAGGAGCCTTCCGCCTTGACCTTCACCAGCATCATTTCCCGCTCGATGTGGCGCCCCTCGGAGAGGTCCACCACCTTCACCACGTCCACCAGCTTGTTGAGCTGCTTGATGATCTGCTCGATCACCTCCTCCGAGCCGCGGGTGACGATGGTCATGCGGGACAGGGTCTCGTCCTCGGTGGGGGCCACGTTGAGGGACTCGATGTTGTAGCCTCGGGCCGAGAACAGGCCGGCGACGCGGGACAGGGCGCCGGATTCGTTTTCCATCAGAATCGAAATGATGTGTCGCATGATTAAACCAGCAGCATCTCAGACAGTCCCTTGCCGCTCGGGACCATGGGGTAGACGTTTTCCGTGGGGTCGGTGCGGAAGTCCATGAACACCAGGCGGTCCTTCATCTCCGGGCTGAAGGCCTGCTTCAGCGCCGCCTCCACGTCGCCCGGCTTGTCGATGCGCATGCCCACGTGGCCGTAGCTCTCCGCCAGTTTGACGAAATCCGGCAGGAACTCCATGGTGGACTCGGAGTAGCGGTTGCCGTAGAAGAACTCCTGCCACTGGCGCACCATGCCGAGATAGCCGTTGTTGAGGAGGATGATCTTGAGGGGCAGGTTGTACTGCTTGCAGGTGGCCAGTTCCTGGATGTTCATCTGGATGCTGCCCTCGCCGGTGACGCACGCCACGGTTGCGTCGCGGTCGATGAATTGGGCGCCCATGGCCGCCGGCAGGCCGAAGCCCATGGTGCCGAGGCCGCCGGAGTTGATCCAGCGGCGGGGCTTGTCGAATTTGTAGAACTGGGCGGCCCACATCTGGTGCTGACCCACGTCGGAGGAGACATAGGCGTTGCCGTCGGTGATTTCGTAGAGCTTCTCCAGCACGAACTGGGGCTTGATGAATTCGGCGTCCCGGTCGTACTTGAGGCAGTCGCGGGAGCGCCACAGCTCGATCTGGGTCCACCAGGTCTTGAGGGCGTTGGCGTCGGGCTTCTCGTGGCTGGCCTGGATCAGCTTGACCATTTCCTCCAGCACGTCGTGGACGTTGCCGACGATGGGCACGTCCACCTTGACCCGCTTGGCGATGGAAGCGGGGTCGATGTCGATGTGGATGATCTTGCGGTCTTCCTGGAAGAAGTGCTCCGGGTTGCCGATCACCCGGTCGTCGAAGCGGGCGCCGATGGCGATCAGCACGTCGCTGTGCTGCACCGCCATGTTGGCTTCGAAAGTACCGTGCATGCCTAGCATGCCGAGGAACTGGGAGTCGTTGGCGGGATAGCCGCCCAGGCCCATCAGGGTGCTGGTGCAGGGGAAGCCCAGGAGCTTCACCAGGCCGGTCAGGGCTTCGGCGGCGTTGCTCAGGATGACGCCCCCGCCGGTGTAGATCATCGGGCGCTTGGCGCCGAGTATCATCTGCACGGCGCGCTTGATCTGGCCGGTGTGCCCCTTGGTCACCGGGTTGTAGGAGCGCATGCTGACCTGGGCCGGGTAGTCGAAGTCGGCCTTGTTGATGGTCACGTCCTTGGGGATGTCCACCACCACCGGGCCGGGCCGGCCGCTGGCGGCAATGTAGAACGCCTTCTTGATGGTGGTGGCGAGGTCTTTGACGTCGCTCACCAGAAAATTGTGCTTCACGCAGGGGCGGGTGATGCCGACGGTATCCACTTCCTGGAAGGCGTCGAGGCCGATGGCGGCGGTGGGCACCTGGCCGGTGATGACGACCATGGGGATGGAATCCATGTAGGCGGTGGCGATGCCGGTGACCGCGTTGGTGGCGCCGGGGCCGGAGGTTACCAGGGCCACGCCCACGCGGCCGGAGGCGCGGGCGTAGCCGTCGGCCGCGTGGACGGCGCCTTGCTCATGGCGCACCAGCACGTGCTGGAATTTGTCCTGCTTGTAGATCTCGTCGTAGATGTTCAGCACCGCGCCGCCAGGGTAGCCGAAAACAACCTCGACTCCTTCTTCCTGCAGGCAGCGCACAACTATCTCAGCACCCGTTATTTCCATGCTTGATTTTTCTTTGGGAAAAGGTGAAACAGTAACGTTTGCCGTCAATTTGGTCAAGTTGACCCCCGCGCGGGGAGATTGTCCTGCAAAGGTGGGAGGCATTTGTTAAAATCCCAACCCGTTGTTTAACCGGGGTGGAAAAACTGGCTACATATCAGGAGCTTTCCGAGTTCCTCAAGCAAGTGGAGCGGCGTGCCTTCAAACAGGCGATGTTTGCCGTCCATGGCGAGGACGCGGCCCTGGATATCGTCCAGGATTCCATGCTCAAACTCAGCGACAAGTACGCGGGTCGGCCGGCGGAAGAGTTGCCGCTGCTGTTTCAGCGCATCCTGCAGAATACCATCCGCGACTACTTTCGCCGCCAGAAAATCCGCAACTTCTGGACCATGCCGTTGTCTTCCTTGTTTTCCGGCGGCGAGGATGACGAGCAGGATCCCCTGGAAACCATGCAGACGGAGTCCGGTTCGAGCTTCCTGCAGGACCCGGCGAAGTCCTTGGAAAGCAGCCAAGTCGTTGAACTTATTGAGGCCGCGCTGCAAAAATTGCCTGCGCGTCAACGGGAGGCCTTCCTGCTGCGTTATTGGGAGAATATGGATGTCGCCGCTACCGCCGCCGCCATGGGATGCTCCGAGGGGAGCGTGAAAACCCATTGTTCGCGGGCGGTGCACGGTCTTGCGGCAATGTTGAAAGAGAAGGGGGTTGAACTATGAACGAACAGGAATTCGGTCGAACTCTCGCCGGCCACCTGAATCGTGGTTTGACGCAGATCAATCGTGATGCCTTGGACCGCCTCGGCCAAGCCCGGGAAAGGGCCCTGGCCGCCTACCAAGAACCGGTGGACGTGCCGGAAATGGCTTTGTCAGCTGGCCATGGCATGCTGTCCGGCAGGGGGCGGGCGCGGAAGGGCCGGTACGCTTACCTCCTGCCGATTCTGCTGCTGTTGGCCGCCCTGACCTTTGCCTTTTACTGGCAAAGCGCTCCCCTGGACGACAACATCGATGACGTGGCGGATATCGATGCGCGTTTGCTGGGGGGCGATCTGCCCATCCAGGCCTATTTGGACACGAGTATGGATTCATGGCTGGAAAATTCCGCAGATCAGTAGCTGCCGCCGCGTTGTTTTCCTGCATGGTTGGAGGTGGCGCTGTTGCCGCTCCCTTTGCCGGCGCGCCGCAAGTCAAGCCGCCCGCGGCTTCGCCCGTGCAGAAATCGGAGGAAAAAGCGCCATCCTGGGTTGAGTTGACGCCGGATCAGCGCGTGGTGTTGGCGCCTCTCGGCCCGGAGTGGGATCGCATGCCGGCTGTTCAGCGCAAGCGCCTGCTGGGGGTGGCCAACCGCTATCCCAAGATGACGCCCGAGCAGCAGAGGCGTATTCGTGCCCGCCTGGACGTCTGGAGTCGCTTGACGCCCGAGCAGCGTACCCAGGCGCGGGACAAATTCATCAAACTCAAGCAATTGCCTCCGGAGAAGCGCCAGGAGATCAAGAGGAAATGGGTGGAACGCCAACAGGCGGCTCAGCCGGTGGCGCCTCCCGCCGCGACCGCGCCCGTTCAGGGCGGTTCAAATTAGTTGTAGAATCCGAACATGAGCGCATCTAACCAACCGGCGGTCCCGGGAGTCGGCCGCCGCGTCATGAGCATGGTCTACGACCTGATGCTTCTCCTGGCCGTCCTCTTTATCGCGGCCTTCCTGTTCGTCTCCTTGACCCGGTATACCGGCCAGCCCCATGTCCGTCCCTTTTTCCAGCTTTACCTGCTGGGAGTGATCGCCGGTTATTATCTCTGGTTTTGGCTCCATGGCGGCCAGACCTTGCCCATGAAGACATGGCATATCCGGCTGGAAATGGCTAATGGCGAGAGGTTGACGCTTGGGCGGGCTTTGCTGCGTTTTGCCCTGGGGTGGCTATGTTTCTTGCTGGGGGTCGGTATTCTGTGGGCCTTTCTTGATCGCGAGCGCCAGTTTCTTCACGATCGCCTGGCCGGCACCCGTCTCGTCGCCACCAAGCCCTGAGGCCCCCAAGGCCTATCTTTTTTCCCGCCACCACATCAGGCCGACCGCCACGCCCAGAAATACCAGGGTAGGGAAAATGGCGCTGAACAACGGCGGCCACTCCTTCAGCAATCCGAGGTGGGCGAAAATCCGGTTGAGCAGGTGGAACGCCAAGCCCAGCATGATGCCGGCGAAAATCTTGGCGCTTACTCCGCCGCTGCGCGAGTGGAACAGGGCGAAAGGCAGCGCGAGGAGCATCATGACCCAGGAAGCGAGGGGGTAGAACAGCTTGCCCCACATGGCGATTTCATAACGGGCGGTGCTTTGCTGGTTTTCCTGCAGGTGGCGGATATAGAAGAACAGGTTCCAGGCCGACATCTGTTCCGGCACCACTAGCAGCACCCCCAGCAGGTCGGGGGTGATTTCCGAGTGCCAGTCGGCCTTGTCCAACTTGTCGGTGCGCGTGGAGTCGCCGTCGAACCAAGTCTGGGAAACGTTTTTCAGGTGCCAGGTGTTTTCCGCCCCGTAGCTGCCTTTTTCAGCGAAGCTGATGGAGCGCAAATGGGCTTTCTGGTCGAATTCGTAAATCTTGATGCCCAGCAGGGTGGTGTCCGGCAGCATTTCCCTGACGTTGACGAAACTGGTGGAATCCTTGATCCATAGACCGGACCGGAACTCCTGGGCGACCAGGGAGCTGGTGGCGCTCAGTTTCAGCTGCTGGGCGGCCTTTTCGCTCGCCGGGGCGATCAGTTCGCCGAACAGCAAGGTTAAAAGAACGACGACCGTGCCGCTTTTGACCAGGCTGACGACCATTTGCGTTACCGACAGACCGGAAGTACGCATGACGGTGAGCTCCGAGTGGGCCACCAGTTGGGACAGGGCAAACAGGGAGCCGATCAGGGCTGCAATGGGCAGGAGTTCGTAGACATGGCCAGGCACCGACAGCAGCACGAAGCCCAGAACACGCGCCAGGTTGTAACGCCCTTTGCCGAGGTCGCCCAACTCGTTGATGAGATCGAAAAAGGAGAACAGCATCAGGAGACCGGACAGCACCAGCAAAGTGCCGCCGAGCACTTCGTGGGCCAGGTAGCGGTGGAGGATGCGCATTTACCGCCTCCGGAGAGAGAATACCGAGTAGAGGGAGAGGCGCCGCTTGAACAGCAGCAGCAGCATGACGATCATGGCGGCGTGCACTGCCCACAGGCCGACGGAGAAGCTGATTTTTTCCTGGATTACCCAGGCCTGGGCGATGCTGACCAGGTTGCTGTAAACCATATAGATCAGGACCGCCAGAATCAGGTTGAGGGAGCGGCCGGCGCGGGGGTTGACGAAGCTGAGGGGGATGGCCAGCAGTGCCAGGACCAGGGCGCTGACAGGGAGGCCGAAGCGCCACAGCAGTTCGCCCATGGCCGGAGGGGTTCGGTCGCGTAACAGGGCGAGGGTGCTCATGGACTTGGGAGAAATGTCCGCGCCCTTGGCTTCGAAGGCCTCTACCCGCACGGCGTAGGTCTCGAATTCGAGGATGCGGAAGTCCGGCGTTCCAGCCTCCCCTTCGTAACGGCGGCCGTTGTGCAGAATCAGGAACTTGTCGCCGTTGGGGGCGATCTCCTGATGGCCTTGCTGGGCTACCATGACGCCCAGTTTGCCGTTCTGGACCGATTGGATGAAGACGTTGTTGACGGTTTTCTGGCCCTGGGCGAAGTTTTCCACGAAATATACCCGTTCGGCCTGCTTGGATTCCTTGAACGTGCCCGGGGACACGGAGGCCACATCGTCCCGGCTGTCGAGCTGGCGGCGGTATTCGGCGCTGCGGTCCAGAGCCCAGGGGGCGAGAACGAAAGAGAGGAGAGTGATCGCCAGCACCACCGGCAGGGAGAAGAACATCACCGGACGTATCCAGGCGGTAAGGCTGGTGCCGGAACTGAACCAGACGATCATCTCGTTGTCCCGGTAGCTGCGGGTCAGGGTGAGCAGGACGGCGATAAACAGGGTCAGGGAGAGCAGAACCGGCAGATATCCCACCAAATTGAAGCCCAGCAGGGGGACGACCGCGCCGCTGGTAATCGAGCCGCTGGCGGCCTCGCCGAGGAAGCGGACTACCAGGATGGTGACCACGATGGCGAGAAGCGTGGAAAAAACCGTGATCGAAGCTCCGGTGAGTTCACGGAGCAGTGCCCGCTTGAAAATCATGCTTTAATGGGGTGTTTTTGACTTTTTCCGCAAATTGCGGAGATAATCGGAAATTATATTAGCGAACCAGATTGTTTAACCGTCGGAACTCAACAAAAAAAGGAGCCATCCGTGGAATTTAGCATAAAAAGCGGCAGCCCGGAAAAACAGCGTACCGCCTGTTTGGTGGTCGGCGTTTTCGAACCGCGCAAACTGTCCCTTGCCGGAGACCTTATCGACCGCGTGTCCAACGGCTACGTGAGCGATATTATCCGCCGTGGCGACATGGAAGGGAAGGCGGGTTCGGTTCTGCTGCTGCACAACGTGCCCAATACCCTGTGCGACCGCGTGCTGCTGGTGGGGCTGGGCAAGGAGCGGGAGTTCAAGGACGGCGAATACCGCAACGCCATGGCCGCCGCGGTACGGACCCTCAATGAAACCGGCTCCATGGAAGCGAGCTTCTACCTGCCCGAGTTGCCGGTGCGCAAGCGGAACATCGAGTGGAAAGTCGAGCAGGCGGTGGTGGCCGCCATGCAGGCCCTTTACCGCTTCGACCAGATGAAGAGCAAGCAGGAGGAGGTCCGCCGCCCCCTGCGCAAGATCACCCTGGCCGTCAGCCGCCGCAATGAACTGACCATTGCCGAAGAGGCAGTGGAACGCGGCCTGGCCATTTCCCGCGGCATGGAGCTGATGAAGAACCTGGCCAACCTGCCGGGCAATATCTGCACCCCCTCCTATCTGGCCGAGCGGGCCAAGGAACTGGCCAAGGCCCATAAGCTCAAAGCCGAGATTCTGGAACAGGCCGAAATGGAAAAGCTGGGCATGGGTGCCCTGCTTTCCGTGGCCAAGGGCAGCCGCCAGCCGCCCAAGCTGATCGTGCTCCACTACAACGGCGGCGTGGCCAAGCAAAAGCCGGTGGTGCTGGTGGGCAAGGGCATTACCTTCGATGCCGGCGGCATTTCCCTCAAGCCGCCCGCCGACATGGACGAAATGAAGTACGACATGAGCGGCGCGGCCAGCGTCCTGGGCACTCTTCAGGCAGTGGCGGAAATGAAGCTTCCCCTCAACGTCGTCGCCCTCATTCCCACCTGCGAAAACCTGCCGGACGGCAACGCCAACAAACCGGGGGACATCATCACCACCATGTCGGGGCAGACGGTGGAGGTGCTCAACACCGACGCCGAGGGCCGCCTCATCCTGTGCGACGCCCTGACCTACGCCGAGCGCTTCGAGCCGGAACTGGTGGTGGACGTGGCGACCCTCACCGGCGCCTGCGTCATCGCCCTCGGCAGCCACGCCAGCGGCTTGCTGGCCAACAGCGACAGCCTCGCCCGGGATTTGCTGCGGGCCGGCGAGTACAGCGGCGACCGCGCCTGGCAACTGCCCCTGTGGGACGACTATCAGGAGCAGCTGAAGAGCAATTTCGCCGATATGGCCAATATCGGCGGCCGCATGGCGGGCACCATCACCGGCGCCTGTTTCCTGTCGCGCTTCGCCAAGAAATACGACTGGGCGCACCTGGATATCGCCGGCACCGCCTACAAGTCGGGCAAGGACAAGGGCTCCACCGGCCGCCCGGTACCGATGCTGACCCACTTCCTGATCCAGGTGGCGGAAGAGGGGCGCCATCGGGGCCACGAGCATAAATAAGCCCGAAGGGGGACGCCATCCGTGACCGAGGTGGATTTCTATACCCACGTGCAGGACAAGTACGAGGTGGCGTGCGCCCTCTCCGCCAAGGCGATGGAAAGGGGGCTGCGGGTGCTGATTTACACGCCGGATAGCGCCGATACCGAGCGCGTGGATCACCTGTTGTGGACGTGGCAGCAGTTGTCCTTCGTCCCCCACTGCCGCGGCGGCAGCCGGCTGGCTTCCGTGACGCCCGTGGTCGTGGACCACGAGGTGGAAAACCTGGACCGGGACGACGTGCTGATCAACCTCCATCCCGAAACGCCGCCGTTCTTCAGCCGCTTCCATCGCTTGGTGGAAATCGTCGGCCAGGACGAGGACGACAAGCGGCAGGCACGGGAGCGCTACAAGTTTTACCGTGACCGGGGCTATGACATCCGTACCCACGATCTTTCCGGCCACCAGCAGGGGCGGCGGTGAGCGACGACATTTTCGACAAGCTCGATTCCCTGATGCACAAGCATCGGGCGGAGGGGGTCGACCGCAAGGAGAGGGAAGCGCCGGAAAGCGCCGAGACGGCGGAAGATATCCCCCTCCTGGTCGACGAGGTGCCGCCGGAGGCATTGGTGACGGCGCCCATTCCCGTGCTGACGGAAATCGTGGAGGAGGGGCTTCCGCCGGAAATGGAGGAAATCGCCCTCGCAGGGGGCGATGAGCCTATCCCGGTGCCTGAAGAGCCAACGACGGGCGAGGCGTTCGGGGAGCTTGGCGACGTGGCCGCCGCGCCTGAAGCCGCGTCATCCCCCGAGGCCAGCGAACCCCTCGCCGACCTGGAGCGCCAACTGATGGAGGCGGTGGAAAACCGCATCGCCCCCCGCCTCGCCAGCCGCCTGGACCTGGCCCTGGGCGAACTGCTGGACCAGTTCCGCGGCGAAATCGAGCGCATGGTGAAGGACGCCGTCGCCAGCGAATTGCAGCAATACCTGGATACCCTGGGCGACGACCGCCGCTCGCCGCGCTGAAGCGCAAACCGTTTCGGTTATAATGCGCGGTTTCGCCGACGCAACTCCTTCTGAAATAGGCTCTTAAAACACCATGGAACTCGCCAAAAGCTTCGAGCCCCGCGACATCGAACAACGCTGGTACCAGCACTGGGAACAAAGCGGCTATTTCGCCGCCGGCAACGCGCCCGGCCGCGACGCCTACTGCATCATGCTGCCGCCCCCCAACGTCACCGGCACCCTGCACATGGGGCACGCCTTCCAGCACACCCTGATGGACGCCCTGGTCCGCTACCACCGCATGAAGGGCCTCAACACCCTGTGGCAGCCGGGCACCGACCACGCCGGCATCGCCACCCAGATCGTGGTGGAGCGTCAGTTGGACGCGAAGAAGATCTCCCGCCACGACCTGGGCCGGGAAGCCTTCGTGGAGAAGGTGTGGGAGTGGAAGGAGCAGTCCGGCAGCACCATCACCCGCCAGATGCGCCGCCTGGGCACCTCCCCGGACTGGTCCCGGGAGCGCTTCACCATGGACGAGGGCCTGTCCCGCGCCGTCACCGAAGTCTTCGTGCGCCTCTACAACGAAGGCCTGATCTACCGCGGCAAGCGCCTGGTGAACTGGGACCCGGTGCTGGGAACCGCCGTTTCCGACCTGGAGGTGATCTCCGAGGAAGAAGACGGCTTCATGTGGCACATCCGCTATCCCCTTGAGGAATACCCTGAAGGGCATAAAGGCGAGGGCGCCCTGATCGTCGCCACCACCCGTCCCGAAACCCTGCTGGGTGACGTGGCCGTGGCGGTGCACCCCGAGGACGAGCGCTACAAGCACCTCATCGGCCAGCACGTGCGCTTGCCCATCGCCGAGCGCACCATCCCGATCATCGCCGACGATTACGTGGACCCCGAATTCGGCACCGGCTGCGTCAAGATCACCCCGGCCCACGACTTCAACGACTATCAGGTGGGGCAGCGCCACAAGCTGGAGCCCATCAACGTCTTCACCCTGGACGCCCGCATCAACGACTTCGGCCCCGCCGAGTACCAGGGCCTGGACCGCTTTGATGCGCGCAAGAAGCTGGTGGCCGAGCTGGAAGCCCGGGGCCTGCTGGTGGAGGTTAAACCCCACAAGCTGATGGTTCCCCGGGGCGACCGCACCCACGTGGTGATCGAGCCCATGCTCACCGACCAGTGGTACGTGGCCATGGAAGGCATGGCCAAGGCCGGCCTCGATTCCGTTGCCAAGGGCGACATCAAGTTCGTCCCCGAGAACTGGACCGGCACCTACAACCAGTGGCTGGAAAACATCCAGGACTGGTGCATCTCCCGCCAACTGTGGTGGGGCCACCGCATCCCGGCGTGGTACGACGAGGACGGCAACGTCTACGTCGCCCACAGCGCCGAGGAAGCCCAGGCCAAGGCCGGCGCCGACAAGAAGCTGAGCCAGGACGAAGACGTCCTCGACACCTGGTTCTCCTCCGCCCTGTGGCCTTTTTCCACCCTGGGCTGGCCGGACAAGACCCCCGAGCTGGATAGGTATCTCCCCACCAGCGTGCTGGTCACCGGCTTCGACATCATCTTCTTCTGGGTCGCCCGCATGGTGATGATGTCCCTGCACTTCACCGGCAAGGTGCCCTTCCGCGAGGTCTACGTCACCGGCCTGGTGCGGGACGCACACGGCAACAAGATGTCGAAGTCCAAGGGCAACATCATCGACCCCATCGACCTCATCGACGGCATCACCCTGGACGAACTCATCGCCAAGCGCACCACCGGCCTGATGAACCCCAAGCAGGCGGAAAGCATCGCCAAGCTGACCCGCGCCGATTACCCTAACGGCTTCCCCGCCTTCGGCACCGACGCCATCCGCTTCACCTTCGCCAGCCTCGCCACCCACGGCCGCGACATCAAGTTCGACATCCAGCGCTCTGAGGGCTACCGCAATTTCTGCAACAAGCTGTGGAACGCCAGCCGCTTCGTGCTGATGAACTGCGAAGGCAAGGACGTGGGCCTGGATGAAAGCCTGCCCCTGGAACATTCCGAGGTGGACCGCTGGATCATCAGCCGCCTGCAGCAGGCGGAAATGGAGGTGGAAGAGGCCTTCAAGGCTTACCGCTTCGACATGGTGGCCCGTGCCGTCTACGAGTTCATCTGGGACGAGTACTGCGACTGGTATCTGGAACTGGCCAAGGTGCGCCTCAACGAGGGCAGCGAGGCCCAGCAGCGGGCCACCCGCCGCACCCTGGTGCGCGTCCTGGGCGCCGTCCTGCGCCTGGCCCATCCGTTGATTCCTTTCATCACCGAGGAGTTGTGGCAGAAGGTGGCGCCCCTGACCGGCGCCGGCCAGTGCAAGAAGGGCGCCGAGCCCGGTTCCATCATGCTGGCCCGCTACCCCGAAGCCGACCCGGCCAAGGTGGACCAGGAGGCCAACGCCCGCATCGCCCTGTTGAAGGAGATGGTCAATGCCTGCCGCACCCTGCGCGGCGAAATGAACCTGTCCCCCGCCCAGCGGGTGCCCCTGGTGGTTGCGGGCGACAAGCCCACGGTGGAGGCCTTCGGCCCCTATCTCAAGGCCCTGGTGAAGCTGTCCGAGGTCACCGCCGCCGAAGGGGAGCTGCCCGACGCCGATGCTCCGGTGCAGGTGGTGGGCGACTTCCGCCTCATGCTCCAGGTGGAGATCGACAAGGAGGCCGAACTCGCCCGCCTGTCCAAGGAGATCGAGCGCCTCAAGGGCGAGATCGCCAAGGCCGAAGGCAAGCTCTCCAACGCCTCTTTCGTCGAGCGCGCCCCCGCCGCCGTGGTGGCCCAGGAGAAGGAGCGCCTGGCCAACTTCGGCGCCACCCTGGAAAAGCTCCAGGCCCAGTTCGGCAAGCTGAAATAGGCCATGCACGAGCTCCTGGTGGAGGTCATCGGTCTCATCGTTCCCTGGGTGGAGGCGGTGGGTATCGCGGTGG
>JAJZVC010000051.1 GCA_021845865.1 Pseudomonadota bacterium | reverse complement strand
ATGCGGCTGGTCAGTGCGGACAGGGCTTTTGCCGGTTATCCCGTTAATATTCTCTGGTAGCGATTAAATGAAAAAAGGGCGGCTTGCGCCGCCCCAGGACTTACACACCTTCTTCTTGTTGGTAGGGCTTAGGGTTTGGCGGTGGTCAGGCCCAGGATTTCCCAATCCTGCATGCCGCCGCGGTACCATTTGATCTTGTCGGCGGGATAGCCGATGGAAAGCAGGAACTTGATGTTGGTGGGGGACTGGCCGCACCACATGCCGTTGCAGTACATCACCAGGGTCTTGGCCTTCTTGAAGTCATATTTGCCGATATCCAGCACTTTCACGCCGAACTGCTTCTCGAGGATTTCCTCGGCCTTGAGCTGGTTCTGCTTGGTGTCCAGGTCGGTATAGGGGATGTTGACCGCGCCGGGAATCATGCCCTTCTCCACCCAGTCGGGGGTGCGGGAGTCGATAACCAGCAGGTTCTTGTCGCCGTCGCTCACCTTCTTCAGGTAGTGGATCATTTCCACTTCGCCGATGGTTTCCACGCCGGGGGCCAGGCTGATGGGCTGGATGCAGAAGGGGGGGCACTTGCGGGACGTCTTGGCAAAGGCCGGGTTCACCGTGGCGTTCTGGTCCTGATTGCGCATGATGGTGACTTTTTTGCCGTTGTGCATGACGTCCATCGAGCTCATGGTGGCGGTAATGCCTACCTCCAGCTTGTCCTCGGCCAGGGCGGACCCCGCCAGGAAAGCGCTTGCCAGCAGAACGGTGGATGCAATTGCTTGCGTCATTTTCATCGTCTTCCTCCTCTTGTCTTTCGATGGTATGGATCAGTCGGTTGAACTGATATCCGTTTGCCCGCGGAGCGGACAAAGCGAATTCTTAGTTTTCGCAGTTTGGTTCGTCGCCGCCTTTCTTGTCGCCGTTTTTTGCCTTGTCGTCCTTCTTGGCGTCGGCGTTGCTGTCGGGGGCTTTTTCCTTGGGTTTGTCGGGTTGTGCGCTTTGTTCGCTGTTTTCGGCCAGCAGGATTGTGGAGCCGGCGTCGGCAGCATGGGTGGGGAGTGCGCCAAGACCAAACATGAGCAAGGTGATCGCAGCGAATTTTTTATACATATAAGCTCCTCTCCGCCGTCATTGAAAAAAGGGGCTGGCGAATCGCAAGACCAGCCCCTTCATGACGTGATTACTTGAGTTTCTTGATGCCCAGGGTGCCGAGCACGTATTTCTCGTACAGCGGCTCGGTGGTGCCCTTCTTCATTTTGCGCAGGAAGTACTTCTCGAAGGCGACCTTGGCCAGGTGCACCCACTTGCCTTCCTTGTACCAGTTGACGTTGCGGGGCGGGATTTGCGGCAGGGCCACGAAGGCGGCGCCGGTGTCGCCGAAATCGGCCAGACAGATGGCGTTCCAGGTGGCCTTCTGGTCGGGGTCCTTGCCGTCCAGCACGTTACGGATGTTGTGCACGGCGGCGGTGACCATGGTTTCGATCATGTAGCCGGTCTTGGGGGCACCGGTGGGCACGGGAGTGGCTTCCACCGGGGGAATGGCCACGCAAACACCCGCGGAGTAGATGTTGTGGTACTTGGGGTTGCGCTGGTATTCATCAATCAGGATGAAGCCGCGGGGGTTGGCGAGGCCCTCGATGCCGAACACGGCGTCCACGCCCTTGAAGGCGGGGAGGATCATGCCGTACTTGAAGGGCAGTTCGTGTTCCTTCTTCAGGTTGCCGCCTTCGTCGTGTTCGGCGACGAACATCTTGCCGGCTTCAACCTTGGTGACCTTGGCGTTGGTGATCCACTTGATATGGCGTTCGCGCATGGCGGATTCGAGCAGGCCCTTGGAGTCGCCCACGCCGCCGAGGCCGAGATGGCCGATGTAGGGCTCGGAGGTGACGAAGGTGATGGGCACCTTGTTGCGGATTTTGCGCTTGCGCAGATCGGTGTCCATGATGAAGGCGAATTCGTAAGCGGGGCCGAAGCAGGAGGCCATGGGGGCGGCGCCGCAGACGATGGGACCGGGATCCTTGACGAAGCTGTCCCAGTCCTTGCCGGCCTCGACGGCGTGCTCGGTGGTGCAGATGGAGTGGGTGTGATGGCCGGGGCCGAGGCCTTCCACTTCTTCGAAGGCCAGCTTGGGACCGGTGGTGATCATCAGATAGTCGTAATCGATGAACCGGCCGTCGTTCAGTTCCACCTGGTTTTTCTCGGGGTGCACGCGCTTGGCGGGGGT
Source organism: Pseudomonadota bacterium (assembly GCA_021845865.1). Lineage (GTDB taxonomy): Bacteria > Pseudomonadota > Gammaproteobacteria > Burkholderiales > UBA9220 > UBA2239. The sequence continues at coordinate 16,845 of JAJZVC010000051.1, read as the reverse complement.
GGAGATGAAGCCGATATTCTTACGCTCGAAGTAGGGAGCGATGGGGAACTGGATGTCTTCCTTGGTACGCCAGTTCACGGCCACCCAGGGGTTGGAGGGGGTGAAGGAAAAGTTGTCGTTGCTGGAAATGACCGTCACTTTGTCGTTGGGACGGATGTTTTCCTGCATTTCATAGGCAGCGGACATGCCACCGATGCCGGCGCCCAGGATTACGATGTGTGCCATATGGTTTTCTCCAAATAAAGCGGGTTGAAAGGAAATGGGATTTCAGTTGAAACAGCCGTCCATGGCTTCGGGCTGTTGTTCACCATCTGTTAGGGCGCAGTCCCGGCTTCCGGTTTGCTCCAGCCACAGTGATGTCCTCCGTAATAATAGTTTTATGACGCACTTGGAACGCATACCTTTTAGCAATAGGCGTGCCAGTCAAAGATTTCATATATATCAATAGGATATGCGCCGTGCCTTTTTAATTGACATGACAAAATGACATGACCAAATGCCGAGAAAATAACGGTGTTCGCTCAAGCATCATGGGCGCTCATGGTGCTTTGTATAAAATTTCAAATGGTTACATATGTACAGGAAAATGCGTATACTGTCATGACAATATGACATGACAAAGCGGGGTCGAGAATGAGTGAATTGCCCATCGAGGTTCAGTCTCTGATTGATATTCAGGAGAATCCGTTCGTGCTGATCGGCCCCGATTACCGAATTCTTGCGGCTAATCAGGCCTACTGCGATGCGTATGGAGTAAACCGCAAGGGGATAGTCGGGATGCGCTGTTATGAGGTGTCGCACCATTCGCCGGTTCCCTGCCATCTGAATGGCGAGCACTGCCCCCATCAGCAAGTTATCACCAGCGGACAGTCCCAGCAGGTGTTGCATACCCACTATGACCGTTCCAATCGGGCCGAGCATGTCCGGATCAAGGGATATCCGATCCGTACCTCTTCGGGACGGCTGTGTGTGGGGGAGTTGATCAGCCGCATCGCCCATTCCGCCGACATCGATTGCGAGGAAATTCGCATGGTCGGACGCTCGCCGGCATTTTTGGCTTGCGTCGACAACCTCACGCGCGTGGCGGAATCCGAGGCGTCTATCCTGCTCTACGGTGAAAGCGGCGTGGGGAAAGAGTTGGCGGCCCAGTACATTCATAAGCGCTCGGCGCGCAAGGATCGGCCTTATCTGGCGGTGAATTGCGCCTCCATTCCGGAAGGGTTGTTCGAGACCGAACTGTTCGGGCATGAAAAGGGGGCCTTTACCGGCTCCGTGGGCAGCAAGCAGGGTCTGTTCGAACTGGCGAATGGCGGCACGCTGTTTCTCGACGAGGTGGGGGAAATTCCTCTATCCATGCAGGCCAAGCTGTTGCGGGTATTGGAAACCGGGGAGTTTCGGCGGGTCGGTGGCAAGTCGACCTTGCGCGCGGATGTGCGCATTGTTGCCGCCACCAATCGGGATTTGCTTGAAATGGTGGATCGGGGGGCGTTTCGGCAGGACCTTTATTACCGCATTGCCGGCATCGATATCACCCTGCCGCCGCTGCGGGAGAGGCGCTTGGATATCCCGGCCTTGGCGGAAATGTTTCTGCGCCGAATCGGCGAGGACGCCAAGCGGAGTTACCGCTTGACCCAGGAAGCCATTGATGAATTGGTGTTGTACGATTTTCCGGGCAATGTGCGGGAACTGCGCAATATTCTGCAAAAGGGAGCGGTGCTGAGCGAAGACGGCGTATTGACGCCGGATTTATTAAGTCTGGAGAACCATGGGTCTGCCCGGTGCGTTCCGGCGATGATGTCCATCAAGGGGCCTGATGAGCGCGCCGGCACGATCAGCGAAATGGAGGCAACGCATATTGCCGAGCTTCTCCAGCGCTATAACGGCCACCGGCGCACGGTGGCGGATGTTTTGGGAATCAGCGAGCGCACCTTGTATCGCAAGCTGAACCAGTATGGTCTGCATGCTATCGCCGGGGGGCGGCGATGAGGGCGTTGAGCGGGCAGCTACTCGAAATTTTTCCGGTGTTCCGCAGTCTTCCCGCAGGGGTGACGGATGGCCTGTTGGCCGGTGCCAATCCGCTGGAGGTGCCGGCGGGAACGGTGATGTTCGAGTCGAGCAGTCCTTGCCAGGCTTTCCCGATGTTGCTGAAGGGGGCGATTCGCGTCGCCAAGACAACGGAAAATGGCCGCGAATTGTTGCTGTACCGCGTAACCCCGGGGGAGAGCTGCATTCTCACCAGCAGTTGCTTGCTGGGCAATGCCACGTACCCGGCGAGGGGCGTGGCCGAGTCTGATTTGTCGGGTATCGTGCTGTCCAAGGCGATGTTCAGGAAGCTTGTCGAGGAGTCGCCGGTATTCCGTGATTATGTTTTCGACATGTTTGCGTCGCGGCTCTCCGATTTGATGGTATTGGTGGAAGAGGTGGCTTTTCGCCGCCTGGACCAGCGGTTGGCGGGTATCTTGCTGGCCAAGGGAACACCCATGCTGAACGTGACCCACCAGGGTTTGGCGGATGAATTGGGGAGCGCCAGGGAAATCATCAGCCGCCTCCTGAAAAGCTTCGAGGAGCAGGGATGGGTGGAGCTGGGGCGGCAGCAAATCCGGGTGGCGGACTCTGTCGCCCTCGCTGCCCTGGCGCGGCCAGGGGTTTGTAACTAAAGTCACAGACAGCGATTGGAATTGCGCCTAGAATTTGTTCTGTAGTCCCGAATAACCTAGTTTAGGCACAGGAGGAAGCTATGAAGCACAACGTAGGCGGAGTGGATAAGATTATTCGTATCATTGTTGGCGTGGCGCTGATCGGTGCCGCCGTTGCCGGCATGGCGCCCTGGTGGGTCGGCGTGATTGGCGTGGTGCCTCTCGGAACCGCGCTGCTGGGATTTTGTCCGGCTTACACCTTGCTCGGAGTCAGTACCTGTCCGACCGATAAACAGTAAGGCCCGATGAAGAAAAAGGCCCGCCAAGCGCGGGCCTTTTTCATTTGGTGCGGGGCTTAAGCGGGAACCTTGCCTGCCGCCTCGGCGGTTTCTTCGAAGGCCAGGCGCACTTTGTCTTCCTCGTCGAGGTCCACCGTCACGGCGCCACCATTGGCCAGGCGGCCGAACAGCAGCTCGTCGGCCAGGGCTCGGCGGATGGTGTCCTGGATTAGGCGCGCCATGGGGCGGGCGCCCATCAGCGGGTCAAAGCCGCGCTCGGCAAGATATTCCTTCAGCCGCTCGGTGAAAGTGGCTTCCACTTTCTTCTCGTGGAGCTGTTCCTCGAGTTGCATCAGGAACTTGTCCACCACTCGCAGGATCACTTCATGGCCCAGGGGGGCGAAGGAAATGATGCCGTCCAGGCGGTTGCGGAACTCCGGCGTGAACAGGCGTTTGATTTCAGTCATCTCGTCCCCGGTTTTCTCGGGCAAGGTAAAGCCGATGGCCGTCTTGTTTAGGCTTTCCGCGCCAGCGTTGGTGGTCATGACGATCGCCACGTTGCGGAAGTCCGCCTTGCGCCCGTTGTTGTCGGTCAGGGTGCCGTGGTCCATGACCTGGAGCAGGATATTGAAGATGTCCGGGTGGGCCTTTTCGATCTCGTCCAGCAGCAGCACGCAGTAAGGGTGCTTGGTGATGGCCTCGGTCAGCAGGCCGCCCTGCTCGAAACCCACGTAGCCCGGCGGGGCGCCGATGAGGCGGGATACCGCATGGCGCTCCATGTACTCGGACATGTCGAAGCGCACCAGCTCGATTCCCATGATGTAGGCCAGTTGGCGCGCCACCTCCGTTTTGCCGACGCCGGTGGGGCCGGAGAAGAGGAAGGAGCCGATGGGTTTCTGGGGGTTGCCCAGGCCGCTGCGGGCCATTTTGATGGCGGTGGCGAGGGCGTCGATGGCTTTGTCCTGGCCGAACACCACGGCCTTGAGGTCCCGTTCCAGGTTCTTCAGGGCGTTGCGGTCGTCGCTGGAGATGTTCTTCGGCGGAATGCGGGCGATCTTGGCGACGATTTCCTCGATCTCCTTGGGGGAGATGGTCTTCTTCTGCTTCGACTTGGGCAGGATGCGCTGGGCGGCGCCGGCTTCGTCGATGACGTCGATGGCCTTGTCCGGCAGGTGGCGGTCGTTGATGTACTTGGCCGACAGCTCGGCGGCGGACAGAAGCGCCGAGGGGGTGTATTTCACGCCGTGATGGGACTCGAAGCGGGACTTGAGACCCTTGAGGATTTCCACCGTCTCGGTGACCGAGGGCTCGGGAACGTCGATTTTCTGGAAACGGCGGGAGAGGGCATGGTCTTTCTCGAAAATGCCGCGGAACTCCTGGTAGGTGGTGGCGCCGATGCACTTCATCTGGCCAGAGGAGAGGGCCGGCTTGAGGAGGTTGGAGGCATCCAGGGTGCCGCCGGATGCGGCGCCGGCGCCGATCAGGGTGTGGATTTCGTCGATGAACAGGATGGCGTTGGGGTCCTCGGCGAGCTGTTTCAGGACGGCCTTCAGGCGCTGCTCGAAATCGCCGCGGTATTTTGTGCCGGCCAGCAGGGCGCCCATGTCGAGCGCGTAAACGGTGCTCTCCTTGAGGATGTCCGGCACGTCGCCTTCCACTACCCGGCGGGCCAGGCCTTCCGCGATGGCGGTCTTGCCCACGCCGGCTTCGCCGACCAACAGGGGATTATTCTTGCGGCGGCGGCACAGGGTCTGGATAACGCGCTCCAGTTCAAGGTCACGTCCGATCAGCGGATCGATTTTGCCGGCCTTGGCCTGCGCGTTGAGGTTCAGGGTGAAGCTTTCCAGGGCGCTGGCGGGGGATGATTCCTCCCCGCCTTCGTGCTCGGCCTCGGGTCGCTGGGGAGCCGCTTGGGGAACTTTGCTGATGCCGTGGGCGATGTAGTTGACCACGTCGAGGCGGTTTACGCCCTGCTGCTGCAGAAAGTACACCGCATGGGAATCTTTTTCGCCAAAAATCGCCACCAGGACGTTGGCGCCGGTGACTTCCTTTTTGCCCGAGGACTGCACGTGCAGAATGGCGCGCTGAATCACTCTTTGAAAGCCGAGGGTGGGCTGGGTGTCCACTTCTTCCACCCCCTCGACCACGGGGGTGTGGCGGGCGATATGTTCGCTGAGCTCCTGGCGCAGGGTGTCCAGGTTGGCGGCGCAGGCCCGCAGCACCTGGGCGGCGGAGGGGTTGTCCAGCAGCGCCAGCAGCAGGTGCTCGACGGTAATGAACTCATGGCGCTTCTGACGGGCGTCCATGAAGGCCATGTGTAACGAGACTTCGAGTTCCTGCGCAATCATTTAACTTTCCTCCATCACGCATTGCAGGGGATGCTGATGCTCCCGCGCAAAGGCGATTACCTGTTCCACCTTGGTTTCTGCAATGTCCTTCGGGTAGACGCCGCAAACCGCCGCGCCTTCCCTGTGGACTTTGAGCATCAATTGCGTGGCTTGTTCACGGTTTTTCGCGAAAAACCGCTCCAGCACCGTCACCACGAAGTCCATCGGGGTGAAATCGTCGTTCAAAAGAATTACCTTGAATAACGGCGGCGGCTTGATTTTGCTCTCGTGAGCTTCTAGCAGTGTGCTTTCGTCAACTTTTCCCGGCATGGGGGCTTTCCTTACGCTCACGATCTAATTTTGAACCCAATAGTGAATTTTTCAAGTCCCCGAATGCAAGTAACCACGCGACAAAGTGGGGATTAAGCCGCCTGGGCGGAAAAGGGGGTGCCCCTTGCGCGAAAGACCAGTTTCGGCTAAATATACGCTTTTCCTTCTAAAGTCGGACGACCGGCTTAATCAGCAGAATCGATTTTGGACGCACGGCGGCGTTGGCCGCCGTGTGCATTTATTTTTCTTGAGAATTTGACCATGTCTCACTTGATGAACACCTATTCCCGGCAACCCGTCGCGTTTGCGCGCGGCGAAGGCGTGTGGCTGTGGGATACGGAAGGGCGTAAATACCTGGACGGCGTGGCCGGCGTGGCCGTGAACAGCCTGGGGCACGCTCATCCCCGTTTGGTGAAGGCAATTTGCGATCAGGCGGGAAGCCTGATCCACACTTCCAATCTTTACGGCATCTCTCTTCAGGAGCAGCTGGCCGACCGTCTGTGCGCCCTTTCCGGCATGGACAACGTGTTCGTCTGCAACTCCGGCTGCGAGGCCAACGAGGCGATGATCAAGCTGGCGCGCCTCTACGGCCACCAGAAGGGTATCGACAACCCGGCCATCATCGTAATGGAGAAATCCTTCCACGGCCGGACCCTGGCGACCCTGTCCGCCACCGGCAACCGCAAGGTCCAGGCGGGCTTCGAGCCCCTGGTTTCCGGTTTCGTGCGGGTGCCCTACAACGACGTGCCCGCCATCGAGCAGGTGGCGGCCCACAATCAGAATGTTGTCGCCGTGATGGTCGAACCCATCCAGGGCGAGGGCGGCGTCAACACGCCGGATGGGGAATACCTGAAGCGTATCCGCGAAATCTGCGACCGCCAGGGCTGGCTGCTGATGCTGGATGAGGTGCAGACCGGCATCGGCCGTACCGGAAAGTGGTTCGAGCACCAGCATGCCCATATCGTCCCCGATGTGATGGCCCTGGCCAAGGGGCTGGGGTCCGGCATGCCGGTGGGCGCCTGCCTCGCCAAGGGGGCGGCGGCGGAAGTGTTCAAGCCCGGCAATCACGGCTCCACCTTCGGCGGCAATCCACTGGCCTGCGCGGCGGCCATCGCCACCCTGGATGCCATCGAGCAGGACGGCTTGATGGTCAATGCCTGGGAAACCGGCAATTTCATCCGCGACAGCCTGGCGGAACGCCTGCGTGGCGTGGCTGGCGTGGTGGAGGCGCGGGGCATGGGCATGATGATCGGCATCGAGCTCGACCGGCCCTGTGGCGACCTGGTGGCCCGTGCCCGGGACAAGGGCTTGCTGATCAACGTCACGGTGGATAGCGTGGTGCGGCTGCTGCCCCCCCTGGTGATGAACCGCCAGGAGGCCCAGCAACTGGTGGATATTCTGGCTCCGCTTATTCGGGAGTTCCTGGGCGCCTGAGCGCGGGCCCCTCGACCCGAGGACAAATCATGGCTATCAAACACTATCTGCAATTCAAGGATCTTACCCGGGCGGAGTACGAATACCTGTTCGAGCGCAGCCGGGTGATCAAGGACCGCTTCAAACGCTACGAGACTTATCATCCCCTGGTGGACCGTACCCTGGCGATGATTTTCGAGAAAAGCTCCACCCGTACCCGGCTTTCCTTCGAGGCCGGCATGCACCAGCTGGGCGGGGCCGCGATCTACCTCAATACCCGCGACACCCAGCTGGGGCGCGGCGAGCCGGTGGAGGACGCGGCGGAAGTGATTTCCCGCATGGTGGACATCGTCATGATCCGCACCTTCGAGCAGGAGATCGTCGAGCGTTTCGCCTCCCGTTCGCGGGTGCCGGTGATCAACGGCCTGACCAACGAATACCACCCGTGCCAGATACTGGCCGACATCTTCACCTTCATCGAGCACCGGGGCTGCATCCAGGGCAAGACCGTGGCCTGGATCGGCGACTCCAACAATATGTGCAATACCTGGCTCCAGGCGGCGGAGGTGCTGGACTTCAACGTCCACGTCTCCACCCCCCCCGGCTACGAGGTGGAACCCGAGCGGGCGGGGCTCTACGGCACCGACCATTTCGAGAGCTTCGCCGATCCCATGGAAGCCGTGAAGGGCGCCGATCTGGTGACCACCGACGTCTGGACCAGCATGGGTTTCGAGGCGGAGAACGAAGAGCGGCTCAAGGCTTTCGCCGATTGGCAGGTGGACGGCGACATGATGCGCGCCGCCAAGGCCGAGGCCCTGTTCATGCACTGCCTCCCCGCTCACCGGGGCGAGGAAGTGGCCGCCGAAGTGATCGACGGCAAGCAATCCGTGGTGTGGGACGAGGCGGAAAATCGCCTCCATACCCAAAAGGCATTGATGGAATATTTGTTATTAGGACGTATAAACGATTAACTAAGGCACGGGTAGGCGGTTGCAGTGAAGGCTAACCCGCGCCGCGTGGCCGGAGCTAAAACAGCGCACTACCTGAAAGGCCCTGATGGCGTATCGCCTCCTCGGCTCGGCCGCATCCAAGACTAAAAATCAGCAGGAACCCTCCATGAGCAACGTGAAAAAAGCTGTGCTCGCCTATTCCGGCGGGCTGGATACCTCGGTGATCCTGAAGTGGCTTCAGGATACTTACCAATGCGAGGTGGTGACCTTCACCGCCGACCTGGGCCAGGGCGAGGAGCTGGAGCCGGCCCGCACCAAGGCGCTGCAATTCGGCATCAAGCCCGAGAACATCTTCATTGATGACCTGCGGGAAGAGTTCGTGCGGGATTTCGTCTTCCCCATGTTCCGCGCCAACACCATTTACGAGGGCGAGTACCTGCTCGGCACCTCCATCGCCCGCCCCCTGATCGCCAAGCGCCTGATCGAGATCGCCAACCGGACCGGGGCCGATGCCATTTCCCACGGCGCCACGGGCAAGGGCAACGACCAGGTGCGCTTCGAGCTGGGCGCCTACGCCCTGCGGCCGGACATCAAGATCATCGCCCCCTGGCGGGAGTGGGACCTGCTGTCGCGGGAGAAGCTGCTGGCCTACGCCGAGACCCATGGCATTCCCATCGAGATGAAGCACCGCCAGGGCGGCAGCCCCTATTCCATGGACGCCAACCTGCTGCACATCTCCTACGAGGGCCGCCATTTGGAGGACCCCGCCGCCGAGGCCGAAGAAGACATGTGGCGCTGGACCGTTTCTCCCGAGAAAGCCCCCGACCAAGCCGAATACCTGGACCTGGAATTCGAGAAGGGCGACCTGGTGGCCATCAACGGCACCCGCATGAAGGTCCACGAACTGCTGGCCAAGCTGAACGAGCTGGGCGGCAAGCACGGCATTGGCCGCCTGGACCTGGTGGAGAACCGTTTCGTCGGCATGAAGTCCCGGGGCTGCTACGAAACCCCCGGCGGCACCATTCTCCTCCGCGCCCATCGCGCCATCGAGTCCATCACCCTGGACCGGGAAGTGGCCCACCTCAAGGATGACCTCATGCCCCGCTACGCCAGCCTGATTTACAACGGCTATTGGTGGGCTCCCGAGCGGAAAGCGCTGCAGGCGCTGATCGACCACACCCAGGCCCACGTCAACGGCTGGGTGCGTCTCAAGCTCTACAAGGGCAACGTCATCGTCGTCGGCCGGGATTCCAAGACCGACTCCCTGTTCGACCCCACCATCGCCACCTTCGAGGACGATGCCGGGGCCTACGACCAGAAGGACGCGGGCGGCTTCATCAAGCTCAACGCCCTGCGCATGCGCATCGCCGCCAAACTCAACAATCGCTAAGGAGCCCCGACATGGCCCAGTTCGACAACGTCAGCGTGAAGAAAAAAGCCAACGTTTACTTCGACGGCAAGTGCGTCAGCCACACCGTGCTGATGCCCAACGGCACCCGCGCCACCGTCGGCGTGATTTTCCCCAGCGCCCTCACCTTCAACACCGCCGCGCCGGAAGTGATGGAAATCAACGCCGGGGTGTGCAAGGTGCGCCTCAAGGGCGAGGACGAGTGGAAAACCTATCAGGCGGGCGACAAGTTCGCCGTGCCCGGCAACTCCAGCTTCGACATCGAGACGGTGGAAATGCTGGATTACGTCTGCCATTTCGAATAAGGGGGAGCGTCATGCCGTCCTTCGACATCACCTCCGAAGCGGATATGGTGGCGCTGAAGAACGCCATCGACGTGGCGGGCCGTGCCATCGACAACCGCTACGACTTCAAGGGCACCAGCGCCAAGGTGGAGCTGAACGAGAAGGACAAGCTCATCACCCTCCACGGCGACTCCGATTTCCAGCTCGACCAGATCAAGGACCTGCTCTTTCCTGCCATGGAGAAGAAGGAGAAGGACAGTTCCAAGCGGCTGGAAGCGGGCGACGTGCAGAAGGTGTCCGGCAACAAGGTGAAGCAGGAGCTGAAAATCAAGGTGGGCATCGACCAGGACCTGGCGAAGAAGCTGGTCAAGCTCATCAAGGACAGCAAGCTCAAGGTTCAGGCCAGCATCCAGGGCGACGCGGTGCGCGTTTCCGGCGCCAAGCGGGACGTGCTGCAGGAAACCATCGCCCTGGTGCGCAAGACCATTGACGACTTTCCGTTGCAATTTGGCAACTTCCGCGATTAGCCGGAGGAAAGATTGGCCGGTTAGGGGGAATGCTTATGGCCGTCCCCCTGAAGTTGCAGTATGATTGGCCGCTGGGGAGGGCCTCGCGCCTCTGGTAAGAATAAAATAAACTTGGAAAACAGCTGATTATGGGTTCCTTTAAGAAGAAGTTCACGGTGACGCTGGCGCTTTGCGCCCTCTTGCTCGGCGGCTGCGCGACCAACGGCGATCCGCGCGATCCCCTGGAGCCGCTCAACCGCGGCATCTACCAGTTCAACGACGCGGTGGACCGGGGAGTCATGAAGCCGGTGGCCAAGGGCTATAAGGCCGTTCTGCCCCAGCCTGTCCGTACCGGCGTCGGCAACTTCTTCTCCAACCTGGACGACGTGGTGGTGCTGTTCAACGACCTGCTCCAGTTCAAGTTCGGCCAAGCCGCCTCCGACTTCAGCCGTCTGGTGTGGAACACCTCCGTTGGTATCCTGGGCCTGATCGACGTGGCCACTCCCATGGACCTGCCCAAGCACAACGAGGATTTCGGCCAGACCCTGGGGCGCTGGGGAGTGGGCAACGGCCCCTACCTGGTGCTGCCGCTGCTTGGCCCCAGCAACCTGCGCGATACCGTCGGTCTGGTGGTGGACTACCGCGTGGACCCGGTATACCAGCAGGACGACATGGCCGACCGCAATACCGCCATCGTGCTGCGCGCCATCCACAAGCGCTCCGTTCTGCTGGGCGCCGAGGACGTGGTGCGGGAGGGCGCTCTCGATCCTTACAGCTTCGTGCGCGACGCCTATCTGGACCGCCGGCGCAACCTCGTTTACGACGGCAAGCCGCCGAAGGACGAAGACGAATAAGCCGTTTGCGGCAGCAACAAAAACGGGGCCATCTGGCCCCGTTTTTATTTTCCCCGCTGCGCCGTCAGGCGATGGTCACGTCTTTGGATAGATAGACGTCCTGGATGGCGTTGAGGAGGGCGACGCCGTCCTTCATCGGCTTCTGAAACGCCTTGCGGCCGGAGATGAGGCCCATGCCGCCGGCCCGCTTGTTGATTACCGCGGTGCGCACCGCCTGGCCCAGGTCGTTTTCCCCCGACGCGCCGCCGGAGTTGATCAGCCCCGCCCGGCCCATGTAGCAATTGGCCACCTGGTAGCGCACCAGGTCGATGGGGTGGTCGCTGGTCAGCTCGCTGTAGACCTTGGGATGGGTCTTGCCGAACTTGATGGCGGTGTAGCCGCCGTTGTTCTCCGCCTGCTTCTGCTTGACGATATCGGCCTCGATGGTGGCCGCCAGGTGGTTGGCCTGGCCGGTGAGATCGGCGCTGGTGTGGTAATCCACCCCGTCCTTCTTGAAGCCGGGGTTGCGCAGATAGGCCCACAGCACCGTGGCCATGCCCAGCTCGTGGGCGTGGGCGAAGGCATTGGAAATCTCGATGATTTGCCGCCGGCATTCGGGCGAGCCGTAGTAAACCGTCGCGCCGATGGCCACCGCCCCCATGTCGAAAGCCTGCTTGACGCTGGCGAAGAGGGTCTGGTCGTGCATCTCCGGGTAGGTGAGCATCTCGTTGTGGTTGATCTTGAGGATGAAGGGAATCTTGTGGGCGTACTTGCGCGATACCGCGCCCAGCACCCCGAGGGTCGAGGCGACGGCGTTGCACCCTCCTTCGATGGCCAGCTTGACGATATTCTCCGGGTCGAAATATACCGGATTGGGGGCGAAGGAAGCGCCGCCGGAGTGTTCGATGCCCTGGTCCACCGGCAGGATGGATAGATAGCCGGTATTGGCCAGGCGCCCGGTGCCGAACAGGCTCTGGAGGGAGCGCATGACGCCGGGCTTGACGTCCTTGGGCGCCACCACCCGGTCCACGTAATCGGCGCCGGGAAGGTGCAGCATATCCTTGGGAATGCCTTTGCACTGATAGCTGAGCAGGTTGTCGGCGTCGTTGCCGAGCAGCGAGACGATGTCGGTCATGGAATCTCCTTGGCTGATGGGCTGGCTGTGCTAAGTGTGGCCCGGACGTGTTGCGGGAATTGTGTTTCCCCGTCCAGTCCACTATAGCAGGCGCTTTGCGGCCCTGCCAAAAAGGCTCAGATGGTGATGTCCAGCAGCATGTTGGCGAGCTTGTCCTCGGCGTCGGCCAGGCGGCGGACCAGGATTTTGAGGAAGGCCTTGTTGAAGGCCAGCTGACAGTTTTCGGAGGCCTGCTGGAGGGAAAATGCCTTGACCTTGATCAGCATGACCGTCTCCTCGGCGGCAATGGTGAAAGGGCGGGCCAGGCTCTGGTCGATGTAGGACATTTCGCCGAAACAATCCCCCTTGCCCAGTTTTCCGAGCAGCTTGCCTTTCTTGGAGACGCGGGCGGAGCCGGAAGCCAGCAGGAACACCGCGTTGCCGATGTTGCCCTCTTTCTGCAATAGCGTGCCGGCGGGGAATTCGCGCCAACTGCTCAGGCGCAGAACCTCCCACAATTCGACGTCGCTGAAGCCGGCGAAAAAGGACAATCCCTTCAGCAGGTCGAATTTTTCCGTGTCGCTGATCGGCGTGGCGGGCAGGCGCAGGTGGCGGTAAACCGCCATCAGGTCCGCGGCGAGAGCCTCCCAGCTCGGATAGCGGTCGTCGGAGGCCTTGCTCATGGCGCGGGCGACGATTTCCTCCAGGCGCGCCGGGACGCCCGGTCGCAGCACGCGCACCGGCGTGGGTTCTTCATGGAGAATCTTGTAGGCCAGGGCGACCTCGCTCTCGGCGACAAAGGGCTGGCGGCCGGTGAGCAATTCGTACATCACCACGCCGAGGGAGTACATGTCGGTCAGGAAGGTCTGCTCCGATTCCGTCACCTGCTCCGGCGACATGTAGGCGGGGGTGCCCATCTGTCCCATCACCTGGGTCTGGTCGGCCCGGGACAGGCGGGCCGCGCCGAAATCGGCGATTTTGATGTCCAGGTCGCCATGGAGCATGATGTTGGCCGGCTTGATGTCCCGGTGGATGATGCCGTGCCGGTTGGCGAAGGCCAGGGCCTGGGTGCATTTGAAGGCGATCTCCACCACCCGCTCCGCCGGCAGCAGGTTGACCACGTGGCAGAACTGCTTGAGCGTGCCGCCGGGGACGTATTCCATCACCAGATAGCCGATATCGTCCTCGATCACCGCATCGTACAGCTTGACGATGTGGGGGTGGGACAGGGTGCCGGCGAGGCCGGCCTCCTTCAGGAAGAGCTTACGGAAACGACCGCCGGCCACCGGGTCGAGCAGGGAGCCGGGGGGAGTGGCCTTGATGGCCACGTTGCGGCGGGTGAAGGGGTCGGAGCCCAGGTATACCACGCAACTGGCTCCCCGCCCCAGTTCGCGCTGGATGCGGTATTTCCCGATCTTCTTGGGGAGGGGGGGTAAGTCCACGGCGAGCCCGCGTCAGTGGTGGATATCTCCCGGGCGGAGCGCGGGTTTTTCGCAGTCGGCGCGGCCTTCGATGAAGTCCACGGTGTGGGGGCAGCGGCTGGGGAGGCGGCGCAGGGCGCGTTTTTTCGACGGGGACGGCGGGATGTAGGGCGCCTGGCTCACCAGTTCGTAGCCCCCCTGCGCCAGCTTGGCGGCGGTGGTGTCGAAGGCGTGGTCGGGGTGGTCCAGGTTCTGCAGGGTGATGGTTTCGCCCCTCACCCGCAGAACGGCGTACAGCACGAAGCCGTCGTTGTCTTTCCGTTTGCCGTAGGTCTCGCCGGCGCGGACGATCATGGAGGCCTGCCCTTGCTGAAGATCAAGGCTTTAGTTTCCATGATTTGCTAGCCTAGGGCAATGAATTTAGGCTAAAAGCCTTCCCTGTTAGGGGGATAGCCTGGCTTCGTGGTAGAATTGGCCCCCACCGCAGTCGCCTGCGGAATGTTGCTAGCTTTCTGATAGATATGCACAATTTCTCCATGCAGTTGTTCGCCTTCGGCCTCAACCACCAGACGGCTCCCGTGTCCATCCGGGAGAAGGTGGCGTTTCACGTCGAGAACCTGAGCCAGGCCCTGCAGGACCTGGTGGGGCAGCGGCAGGTGAAGGAGGCGGCGATCCTCTCCACCTGCAACCGCACGGAGATTTACTGCAATACCCGGGAGCCGGAGGAGGCCCTGGAATGGCTGGCGGAGTACCATCAGCTGCCCGTTCCCGATATCCAGCCCTATCTATACACCCTGCCTCAGGAAGAAGCGGTGAAGCATGCCTTCCGCGTCGCCAGCGGCCTGGACTCCATGGTCCTGGGGGAGGCGCAGATTCTCGGCCAGATGAAGCAGGCGGTGAAGACCGCCGAAGAGGCCGGCACTCTCGGCACCCTGCTGTACAAGCTGTTCCAGCGCACCTTCTCGGTGGCCAAGGAAGTGCGCACCACCACCGAGATCGGTGCCAGCTCCGTGTCCATGGCGGCCGCCGCGGTGCGCCTGGCGGAACGCATCTTCCCTTCCATCGCCGAGCAGCGGGTGCTGTTCATCGGCGCCGGGGAGATGATCGAGCTTTGCGCCAGCCATTTCGCCGCCCAGCATCCGAAGGCCATCACCGTCGCCAACCGCACCCTGGAGCGGGCCAACATGCTGGCCCACCGCTATCGCGGCCATGCCATCACCCTCAACGAGCTGCCGGACTATCTGGCGGCCCACGATATCGTCGTTACCTCCACCGCCAGCCCCCTGCCCATCGTCGGCAAGGGCCTGATGGAGCGGGTGGTCAAGGCCCGCAAGCACAGCCCCATCTTCATGGTGGACCTGGCGGTGCCCCGGGATATCGAACAGGAGGTGGGGGAGCTGGACGACGTCTTCCTCTACACCGTGGATGACCTGGCCCAGGTCGTGCAGGAAGGGGTCGGCAGCCGCCAGGCGGCCGCCGCCGAAGCCGAGGCCATTATCGAGAACCGGGTGGCGGATTTCATGCACTGGCTGGAAATCCGCGCTGCCGTCCCCACCATCCGCGCCATCCACGACCACGCCGAGCGTCACCGCCGCCACGAGCTGGAGCGGGCCCAGCGGCTTCTGGCCAAGGGCGAGGACCCCCGCCAGGTGATGGAGAAAATGAGCCGCGCCCTGGCCAACAAGTTCCTCCATGTTCCCAGCCACGCCCTCAACCACCTCGGCGGGGAGGAGCGGGCCGAACTGGAAGCCTGGCTCAAGCGCCTCTACAACGTCCATTGATGAAAGCATCCCTGCAGACCAAGCTGGCTCACCTGAGCGCACGCCTGGATGAGCTCAACGCCCTGTTGAGCGCCGAAACCGCCACCGCGGACATGGACGCCTACCGCAAGCTCAGCCGGGAGCATGCCGAAGTGACGCCGGTGGTGGAGCTCTACCATGCCTACCGCAAGTGCGAGGAAGACATCGCCGCCGCCCAGGAGATGCTGGCCGACCCGGAGATGAAGGAGCTGGCCCAAAGCGAAATCGAGGACGGCAAGAAGCGTCTGGAAGAACTCGAAGCCGACTTGCAGAAGGCTCTCCTGCCCAAGGACCCCAACGACGAGCGCAACGTTTTCCTGGAAATCCGCGCCGGCACCGGCGGCGACGAGTCGGCCCTCTTCGCCGGCGACCTGTTCCGCATGTATTCCCGCTACGCCGAGCGGCAGCGGTGGAAAGTGGAAGTGATGTCCGAAAGCCCGTCGGAACTGGGGGGCTACAAGGAGATCATCGCCAAGATCGTCGGCCAGGGGGCCTATTCCAGGCTCAAGTTCGAATCCGGCGGCCACCGGGTGCAACGGGTGCCGGAAACCGAAACCCAGGGCCGCATCCATACCTCCGCCTGCACCGTGGCCATCATGCCCGAGGCCGACGAGGTGGGGGACGTGGACCTCAACCCCGCCGATCTCAAGATCGACACCTTCCGCGCCTCCGGCGCCGGCGGCCAGCACATCAACAAGACCGACTCCGCGGTGCGCGTCACCCACCTGCCCACCGGCATCGTGGTGGAGTGCCAGGACGACCGCTCCCAGCACAAGAACAAGGCCAGCGCCCTGTCGGTGCTGGCGGCCCGCATCAAGGACATCCAGGTGCGGGAGCAGAACGCCAAGATCGCCGCCGAGCGCAAATCCCTCATCGGCAGCGGCGACCGGAGCGAGCGCATCCGCACCTACAACTTTCCCCAGGGGCGGGTCACCGACCACCGCATCAATCTCACCCTGTACAAGCTCGACGCCGTCATGGAAGGCGACCTGGAAGACCTGATCAGCGCCCTGTCGACGGAGCACCAGGCGGAGCAGTTGGCGGCGCTGGGGGAATAGGCGGTGGCGCCATCCGCCAAGGGGACAAGCGGATGACCGTCCTTGCCCGCCTTGTCCTCCAGGCCTCCCGCGATTTGTCCGCAGCGCTGGGGCTGGATTCCCGCGAGGCCCGCATCGAGGCCCAGGCCCTCCTGGGTCACGCCCTCGGCCAGCCCCGCTCCTGGCTGCTGGCCCACGATACCGATGAACTTTCCCCGGACCGGGAACAGCGTTGCCGCGAACTGCTGGAACGCCGCCTAGGGGGGGAACCGGTGGCCTATATTCTCGGCGAGCGGGAGTTCTTCGGCCTGGGTTTCCGCGTCACGCCGGCGGTGCTGATTCCCCGCCCGGACACGGAGCTGCTGGTGGAGCTGGCCCTGGAGCGCATCCCGCAAGACGCCGCCGTCCGTGTGTTGGACCTGGGGACCGGCAGCGGGGCGGTGGCGGTGACCCTGGCGAAGCTGCGGCCCCGCGCCCAAGTGGTGGGGGTGGATGCCTCCGCGCCGGCC
>JAJZVC010000050.1 GCA_021845865.1 Pseudomonadota bacterium | reverse complement strand
TTGGCGCTCTTGCGCTGTTTCGATAAAGATTCGCACCTCTATCAAAACGGGTAACCCCACCTCTCGGCAAGGCCTTTCTGTCAGATCAAGTCTGAACTTCTACAGAAAAGGCCATCCTCGGATGGCCTTTTTCACTTCCACTCATCCCCTGTTAACGCCCAAGGGGAGGCTAACCATTATGACGGCGGCGAGACGAGCGCAATATGGCTTCGCGCATATCCCCCTAATTCGCCCTCCTCACTCATCAAAATAGCCGGCTTCCGGTCAAGAGGACTTAAACATATTAATCGCCTCAACGATCATGCCCTCGGGCAGGCCATCTATCATCCTGGCCAGGGAAAAAGCCGCCAGGGCCGCGCCTCCGGTCAGGGTCACCCTATCCAGGCGCGTTACCAGCATTACCGCCGCGCCAACAATCCGTTTTAAACGCGCATCCTCCTCAACGATCAGGTCCAGTTCTTTGCGCAGGATATTCATTTCACTTCCAGAAACCGAAATCACCTGATCAGGATTTGCCATTGCCATGATGTCTTTCATCATCTATCTCCTTTCAACCCAAATAGACCAACATAATCCTTACAACCCCAAGTACGCGTCCATGATTAACGACCATCATTGGGCCGTGCCAAAGTGAAAAACATGCGCTTCCACGCGCAGAAATCGCTAAATGCAAAATCTGTATTCATACCGCCTATCTGAATAATATTTATGCGAAAGATAAGTATTAATAAGGTCTTTTACCCCATGAACACGCAGTTTCTTCATGATATTGGTTCTATGCACATCTACCGTCTTGGGGCTAATCCCCAAATCCCGACCGATGATTTTGCTAGACTTTCCAGTAACAAGCTGGTTCAGAACAATTTTTTCTTTATTTGTCAAAGAATCAAAATAATGGTTAAGTTCACTATGTTTTAAATGTTTTTGTTGCATTTCTTGACTGATTCTCAAGGCATTTTGCACCCGATCCAGCAAATCCTGCCCATTGAAGGGTTTTTCTAAAAAATCAAGCGCTCCGCTTTTAATTGCCCGAATTGCCGTAGGGATATCACCATGGCCTGAAATGATGATGACCGGCATACATACATTTTGTGCGTGAAGCCATTCGAGCAGCTCCAGACCGCTCATTCCTGGCATGCGAATATCCAACACTATGCAGCCTCGTTTTTCAGGCACATAAGATTCAACGAATTCCTGGGCTGTCGCATATAACTCGGCGCGGACGCCTACGGTTTCCAACAGCCAATAAATCGAATCTCTAAGGTCGTCGTTATCATCCAGCACGAATACAGTTTGTTCATCCATCGGCTCAACGCTCCATGAGGTTCCTGATCCGTAAACCACATCTCCACCTTAGTGGCACAACCTGACACCAGTCTTAAGAGGGAAACTTTTTTGTATCCGGCATGTATCCCAAGTCCACTTGGACCAACACCATGAGATGTTCCCTCCAGATGAAGAAGCGCCATCAGAATGGTGATATGGAAGGAAGGCCCCCTATGGATTCGCCTTACCGCTCAATGTGTAGTTTGAAACAAACCGTTACAAAGTCGAGAGGGAACGTGAAAACCATTCACGTTCTCACAGTGTTCCAAAGAGCCGACGCCGGCCTGGCTTCTGAAGCATAAAAAAATGGCCACAGGAAAAACCCGTGGCCATTCGCTTTTCAGCGGCGGCTCAACGCCTCACATCAGGTAGCGGAAATACACGTACACGGTGCAAATCGCCACGCTCAGCAGCATGAGGGGGAAGGCAGTCAGCAGGAAGGGGACGAAGCGGATGGGGTGTCCCGACCGCTCGGCGAAGCCCGCCACCACCAGGTTGGCGCTGGCGCCGATGAGGGTGCCGTTGCCGCCCAGGCAGGCGCCCAGGGACAGGGCCCACCACAGGGGCTTGATGGCTTCGGCACCGCCCATGGAGGGCGCCAGGGACTTGATGAGGGGCAGCATGGTGGCGACGAAGGGAATGTTGTCGACGAAGGCGGAGAAAATCGCCGAGCCCCAGAGGATGGTCATGCTCATCACCACCATGTTGCCCTGGGTGAGCTCCACGATCTTGCCGGCCGCCATGCCGATGAGGCCGGTCTCCTCGATGCCGTAAACCGCCACGAAGAGGCCGATGAAGAAGAAGATGGTGACCCACTCCACTTCGGTGAACATGTGGTGCACCGCCTTGGACTGCTCCTCGGCGTCCTTGGGCCAGCAGTAGATCAGCAGCAGCAGGGCGGCGCCGCTGAGGGCCACGGTGGCGGGGGCAACATGGAAGGAGTGACCGGCGATGAAGCCAAAAATCACCAGGGCCAGCACCCCCATGCACTGCTTGAGGAGCTTGGAATCGGTGATGGCCTCCATCTCGTTGAATTGCATCACCCGCGCCCGGGCCTCGTCGCTGGCCACCAGGTCCTTGCGCCAGAGGAGGTAGATGGGGATGAGGTTGGCGACGAAAACGACCAGGATCACCGGGGTCAGGTTGAAGAGGAAGTCGTTGAAGCTCAAGCCCGCTGCCGAGCCGATCATGATGTTGGGCGGGTCGCCGATGAGGGTCGCCGTGCCGCCAATATTGGAGGCCAGGATTTCGGCGAACAGGTAGGGGTAGGGCTTGACCCGCAGCTCCTCGGTCACCAGCAGGGTCACCGGCACGATCAGCAGGACGGTGGTGACGTTGTCCAGCAAGGCCGAGAACAGGGCCGTGAACACCGACAGCATGACCATGATGCCCACCGGCCTGGCCTGCACCTTTTTCGCCGACCAGATGGCGACGAACTGGAACACCCCCGACTGGCGGGTGATGGCGACGATGATCATCATGCCTATCAGGAGCCCCAGGGTATTGAAGTCGATGCCGCGGATGGCGGCCTCCTGGTCCAGCACTCCGGTGAGGATCATCAAGCCGGCGGCCAGCAGGGCGATGATGGCCCGGTTGACCCGTTCGGTCATGATGGCGGCGTAGGTCCCCACGAAGAGGATGGCGGCCACCCACATGGCGTCGAGGCCAAAGATGGCGCCATGGGCTTCAGCATGCATGTTGCTTGCCCTCCAGGCAGTCCAGCACGTCCCAGGGGGAGAGCATGCCCACCAGCTTGCCGCCGTCCCGCTCCACCACGGGCAGGGTGTTGTTGGCCTTGTACAGCAGCAGCACCGCCTCCATCAGGGGCATGTCGGGATGGATGAGGGTGACTTCCCGCTCCAGGTAATCCTTCACCGGCCGCCCGAGGAGTTCCTTCAGCTTCTCCCGCAGGCTATCCTCCATGTCGGAGGCGAAGGACAAATCCCGCAGCCCCGATTCCACCGTCACCACCTTGGGCAACAGCAGGCCGAGCAGGGCGTGGAAGTTGAACAGGCCGAGGTAGCATCCTTGCCCGTCGACGACGGGAATGGCCTTATGCTGGCTGCCGCGCATGGCGGCGACAGCGTCGGCGATGGTGTCGCCGGCCCGGAGCGTGACCGGCTGGCGGTTCATCACGGAAGAACAGGTCATGGCATGGTCTCACAAAAATTAAGGGAACAGTCCGCATGTCGGGGAACGATGAGCAAAGTTCGTACCCGTGTGTCCTGGAGCGAGATTTTATGCCCGTGGCCGTATCCGGGTCAGGGGAGCCGCCACCGGTTTTATGTCTTTCTTGTCGCTTTTGCCACACTTTCAACAGGGGCAAAGCGCTGCCATTCTAGCGCTTCTATTGGCGCCGGCAAGTGGCCCTAGTTGTTTTCGATCTTGCGCACCATGTCGAACATGCCCTGGCGGGTTTTTTCGATTTCCGTCTCCATCTTGCGCCGGTCGGCCTCGGTCATCATCACCGCCTCCTCGGGGGGGGCCAGGACTTCCCGGTAATGGGCGACTTTCTTTTCCAGCTGTTCGAGGGGTTCGAGGCGGACCTTGAGGCGTGCGATTTCGTCGTCCCGCTGCTTCAAGGCCGGCACTTCCACCGCCTTCAGATGCTCGACGAACTGTTCGGCGCTCCGCGCCTCCCCTTCCTTGTTCGCCCAGCCCAGTCCCTCTTCCAGCCATTCCGCCAGGGCGCGGGGGTGGGGGTGAGTTTCGCTGCCAGCCCGTTTCGCCGCGGCGATGAACACGCGCAGGTTGCGGGCCAGGCCGCGGAAACGTTCCACCTCGATCTCTTCCTTGATGCCGCTGACGATGAAGCGCCACATCAAAAACACCAAGGCCACCAAGCCGCTGGCGACGGCGATCATGCCCGCCAGCCGCACCACATCGATCATCATGTCCATACTCGCTCCATCCTTGTTGTTATTCTTGCAGCAGGCGCCGCACCACCTCGCCCGCCAGCATCAGGCCGAAAAGCGGCGGCATGTAGCTGATGGTGCCGTTCACCGCCCGGGGCCGCCCCGGCCCCTCCACCGGTTCCGGCGGCAAGGGGTCGTGGGGGGCCTCGTCGGAGTATACCGTCAGCACCCCCTTGCGCACGCCGTAATGGCGGGCCAGGCGCTTGCGCATCTGCCGCGCCAGGGGGCAGACCTCGGTTTTCGAGATATCCCCCAGGCGTATCCGCGACGGGTCCAGCTTGTTGCCCGCCCCCATGCTGGACGCCACTTTCAGGCCGTGGCGCAGGCTCTCCCCCACCAGGGCCACCTTGCACGCCAGGGAGTCGATGGCGTCCACCACGTAATCCGCATCCGCCGGCACCAGTTCCATGACGTTGCCGGAGGTGAGGAATTCCCGCTTCAGGGTCAGGCCGCACAGGGGGTTGATGTCCCGCGCCCGCTCCCCCATCACTTCCACCTTGGGCCGGCCCACGGTGGACAGCAGGGCGGGAAGCTGGCGGTTGATGTTGGAAGCCGCCACCACGTCGTGGTCGAGCAGGGTCAGGCGGCCAATGCCCGCCCGGACCAGGGCCTCGGCGCAGTAGGAGCCCACGCCCCCCAGGCCGGCGACGAAGACGTGCTTGGCGGCGAGTTTCTCCAGGCCGCTGTCGCCGATGAGAATGTGGGTGCGTTCGAATTGGGGAATCAGTTGCATGAGGCGGATTTTAGGCCACTATCCGCAAAGCCCCAAGAACCTTGAAACGGCCGCTACTCTTCCGGCGGCAGCCGGATGCCGCCTTCCTCGACAAAGACCACCCCGCCATAGATGGCCGCACATGCGGGTGCGGACAATTGCCCGCCTTCAACGCAGGCCACTTCCCTGCCACCTGCAAACTTACCCGTTGTCATCCCGCTCCCCGTTTCCCCTGGGGCCGAGAGGGCGCCATCCAGCCACCCCACCGCCATTCCCGTGGCGCTGGCCAGGGCGGCCACGTAGGGGTCTTCCGCGCGGGACGGGGCGATGGACAAGGCGCCGTCGATGAAGGTGATGGCGTAGTTGCTCGCCGTCAGTCCAAGGGGCGTGATGGCGTAGCTGCCGGCGTTGACCGCGCCTTGGGAACTGCCGCCATAGGCCAAGCTGCCACCCAGCACGGCGCTGGTCTCGCCGTTGACGAAACCGCTGTAGCTGACGCCGTTGCCGCCGTGGTAGGCCATGCCGTCGTAGATTTTCGAATCATTGGCCGCCGTTACCGTCAGGGGGGCCTTGTTCAGCGTCAGGATGCCGTCGGCGTAGCTGATGGCGTAGTTGCCCGAACTCAGGCCGGAAGCGGTGATGGCGTAGCTGCCGGGGGTCACCGCCCCCTGGGAGGTGCCGCCGTAGCTCAGGGTGCCGTTCAGCACCGCCCCCGTCTCGCCGCTCGCCAGGCCCGTGTAAGCGACGCCGTTGCCGCCGCTGTAGGCCGTGCCGCTGTAGGTCCTGGCATCATTGTTGGCCGTGACCGTCAAGGGCGCCTTATTGATGGTGCTGGCGGTGTTGGCCGCGTAAGCGACGGCATAGTTGCCGCCACCGTTGCCGTCGTTCACCGTCACGCCGGAGACGTTCACCGTCTTGTTGGTCCCGGCGTTCTTGTCGCTGAAGGCGAAGCTGCCGCCGCTCAGGCTGTCGCCGCCGTACAGCGTGCCCGCCGCGACGATGGCGCTGCCCGCGGCGCCGGTGGTGCCGTCGTAGGTCTTGGTCACGGCGTTGGTGGACACCGTCAGCGCGGCCTGGTTGATGGTGCTGGCCGTATTGGCCGCGTAGGCGACGGCGTAATTATTGCCGCCGTTGCCGTCGCTCACCGTCACCCCGGAGACGTTCACCGTCTTGTTGGTCCCGGCGTTCTTGTCGCTGAAGGCGAAGCTGCCGCCGCTCAGGCTATCGCCGCCATACAGCGTGCCCGCCGCGACAATGGCGCTGCCCGCGGCGCCGGTGGTGCCGTCGTAGGTCTTGGTCACGGCATTGGTGGATACGGTCAGGGATGCCTGGTTCACCGTCAGGGTTCCATCAACGTAGTTAAAGGCGTAGTTGGCCGCGCTCAGGCCGGAAGGGGTGATGGCGTAGCTGCCGGCGTTGACCGCGCCTTGGGAACTGCCGCCATAGGCCAAGCTGCCACCCAGCACGGCGCTGGTTTCGCCGTTGACGAATCCGCTGTAGCCGACGCCGTTGCCGCCGCTGTAGGCCACTTTGTCGTAGGTCTTCGAGGCATTGGCCGCCGTCACCGTCAGCGGCGCCTTGTTCACCGTCAGGGCGCCATCGGCGTAGCTGATGGCGTAGCCGTGCTGGGTGGACCAGAAACCGGAAGGCGCGATGGCGTAGCTGCCGGCGTTGACCGCCCCCTGGGCCGTGCCGCCGTAGCTCACGGTGCCGTTGAGGGTGGCGCCGGGCAGGGAATAGGCGACGCCATTGCCACCGCTGTAGGCCAAGCCGTCATAGGTCTTGGCCGCGTTGTTGGCCGTGACGGTGAGGGGCGTCATGAAGCCCCGCAACAGAGGGGTGGTGTGGCCATCGTAGAGGATCCAGGCGGCGTTGAAGTCGAAGCCGCTGAAGTTCGCCTGCTGCTGCATCTGGAGGCTGGTGAGTCCGGTGCCGCCGGCGCTGCTTCCCTGCCCGCTGGCGTCCGTGTCCCAATAGCTGTTGGCGACGGTGCCGGCATTGCTTCCCGCCAAGCCGCCGACATTGGTCGTCCCGCTCACGCTGCCGTTGGCATAGCTGCCGCTGACGCTGCCGGCGTCGATTCTCCCCACCAGGCCGCCGACCAGGTTGACGCCGCTGACGCTGCCGCTGGCGTAGGCATTGCTGACCGCGCCGCTGGCGTTGTTTCCCACCAAGCCGCCGACGCGGAAGTTGCCGCTCACGTTGCCGGTGGCATAGGCGCTGCTGATGGTGCCGTTGTTTTCCCCCACCAGGCCGCCGACGCGATTCACGCTCGTCCCATTCACATTGGCGGTGGAATAGGCATTGCTGATGGCGCCCGTATTGTTGTATCCCGCCAGCCCGCCGACGCGGCTGATGTCCTCATCGGTGCCGCCATGGCTCACGCTGCCCGTCACATGGCTGTTGCTGATGGTGCCGCTGTTGTAGCCGGCTAGGCCGCCAACGTTGTCGTGGCCGGTGACGGCGGCATTGGTCAGGCCCAGGTGGTCCACGCTGCCGCCCAGCTTGCCGAACAGGCCGACGCCGTCGCCAAGTAAATGGCTGCTGGTAAAGCTGGCGCGGTTGATGAACAGGCCGTCCACCGCGTGGCCCAGGCCGTCGAGACGGCCGGTGAACGGCGTGTTCGCATCGTAATCCCCCACCGGCACGAAACCGGCCCCGCCGTTCCAGCCCGAGGTAGCGGAGGCGTCGATATCGCTGCCCAGGGCGTAGTATCCCGCAAGGCCGCTGTTCATGTTTTGCAGGGCGTTGACATCGTTGATCACGGCGTAGGCGGTGCCAGCGATGGTCAGGCTGGGACTGGAGCCGGAGAGGGTGATCTTGACCCCGGGGTTCAGGCTGTAGTTTCCGCCTCCGCCGCCGGTGTTGGGCGTCAACACCAGGCCGGCCGCGTTGCCGCTGGCGGTGATATTGGCGTTGACGGCGATATTGCGGTAGGCGGACAAGGTCAGCGTGGTGTTGGCGCTCCAGGACACGCCATCGTTGACGAAGATATCGCCGTTGCCGGCGGTGGCGCCGTTACTGGAGAGAATGGCGACGTTGCCGCTGCCGAGGCTGCCGGACAAGGTGGCGCCGGAGATATCGCCGCCGGAGGCCGCGATGGTGTAATCGTTGGGGTCGATGAGCCAGGTGCCGCTCCTGCCGCCGGGAGCGTCGGTGGCCACCTTGGCGCCGCCGGCCACTGTCACGTGGGCGGCGGAGGTCTCGACGAAACCGCCATCGCCGCCATGGGGCGCCGAGGCGTCGAGGGCGCCGGACAGCCGGACGGTGCCGTTCGCCATGTCCCCCAGGAGAAGGATGGCGCCCTGGCGGTTTTCCGCCGTCCTGGCCTCGATCACGCCCTCGTTGTTCACCAGGGACTGGAGGACCGCGTCGGCCCCTTTCGCCGTCATCACCACCGTGCCGCCGTCGGCCTGGATGAGCTGTTTGTTTTGCGCCAGGGCGTCGAGGGTTCCCTGACCGACCTGGACGCTGAGGAGGCTGTCGCCGGCGAAGTCCAGCGTCACGGCATTGCCCGCCGCCACGGCGGCCGTCCCGAGATTGGCCTGGATATATCCCTCGTTGCTGACCCGTCCGCCCAGCAGAGCGATATAGCCGCCGTCCCGGGCAACGAGACTGCCCCGGTTGACGACGGAACCGCCGCTGCCGCTGAAACGGTGGTTGCCGGCCAGGAAATCGCTGTCGCTCAGGCCGAGGGTGGACGCCACCAGCCCGCCGACATTGACCTGGGCGTCGGGACCGAACAGGATGCCGTTGGGGTTGAGCAGGAACACCTGGCCGTTGGCGTTCAGCCGCCCGTAGAGGGCGCTGGGGTCGCCGCCGAGGACGCGGTTGAGGGCGATGGCGCTGCTGCTTGGCTGGATGAAGTTGACCGTCTCCCCCTGGCCGATGCTGAAGCCTTGCCAGTTAACCGCCAGCCTCGGCGTCGATTGCGTCACGGTCAAGGTACTGCCGCTCTGGGAGATGGCGCCGCTGCCGGCGCTGACTTGCCCGTCGGTGGGCAGCGCCGTGACGGCGGCGGGAAGCAGGAACACCAGCGCCAGAAGGAGGCGTGCCGCGAAGAGCCCGCCGCCACCGCGCTTGCCATGGGCACGCGCAACCTCCGCCGCCGGCATGCAATCCCGCCGCTTTTCACTCCAGACCAGGCGAT
This sequence comes from Pseudomonadota bacterium, assembly GCA_021845865.1. Classification (GTDB taxonomy): domain Bacteria; phylum Pseudomonadota; class Gammaproteobacteria; order Burkholderiales; family UBA9220; genus UBA2239. Next base: position 10,307 of record JAJZVC010000050.1, on the reverse strand, counting down.
AGATGCGGTTCATGGCCCGCTCCTCCAAAGTGGCTTGGCTTGAGCCTTTTACTCCCTGGCTTTTTTACCTTGCCCCACTCGCTTTAACTATAGCCCCCCACCTCAAAAATACTTCACCCCCTGCACCCACACCCGGGGCGAGCGGTCGACATCGGAGGAAGGATCGGCGGCGGTTTTCCAGGCCAGGAACCCCGACACCCCGAAGCTGGCGGGGCGGCTCCAGACCAAACCCAGCCCGGCTCCGGAAAGGGCGCGGGTATTCCTGCCGTCGGCAGGCAAGGGGCGGTGGCTGAGACGCCCTTCGCCGCCGTCGGCGAAAGCGGCCAATTGCCAGGCATCCGCCAGGCGGTAGCGCAGTTCCAGGTTGAGCAGCCAGGCGTCGTCCGCCGGCGCCTCCCCCTGGGGATAGGCGCGCACGCCGTAGGGACCGCCGAGGCTGAATTTCTCGGCGGAGTCCAGGTTCTTTCCCGCCCACTGGCCAGACAACTGGCCGTAGAGGCTGAAGCGGTCGCCCAGCCGCTGCAGACGGGCGAGCTGATAGCCCAGCTTCAGATAGCTCCCCTCGGTTCGCAGCCCCACGGCATCCAATGCCCGGCTGTCCGGGTCGAGGACGAGGGAACCGGACACGAGGTTGACGCTCCAGGTGTTCAGCCCTCCGCCGCCGAGCCGGTCCATCCGGTCGCCGGAAAGGCCGAGGGTCCAGACGTCGAGGGTCTTGCCGCTGAGGGTGGCGGTGGCATCCACCCGATCCTCCAGGCGCTTGCGGTCGAAGGCAAGCTGGGCGTTGAGGTTGGCGAAGCGGCCGCGCACGAAGGGCTGCAATAGATACAGGCTACTGACGCTGGCACTGCCGTGGGCCTGAAGGGAAGAGAAATCCATCCCCAGTTGGTAACGCATTTCGGAATAAGCCGCCCCGAGCCGGGTGCCGGCGCCGTTCACCGGCAACTGGTAGGCAAGGCGGCCGTAGCTGAGGCCGTTGCCGCTGCTCACGCCCCGCAGGGCGACGGCGTCCCCCAACCCGGAGGGATTGTTGACGTTAAGGGTCAGGCCGCCCCGGAGGTCGCCGATGTAGCGGTTGCCGTAGTTGTTCACGTCCAGGGCCCCGGTGAGGCGCCGTCCTTCTTCCAGCCGGATGTCGAGGTCGGTGGTCCCCACCGTGGCGCCCGGCCTGAGGGTGGATTTGACCTCCACTCCCGGCAGATCGTTGAGCATCAGGAGGTCCCGTTCCAGCTCCCCGGCCTTCACCGCCTCGCCGCCATGCAGGCCGGCCAAGTGGCGCTCCACCGTTTGCGGCGACAGGGCGGCGCGGTTATCGACCGTCACCTTGCCCAGCCGCCCTTCCAGGACGGCGATTTCGACCTGGCCGTCGCGGATTTCCTGGGCCGGGAGGTAGGCCCAGGCGAGAAGATAGCCATGAGCCCGGTAATAGCGCGTGATGCGCGCGGCCAAGGCCTGGAGCTCGGCCAGGGTCAGCTCCTGGCCCTCGGCGCCCGCGACCAGGGCGAGGAGTTCGGATGCGGGAAAGGCCTGGGCCCCGCTGATGCGGAACCCATGAACGGCGATCCGGATATCGGAAGGCAGGCCCAGGACGGGCCTTGGGGCAGGCTCCGCGGGCAGGACCGCGGCTGGCTTGGCCGGCAATTCCGGCGCCTGCTTCACGCTGTCGAGGGAACGGCCGGCATCGGGGAGATCGGCGGCCATGGCGGGGACAATCAGGGAACACCACCCAAGGGCCGCCATCAGCCGTCCCATGCCCCCTCCTGGATATGAAAAAAGTGAAATATCCGGAAAATCTATATCATGCCACCGGAATAAGCAACCGCCATTGGCGGCGCAAAGAAAAAGCTCAGGGCTGGCCAGCTTGCCAGCGCGCCATGTTGGCGAGCATGCGCTTCACGTGGGATCCCCGCCAGTAAACGCGGCCGCAAGCTGGACAGGCGAGAAAGGGCTCCCCCGGCCGCCGGGCGTCGGCCGGCACGGTCCGCATCTGCTCCGGAGTCGCGGGAAGAAGCAAGGCGTTATCCACCAGGCAGCGGGAGAAGGGGACGTGGAGCCAGTCGACGCCGAACGCCTTTTTCACGAAGGCGGCCAACTCGTCCAGGCCGGCCATGGGCAGCACCGTGGCCACGTCGGCGGCGGCCTTGTGCTCCATGATCTTGCGGTCCATGGTGAGAAAGCGCCGCTGTTCGGCGATGGCGCGGGACAGCAGTCGGGCGTCGGGCTCGCCCGGCTGGGCGAAGGCGGTATCGTAGCCCGCCGCCCGCAGGTAGCGGCACAGGCGGCCGAGCATCTCGTCGCAGAGGAAGCGCTCTACAGGCCGAGATTCGCCCACATCGCGTCCACCCGCTGTTTCACCTCGTCGCTCATGACAATGGGGGTGCCCCATTCCCGGCTGGTTTCGCCGGGCCACTTGTTGGTGGCGTCGATGCCCATCTTGGAGCCCAGGCCGGACACCGGGCTGGCGAAGTCGAGATAGTCGATGGGGGTGTTCTCCACCAAGAGGGTGTCCCGGGCCGGGTCAACGCGGGTGGTCAGCGCCCACATCACTTCCTTCCAGTCGCGCACGTCGACGTCGTCGTCGGTGACGAGGATGAACTTGGTGTACATGAACTGGCGCAGGAAGCTCCAGACGCCGAACATCACCCTTTTCGCGTGGCCGGGATACTGCTTCTTGATGCTCACCACCGCCATGCGGTAGGAGCAGCCTTCCGGCGGCAGGTAGAAATCGACGATTTCCGGGTACTGCTTCTGCAACAGGGGAACGAACACCTCGTTCAGGGCCAGGCCCAGCACGGCGGGCTCGTCCGGCGGCTTGCCGGTGTAGGTGCTGTGGTAGATCGGGTTGCGGCGCATTGTGATGCGCTCGACGGTGAAGACGGGGAAGGTTTCCTGCTCGTTGTAGTAGCCGGTATGGTCGCCGAAGGGGCCTTCCAGGGCGGTTTCATTGGGGTGGATCACGCCTTCCAGCACGATCTCCGCCCCCGCCGGCACCTGCAGGTCGGAGCCCAGGCACTTCACCACCTCGGTCTTGGAGCCCCGCAAGAGGCCGGCGAACTGGTATTCGGACAAAGAATCGGGCACCGGCGTCACGGCGCCGAGGATGGTGGCCGGGTCGGCGCCGATAGCCACCGCCAGGGGGAACGGCTGGCCGGGGTTGGCCTCGCAGTGGTCGCGGAAATCCAGGGCGCCGCCCCGATGGGCGAGCCAGCGCATGATGAGCTTGTTGGGGCCGATCACCTGCTGGCGGTAAATGCCCAGGTTCTGCCGCGCCTTGCGCGGGCCGCGGGTTACCACCAGGCCCCAGGTGAGCAGCGGCGCCGCATCGCCGGGCCAGCAGGTCTGGATGGGCAGCTTGGAAAGGTCCACGTCCTTGCCCTCCCACGCCACCTCCTGGCAGGGTGCGGAGGACACTTCCTTCGGCGCCATGTTGAGCACCTGCTTGAACACCGGGAATTTCTCCCAGGCATCCTTGAGGCCCTTGGGGGGCTCGGGCTCCTTGAGGAAGGCCAGCAGCTTGCCGACCTCCCGCAAGGCATCGGTGGACTCCTCCCCCATGCCCAGAGCCACCCGCTTGGGGGTGCCAAAGAGGTTGGCCAGCACCGGCATGCCGTGGCCGGCGGGGTTCTCGAACAGCACCGCCGGGCCGCCGGCCCGCAGCACCCGGTCGCACACCTCGGTCATTTCCAGGTTGGGGCTCACCGGCGCGGAAACCCGCTTCAGTTCGCCCATGGACTCCAGTTGCGCGATGAAGTCGCGCAGGTCTTTGTATTTCATTTGTAGGTGTCTTCCTGCTTGCGCACGCAGCGATCGAACGCCGGCGTCCCCCGAAGGTTGCCCAGCTGCTCGCAGTAGTTGCCGTAACGTTCGATGCCGGCGGCGCTCGGCGCCTGCGCGGGGCCCTGGAGGTCGGGCAGCTTCACCGAGGAACAGCCCGCCAAGCCGACGGCGAGCAGCATGAATAGGGTCAGGCGCATGGTTTCCTCCTCAATGCGGGGTCAGGGGAATGCGGTGCAGATGGTCGAGAACGATGCCGAGGAAAATCGCCCCGCCCAGCCAGTTGTTGTGCAGGAAGGCCTTGAAGCACGGCCCCCGCTCCCGGCCGCGGATCAGGGTGTAATGGTAGCCCGCGATGCCGGCGGCCACCAGCAGGCCGAGGAAGTAGAACAGGCCGAAATGGCGGGCTACCCCGATCCCCGCCAGGACGGCCAGGGTAGCGGCGTAGCAGGCCATTACCGCCGCCACGTCGAAGCGGCCGAAAGTGATGGCGGAGGTCTTGATGCCGATCTTGAGGTCGTCGTCCCGGTCCACCATGGCGTATTCGGTATCGTAGGCCACGGCCCAGAAGACGTTGGCCAGCAGCATCGCCCAGGCGATGGCGGGCACCGCGCCGGCGTGGGCGGCGAAGCTCATGGGGATGCCGAAGCCGAAGGCAATGCCGAGGTAAGCCTGGGGAACGGCGAAGAAACGCTTGGTGAACGGATAGGACGCCGCCAGGAATACCGCCCCCACCGACAACAGCCAGGTCAGGCGGTTGAGGGGCAGCAGCAGCAGGGCCGACAGCAGCACCAGGAAACCGGTCAGCAGCAGGGCCTCCTTCTCGCTCACCATTCCCGCCGCCAGGGGGCGGTCCTTGGTGCGCTCCACGTGGGGGTCGAAATGGCGGTCGGCGTAATCGTTCATGACGCAGCCGGCGGAACGCATCAACACCGTGCCGAGGATGAAAATCCACAGGATGACCAGGTTGGGATGGCCGCCGGTGGCGAGCCACTGCGCCCAGAGGGTGGGCCACAGCAGGAGCAGGATGCCGATGGGCTTGTCCAGCCGCATTAATTTCTCATAAAGGTCGAGCTTGGCGCGGAAATCCATGGCTCACAACTCCAGGATGGCGGGCAGGAACACTTCCGTCACCCAGAGGCGTCCTTTCCCGAGACGGAACTCCGAACGCCGCCCCCAGAGGAAGGACGGTTTTTTGTCCAGGGCTTCGCTGGCCCGGCGATAAAGGACATGGCGGGGATGGAGCTTCTTGAAGCACAGGGGCAAGCGCTTCACCCGCGGGTCGGCGAACAGCACCGCCCCCAAGGGCTTGGTCCCCAGGGCGCCGAGGCGGCGCCAGGGGCCGCGGAGGCTGTCGAGGGGCAGGACGCTGGAGGCGTAGACCACCGCCGACTCGCCGCAATGGAGAAAGACCTCCCTGACCAGGACGCGGCCCAGCCCCCGGCCGCCACGGCTTTTGATGCGCCCCTCCCGCTGGCGCACGCCGCGCACGCTGAAGGCCTCGCACCGGCGCTGAATGCGCCGCGTGAGGGAACCGTGGTCGAGCAGCCAGGGCCGATAGCCGCCCGCGGCGCCCGGCGGCAGCCGCGTCCAGCGTTCCAAGGGCAAGGCATGCTTCATGGGGAAAATCGAATGGGGGAAAGGTGCGATTATAGCAGGCGGCTAGGTCAGGTAGCCCTCGGCAATCCGTTCGTACACCATGCACTTGAGCCACAGCGCCTCTTCCTCGGCAAGCCCCTGGAACTCCACGCCGTATTCCAGCAGCCCCTCCTCGCCCCCTTCGCCCTCGCGGCGGATGACCGCCCCCAGTTCCAGCTCCGCCGCCGCGGCGCCGCATTCGACCCGGAAGGCGAGGCGCAACGCGTCGTCCTTGCCCCCCAGCCGGCTGTAGGCGGCCAAGTGGGCGCCGCTGCTGCTCAGGTTGGTGATATGTCCCTCCGCCCGGTGGCCGTCCGCCGCCGTCACCCTCACCGGCAGGCTGGTCTTCGCCCAGGGCGCCCGGCGCAGCTGCTGACGCTGCACCTGCAGCGGATAGCGCAGGTGCATGTAAGGAACGCCGCCGAGGGACACCCTGAGCACCTCGGAGCGGAAAACGTAGATGTGGTTGCCGGTAAGGTTGCGCACCTCCACCACCGCCCCTTCGGGGACGCTGACCCAGTGCTCGCCATCGCGGGGCAGGGTGAGGATGATGGTCGTGCCCTTGACGTAGCCGACGAGGTGGGAGTACATGATTTTCCCCCCCGCCGTTTCCGGCAAGCGGATTTGCACCCGGTCCCATATCTGGGGTTTGACGCCCCCCGGCGGGAACAGCTCTTCGGTGGGACGCTCGGCGGGCTCCGCCGGCATGGCCATGCCGGTCATGGTTTTCAGGGCTTCCACCGAGGCATCGAGGTCGGCCAGCAGGCCGCCGCCGGCATGCTCGGCCAGCACCTCCCGGCTGGGAAGCACCTGGCCGCGGTCGAACAGCATGCGCCCGCCCCGGTCGTAAATGGCCCAGGGCAAGGGCTTGCCGAGAGGAATTTCGTCGATGTCGAGGTCCTGCAGGCTCATGGTTCCATCATGGCAGAAAACTAAGCCTTGAGGAATTCCTGCCGCCCTCCCAGCCAGCGCTGGAGGTGCTTGTCCACCAGCCCCGGCTGGCTGGCGAGAAGATGCTCGGCGGCGTCCCGGGCCGCTTCCAGAAGGTCCAGGTCCCGTTCGAGGTCCGCCACCCGCAGCATGGGCACGCCGCTCTGGCGGGCGCCGAGGAATTCCCCCGGCCCGCGGATGCGCAGGTCCTGGCGGGAAATCTCGAAGCCGTCGGTGGTTTCCCGGATGACTTTCAGCCGCTCCTGGGCCGTCTCGGACAGGGGGGGCGCATAGAGCAGGATGCAGGCGCTCTGGGCCGCCCCCCGCCCCACCCGGCCCCGCAGCTGGTGGAGCTGGGCCAAGCCCATGCGCTCGGCATGCTCGATCACCATCAGGGAGGCATTGGGCACGTCCACCCCCACTTCGATCACCGTCGTCGCCACCAGCAGGTGCAGTTCTCCACGCTTGAAGGCGTCCATCACCGCCGCTTTCTCCGCCGTCTTCAGACGGCCGTGGACCAGGCCCACCTTGAGTTCGGGGAAGGTCTGGGTGAGGGTTTCGTGGGTGTCGATGGCGGTCTGCAACTGCAAGGCCTCCGACTCCTCGATCAGGGGACACACCCAGTAGGCCTGGCGTCCCTGGAGGCAGGCGTCCCGTACCCGGGCGATGACCTCTTCCCGGCGCCCGTCGGACACCAGCTTGGTCACCACCGGGGTGCGTCCAGGCGGCAGCTCGTCGATCACCGACACGTCCAGGTCGGCGTAATAGCTCATGGACAGGGTGCGGGGAATGGGCGTGGCGCTCATCATCAGCTGGTGCACCGCGCCCTCCCCCTTCTGGCGCAAGGCCAGGCGCTGGTGGACGCCGAAGCGGTGCTGCTCGTCGATCACCGCCAAGCCCAATTTGGCGAAGGCCACCTGCTCCTGGAACAGGGCGTGGGTGCCCACCGCTATGGGCGCCTCCCCAGACGCCACCGCTTCCAGGGCCGCCTGCTTGTTCTTCTTCGCCAGGCTCGACACCAGCCACGCCACCTTCACCCCCAGGGCTTCGAGCCAGGCGGAAAGCTTGAGGTAGTGCTGCTCGGCGAGGATTTCCGTCGGCGCCATGATGGCCGCCTGGTAGCCGTTCTCCACCGCCTGCAGGGCCGCCAGGGCGGCGACCACCGTCTTGCCGCTGCCCACGTCCCCCTGGAGCAGGCGCTGCATCGGGTGGGGCTGGGCCAGGTCGCGGCTGATCTCCCCCATCACCCGGGCCTGGGCGCGGGTGAGCTGAAAGGGCAGGGCCGCCAGGAGCCGCTGGGTGAGCGCCCCCTTCGGCGGCAGGCTCGGCGCCTTCTCGCCGTGGCGGCGGCGGTAGTGAAGGCGCATGGACAGTTGCTGGGCCAGCAACTCGTCGAAGGCCAGCCGGCGCCAGGCGGGATGGTCGCGGGATTCCAGAACGGCCTGGGGCGTATCCGGCGGCGGATGGTGGAGAAAGCGCACGCTTTCGGCGAAGCCAGGCAGGGACAAGCGCTCCCGCGTCTCCACCGGCAGGGTGTCGGACAGGTCCAGGTTCTCCAGGCACTTGGCGATGGCCTTGCCCAGGGTTTCCTGCCCCAGCCCGGCGGTGGTGGGATAGACCGGGGTCAGGGTCTCCGCCAGGGGCGCCTCGCCGCGCACCACCTTGTATTTGGGATGGGCCATCTCGGCGCCGAAGAAGCCGGGCCGCACTTCCCCCAGCAGGCGCAGGCGCATGCCGGGCTGGAGCTGCTTGATCTGGCTGGGGTAGAAATTGAAGAAAGTGAGCGCCAGCACCCCGCTCTCGTCCCGCACCCGCGCGGTGAGGCGCTTGCGGGGCTTGTATTTCACCTCGGCGTCCATCACCTCTCCCTCCACCAGCACCGTCCGCCCGATGGGGGCGTCGGCGATGGGGTAGAGGTGGGTTTCGTCCACGTAGCGCAGGGGCAGGTGGAGCAGGAGGTCGAAGTCGGTGAACAGGCCGAGCTTTTCCAGCTTGGCCGCCAAGGATGAAGGATGAAGGATGAAGGATGAAGTGTCGTGCCCTGCGGGCGAGGGTTTTTCCTTCATCCTTCTGCCTTCATCCTTCATCCTTACAGTTCCATTACCCCATCGGCTTCCACCAGCGCCCCCCGGGGCAGTTCCTTCACGCCCACGGCGGCGCGGGCGGGGTAGGGCTGGGTGAAGTACTGGGCCATGATCTCGTTCACCTTGGCGAAGTTGGCCAGGTCGGTGAGGAAGACGTTGAGCTTCACCACGTCGGCCATGGAACCGCCGGCGGCTTCCGTCACCGCCTTGAGGTTCTGGAACACGCGGTGGATCTGGTTCTCGATGCCTTCCACCATCTGCATGGAAGCAGGGTCGAGGCCGATCTGGCCGGAAAGGTAGACGGTGGCGCCCACTTTCACGGCTTGGGAATAGGTGCCGATGGCTTGAGGGGCGTGGGGGGTGGAGATGATTTGTTTGGTGGTCATGGTTGGCCTTTCTTGATGTTTTGTTTGTTCGGTTTTGTGCGCTTCGCGCAAATTAGTTTGAGACGGGGAGCGGCCCCGTATGCCGCTCACTTTTCTTGTCTCGCCAAGAAAAGGTAAGCAAAAGAAGGCGACCCCACTGCCCCGGCCCTTCGGGCTTCCCTGCGGTTTGCGACCGAAGCGGGCGGGCGCGTAAACTCGGGCCTAAAGGCCCTCAGACAAACGCGCCCGACTTCCCCCGCTTCAGTCGCAAATCCTCGGCGGCTCAGAGGGGAGGGTACGTCAAAACCGTCTGAGGGGAACCGCTCTGCCTATAGCCACCCAGGTCCCTCACCCCTAGCCCCTCTCCCGGCGGGAGAGGGGAACAACCCCACTCCGCAGCACAGAAACCCTCTCCCCTCGGGAGAGGGTGCGCGTCAGCGCGGGTGAGGGACCGCCGTCAAACGCAGCCGAGCAGCTCACTCTTCGCGACGCTTTTCCTCCCCTCTGTCCCGTCTCGGCTTGCTAAAAAAATCGGGGGCAGTCGGGCGCACTTGTCTGAGGGCCGACAGGCCCGAGTTTGGGCGCCCGCCCGATTTTTTTAGCAAGACGAGTTTACCCCGAAGGGGCGGGGTAGTGGGGTCGCCTTCTTTTGCTTACCTTTTCTTGGCGAGACAAGAAAAGTGAGCAGCGCGCGGGGCTGCCCCCCGTCTCAATCATCCGCGCGAAGCGCACAAGAAGCTTGTATACCAATATGCTAACTGCTTTGTACTGACTGCTTTATTTTTGAAACATGGAAAGAAATAGAATTTTCGTCTGCTTTCATTCTGGCTTTTTCCGGACGCGCCATGAATGTCCCAGCAGCAATCGCTGCAATTGCCCCTAATATTGGCGAAAAAATATATCCAGCCACAAAAAGGGCTAAAGCTCCGACTGCAATTACGTTCATGGTTTTCCCAAAGGGTTTCACCAACGGAGCCAGCCATTCATCCTTGGGGAAATCGTAAAAAGTTTGCGTGTTGTGGTTGTACAAGAAAATATAAGGACCGCCTTGTTGATTATTCGGAACCGCCCATAAAACAGTTATACGCTGACCTGTTCTGCAAGGTATGTCCTGTTCAAAGCGGAAATGATCCTCCTTACCGTCGTCCGTTTTCACCCAAATATCTCTTTGCACAACGACTTTCGAAGTCACATGCCCCGTTACTCCACCCGTCCCTTTATAAGTCGCCCCTGTAGTTTGACCACTGACGTAAGTGTCGCTACGTTGCTCAGTATCAAGCACTTCCCCAGAAACCGCATAAAACCTTACATTCCAGCCTTCCGCTGCAAGATCCCGCAAGTCAGCACTCAGCACCGCTTCCATTTTTCTCCCCCTTTAGCCAGCGTTCAAAAACGAAACGTAACTACCCCTTCACCCTCGCAATCCTAACCACCTCCTGAATCCGCCGCAGATTCTTCATCACCTGCGCCAGATGCACCCGGTTCTCCACCTGGAGGGTGAAGGTCATGTTGGTGT
>JAJZVC010000005.1 GCA_021845865.1 Pseudomonadota bacterium | reverse complement strand
GAAACTCGTCATGGGGTTACTCCTTGGCGCTCTTGCGCTGTTTCGATAAAGATTCGCACCTCTATCAAAACGGGTAACCCCACCTCTCGGCAAGGCCTTTCTGTCAGATCAAGTCTGAACTTCTACAGGTGACGGTATAAATCATCATCATATATTTAACATAATATACATTATGCGAAATAATGAAGGGGGATTTTAAAAAGTTGGTATTCCCCTCTTGTTCGGGTACAGCCGACATACGTGTAAAAATAGGACTTAGCGCTCAAATCAAGTCGGCCTGATCCGCTTTCGCCGCTTTCTTCTTAGTTGCTGCCGGCCGTTTCAGCGCCTCCTCAAGCCGAGTCTCAGCGCCGACGGCCCGGTTCTCCAGCGATTCTATCTGCGCGGTTTGGGCGTCGAGCTTGCCGGTCAGCATTGCGAGTTGTTGGAGCTGCGATTCGCGCTCGGTCCGCAACTGATCCGCTACCTGGGACACCCTGGCCAAGTCTTCCCGGGTTCTTGCGCTTTGCTGGGTCTGAGACGCCAGTTCTGCCCTGAGTTGCTGCGCATTGGCCGATAGTTCTTCATTCTTCTGTTGCGCCTTGGACAGCAACGCCTCTGCTCGCTTGGACGCTTCTCGCGCTTCGGCGACCTGCAGCATGACGTGCTTCTGCACGCCTTCCAGCCGTTCGGTCGCTTTGTCGATCTCTGCACGGAAAGTCTGCTCCTGGGTCGCCATGGCCCCCTGCAACTCGGCTAGTCGCCGCTCGTGGGCGGTGTTGGCCGCCGCCAGCCGCTGCTCTGCCTCGGCACGCGACGATTCGACCTGCTGTTCAAGCGTCTGGGCGCGCGTCTGCGCCGCTTCGGTCGCGGCCCGCCCACGAGTCACCTCATCTCGCAATACCTCGACTTCTGCCTGGCGGGATGCCAACTGGGCTCGCAGCCCGGCGGCCTCCTCTTGCTCCCGCGCAAGGTCAGTTTCGAGGGCTTGCGTCCGCTGCAAAGCGGCGGCCAACTCGCCCTCCACCTCGGCTTGTCGCTGCTCGAAGACCTTCTCCCCGTGCTCGACCGCCACGGCCCAGGACGCCATCATGGCATTGGCCACGGCCGGCGGCAGCGCCGCGCTCAAGGCATCGACCTTCGCCTGCTCGTCTTTCCAGAGCTTCAGTTCGTCATTGATAGTGGTGCGGCTACCCTGCCTGATTTCGCCATAGATGAGGTCGACGGTCAGTTCGTGCGGGCGACGACCGGCAGCGACCAGGCGGGCTGCCGCTTCGCGGGTGCGGATTCGAGTATCACTCACACGGCTCATAATGACCTCCTTTTCGAAAATGCGCTGAACAGCCAAAATTCAGGCTGGCTCGTGGCGTATATTATCGTATAACGTTATTTACGTAATCATTATCCGTCGAAATTTACGATAATTCGCATAATCGCAAGTAATTTTGATGTACTCTGCGAAAAAGCCCTTCGAAAAATCACGAGACCCAGACACAGTGTCCAACTTGGTACCCACTACCGACCACCTGCCGGTCATCGCCCTTCCCCCCAACTTGGATGGCAGCCAGGGTTCGAACCGCGGGCGGGGTTGTGTGCGCCAGATCGCAGCGGATACCGACGTGGAGGCCGTGCGCCTGTGGCTGGCCGAGTATGCCGACTCGCCGCATACGCTACGCAGTTACCGCAAAGAGGCCGTGCGGCTACTCATCTGGGCGACCCGCGTCTTGGGTAAGCCGCTGTCCAGCCTTAGTCGTGAAGATTTACTGGGTTATGAAGCTTTTCTCGCCAATCCTTCCGTCGAGTGGGCTGATCCTACCCTCCCGCGCCGCGGCGGTAGCCGGCGGCTCTTGGACGGGCCGTTGTCGCCTCGTAGCGTGCGGCAAGCCATGGGGATTCTGTCCGGGCTTTTCGCGTATCTCGTGGCTGCAGGGTATCTCGCGGGCAATCCGCTCGTGTTGCGCCGCCGCCGTGGGGAATCGAAAGCGAGTCGCCGGGCTGCGGTGGAGCGCTACCTGGACCACGACCTGTGGCAATCCATACTGGATTTCATCGAGACGCTGCCCCAGGTGACCCACCGCGAACAACAGCATTACGAGCGGGTCCGTTGGCTTTTCCGACTTCTCTATGGCGCCTCGCTACGGGTATCCGAGGCGGCGCAGGCCAAGTCCAGCGACCTTTCGCAGCGCCGGGGCAGGTGGTGGCTCCACGTTGTCGGTAAGGGTGGCGCCGAGGGCGATGTCCCTATGGCCGACGAGTTAATGGCCGACTTGGCGCGCTACCGGCAATTTCACGGCCTGCCGGCCACGCCGACGACGCTGGATGGAGCTCCTCTCGTCATGTCGGTGGCCGGGCGCACCGATCAATTCCTTACCCCGACGGCCATTTATATGGTAGTGAAGGAAGTTTTCCGGCGCGCAGCCGAAGCACTGGAGGCTACCGCCCCCGCCGGAGCAGCCACGCTTCGTCGCGCCACCACCCATTGGCTGCGCCACACCTCTGCCACGCACCAGGCGGATGCAGGAAACGACATCCGCTTCATCCAGAAGAACCTCCGGCATGCTTCCATTGAGACCACCTCGATTTATCTCCATGCGGAGGATGAACTGCGCCATGAGAAGACGACAGGGGGCAGCCGATGACACCTGCACCGCACAAGTATCTCCATAACACGGCCAGTTGCACCTCTCGATAGCAACAAGGGACAGGCAATGAAAATTCTGATCGTTGAAGACGAGCCCAAGACAGCAGCCTTCGTCAAACGGGGATTCACCGAGGAAGGCTTCGTGGCCGATGTCGCCCTCGACGGTGTGGACGGGCTTCATCTGGCGCTTACCGGGGAGTATGACGTAATCGTGCTCGACGTCATGTTGCCCAGGCAGGATGGTTGGAGGGTGCTCCAGGAAATCAGGACACATCGCCCGCACCAGCTCGTGATCCTTCTCACCGCCCTGGATGCCGTCGCCCACCGGGTGAAGGGCCTGGATCTAGGTGCCGACGACTACCTGGTCAAGCCTTTTGCCTTTTCGGAACTGAATGCCCGCGTGCGCAACATCCTGCGGCGAGCGCCGGCACGGCAAACAGAGGTGCTGCGGCTTTCCGATCTCGATATGGATTTGTTGCGGCACAAAGCATCCCGGGCGGGAAAGCTGCTCGACCTCGCGCCTCAGGAATACCGGCTGCTGGAATACCTTCTTCGGCATGCGGGAGAAGTGGTGACCCGGACGCGGCTCGCTGAGCGGGTCTGGGATATGAATTTCGATGGGGACAGCAACGTGGTCGATGTCGCCGTGCGCCGACTGCGCCGAAAGGTGGATGATCCATGTGAACGGAAACTAATTCATACCTTACGAGGAGTGGGCTATGTCCTCGAAGAACGGGACTGAGCCTGTCGGTCTTATGGGAGAGCCCGGATCCATCGCCGCCCGCCTCACCTTCTGGTATGCGCTGCTCAGCGTGGTGTTAATCGCATCCGCCGGCAGCGTCCTATATTGGGTGCTGGTGGACCGCCTGCGCCAGGAAGACGACCAGATGCTAATGGGCAGGATTGCCGAAATACGAGCCATACTGCTTCATCCTACCGACTCCGTGGTATTCCGTGAAGAGCTTCAACGGGAGGCGAGCATGCTCTCCGGAACCTATCTCCGGGTACTGGATTCACAAGGGGCCATCGTGGTAGAGGCTCCGACCTCCGAAGCTATCTTCAGCCGCCACAAATCTGCCGATCCCTTCTTCGAAACCCCGGGAGATGAACGGGGCGCGGATTGGCGTTCAGGCGATGGGGAAATGTACCGTGTCATGTCGGCCCGGATCGCCATCCGTTCGGGCTTTACAGTGCAGGTAGCGATGAGTCGGTTAAAGGAAGAGGAGGTGCTCGCTGCCTACCGGCGAACCCTTTGGTTTGCCGTTTCCGCCGCGCTGGTCATTGCCGTTGTGGCGGGCTACCTGATCGCTCGGCGTGGTCTCCGGCCCATATCCCGGCTGGCCTCCATCGTAGCCGAACTCAGTGCGGCGCACCTGCATCGGCGTGTGGCGGATGATGCTTGGCCGCAGGAGTTGAGACCACTCGCCGCGAATTTTGACCAACTCCTGGCGCGCCTGGAACAATCGTTCGTCCGCATCTCGCGGTTTTCCGCTGATATCGCCCACGAATTGCGCACCCCGCTGCATATCCTGCGGGGCGAAGCGGAAATGGCTCTCTCCAAGGTCCGGTCAAGCGAGGACTATCGGATGTGCATCGAGTCGGCCGCAGAGGAATACGAACGTCTGACCCGGATGGTAGATGCGCTGCTGTTCCTCGCGCGCACGGAACATCCCGATGCGCATTTGGATAAGAAACCACTAGCCCTTGACCACGAGATTGCCGCCGTGTGTGCTTTCCATCAGGCGATGGCGGACGAGCAGGAGATCACCCTGAGCACTGGCGGCGCGGGGATCGTGCTGGCGGATTCCGGCCTATTGCGGCGTGTGCTGGGCAACCTCATTGCTAATGCGTTGCGCCATACGCCCAGCGGCGGGCGGATTGTAGTTGAGTCCAAGGAAACACCGGACCGCGAGACCGAAATCGTCGTGAGCGATACGGGCGACGGCATCCCGGCCCAAGACTTACCCCATGTCTTCGACCGTTTCTACCGCGCCGACAGCGCGCGCTTGCGGCAGGGAACGGGCACGGGCCTTGGTCTTGCCATTGTTCAGTCCATCATGCAATTGCACGGCGGAACAGTTTCGCTTCATAGCGAACTTGGCCACGGCACGACCGTGAGGCTGAAGTTTCCCACCCGCTAAACAGTCGTCGTCTCACGAAACGAGTTGCCGGTGGCCTGCTATGGCCGTGTGCCGGGCGACTCCAACTTCGCACCCATCTCTTTCACGGCCTTTGGCCTGGCGGGGGGCCGCTCTCTCATTAACGGAAACAGGCTGGGGTTCCACATAACTACTTCAGAGCAGTCACCTTCGTGATCGTGCCGCCCATTTCATTGGCCACCAGTTCAAATTTCACGTGCTGGCCGGGTTTGACGGTTGAAGCGAGTTGTCTGTCGATCTTGAATCGCATCGTCATCGCAGGCCATTTCAGCGCGGGGATGGCTTCGTGTGCAATCGTGATGCTGCCTTTGACAGGGTCGATAGCCGTCACGACGCCCGTCCCCTGCACGACCTGACTCTTGCCATCGCCTTGCATGCTAGATGTGGTATTCATCTTCATGTCGCCCATATCCGCGGCAAGCGCCGGCGTGTTTGCTATCAGTGCGACCATCATGGAAGTAAGCAGTATTTTCATCTTCATTCTCCTAGGGTTCATCAGTTAACGACTGAAGGAAGTTGTCGGCGGCGCATCAGCCGGTACGCTGCCGGAATCACGAACAGGGACAGGAGCGGCGCGGTGACCATGCCGCCCACCATCGGCGCGGCGATACGGCTCATGATTTCGCTGCCGGTGCCACTGCCCCACAGAATAGGCAAGAGGCCGGCAATGATGACCGCCACGGTCATGGCCTTGGGCCGCACGCGCAGCACCGCGCCCTCCCGAATGGCTTCGAGCAAGGTCATATCGGTTTCTCGTCCCTCATCGATTCGTCTGTGCCAAGCCTGTTTCAGGTACAGCAGCATGATCACGCCGAACTCGGCCGATACGCCAGCCAGCGCAATGAACCCAACGCCGGTGGCAACCGACAGGTTGTAGCCGAGCAGGTACAGAAACCACACCCCGCCGGTGAGCGCGAAGGGCAACGTGGCCATGATGAGCAAGGCTTCGTCGAAGCGCCTGAAGGTGATATACAGCAGTACGAAGATGATGAGCAGCGTGGCCGGCACCACCACCTCCAGACGCGCATTGGCCCGTTCCAGGAACTCGAACTGCCCCGAGTAGGCCAGGCTCATGCCGGGTTCGAGCTTAACCTCGCGCGCCACTGCGGTACGCAGGTCCGCCACCACCGAAGCCAGATCGCGACCGCGCACGTCCACATATACCCAGCCCGAGGGGCGGGCGTTTTCGCTCTTGAGCATAGGCGGGCCATCCGTCACCTTGACCCGCGCCACCATGCCCAGCGTGATCTGGCTGCCCAGCGTGGTAACGATCGGGAGCTGCGACAGCCGCTCGACGGTGTCGCGCCATTCACGGGGGTAACGCAAGTTGATGGGATAGCGAGCCAGGCCCTCGACCGTCTCGCCGATGTTCTCGCCGCCGACGAGCCCGGACACGACCGATTGCACATCGGTGATGTTAAGTCCGTAGCGGGCGGCCGCGGCGCGATCAATATCGACATCAACATAGCGGCCACCGGTGAGCCGCTCGGCCAGCGCGGATGAAACGCCGGGCACCCCCTTGGCGATTTGCTCGACTTGCTGTGCAACGCGGTCTATTTCCGCCAGGTTGCCGCCCGAGATCTTGACGCCGATGGGGCTCTTGACGCCGGTGGCCAGCATGTCGATGCGGTTGCGGATGGGTGGAATCCAGATGTTGGCGAGCCCCGGCACTTTGACGGCGTGATCCAGTTCCTCGACCAGCTTGTCCGGGGTCATGCCTGGCCGCCACTGGTCGCGTTGTTTGAACTGAATGGTGGTCTCGAACATCTCCATCGGCGCTGGGTCCGTGGCGGTTTCGGCGCGGCCGGCCTTGCCGAAGACGTGCGCCACTTCGGGCACGGTCTTGATCAAGCGGTCCGTCTGCTGCAACAACTCGCCGGCTTTCTGCGCCGACAGCCCTGGCAGGGCCGATGGCATATAGAGCAGATCGCCTTCGTCCAGCGGCGGCAGAAACTCGCCGCCAAGCCGACTGATCGGCCAAGCCACGGTGAGGAACAGCAGCGTGGCCACCGCGAGCGTCGTCTTCGGCCGCGCCAGCACGGCATCCAGCAGCGGTCGATAGGCGTCGATGAGCCAGCGGTTGAGCGGATTGCTCGCTTCATCCGGGACCTTGCCGCGTATCCAGTAGCCCATCAGCACGGGAATCAGCGTCACCGACAGGCCGGCCGCCGCGGCCATGGAATACGTCTTGGTCATCGCCAGCGGACCGAACAGCCGGCCCTCCTGCGCTTCCAGCATGAATACCGGTACGAAGGAAATGGTGATGATCAGGAGAGAGAAGAACAGCGTAGGCCCGACCTCGACGGCGGACTCGGTCATGACCCGCCAGTGCGCCTCGCCCTGGAGGTGCTGGCCGGGATGCTCGCGCTTCCATGCCTCGACATGCTTGTGGGCGTTCTCGATCATGACGATGGCTGCATCCACCATCGCTCCGATGGCGATCGCGATGCCGCCCAGCGACATGATGTTCGCGTTCACGCCCTGGTAGCGCATGGCGATGAATGCCGTCAGAACACCCAGCGGCAGCGAGACGATGGCCACCAGCGACGAACGCACATGCCACAGGAACAGGGCGCACACCAGCGCGACCACGATAAACTCTTCGATGAGTTTATGGGTAAGGTTTTCCACTGCACGGTCGATCAGCTTGCTGCGGTCGTAGGTCGTGACGACTTCCACCCCCTTGGGCAGGCTGGCCTTGAGTTGTTCCAGTTTCGCATGCACCGCCGCGATGGTTTCGCGCGCATTCTTGCCGCTGCGCAGAATGACCACGCCGCCGACCGTTTCGCCTTGGCCATCCAGCTCCGCGATGCCGCGCCGCATTTCCGGACCAAGCTGGATGGTTGCCACGTCACCGAGCAGAACCGGCACGCCGTTCACCAGTCTGAGCGGGATGGCCCGGAAGTCGGCAAGCGATTTGAGATAGCCGTTGGCGCGTACCATCAGTTCAGCTTCGCCGAGCGTCAGCACCGATCCGCCGCTCTCCTGATTTGCCTTGGCAATGGCGTCCTTTACTTCGGCCTGCGTGATGCCGAAGCCGGTAAGTTTCACGGGATCGAGCACGACCTGGTACTGCTTGACCATGCCGCCCACCGTGGCCACTTCGGCCACATTCGGCAGGGCCTTCAATTCAAATTTCAGGAACCAGTCCTGCAAGGTGCGTAGCTGTGCCAGATCATGGCGCCCGGTCTTGTCGACGAGCGCATATTCGTAGATCCAGCCCACGCCGGTGGCATCCGGGCCGAGGCTCGAACGGGCCGTGGCCGGCAGCCGCGCCTGGATTTGATTGAGATATTCCAGCACGCGCGAACGCGCCCAGTACAGGTCGGTGCCGTCCTCGAACAACACATAGACGAAGCTATCGCCGAAAAAGGAATAAGCGCGCACCGTCTTGGCACCCGGCACCGAAAGCATGGTGGTGGCCAGCGGGTAGGTGACCTGGTTCTCCACGATCTGCGGCGCTTGGCCGGGATAGGTGGTACGGATGATGACCTGCACGTCCGAGAGATCGGGCAGGGCATCAATCGGCGTCATCTTGACCGACCAGATGCCCCAGGCGGTGAAGAACAGCGTGCCCAGCAGAACCAGGAAGCGATTGGCGACCGACCACTGAATCAGCCTGGTGATCATTGCTCGCCTTCTGCACGTTCGATACGTTCGACGACCAGTCCATCTTCAGTCTGGCGTACGCCGACGCGCACCTTGTCGCCCACCTTGAAGCCTGCGGTCAGAGTGGGCGACCCCAGGGGGAAAGTCATGGTCATGCCCGGCATGGCAAGCGTCTTGAAAGGACCGTGTGCAAGGGTGACTTCGCCAGGGGCGATGCCCTTGATCGTGGCGTCAGCCTCGTGCAACGGTGGGGATGTGGGCTTGGCGGTTCCCTCCATTGGCCGTGCCGCGATCCCACTGAGCCTGGCTTCGGAATCAAGCAGGAACTGCCCGCTCGATACCACTTGCTGTCCTTCTTCAAGTCCGGCCGTGATGACCGTTTTGTCGCCGATCTCCTCGCCTAACGACACCTCGACCGGTGTGAACCGGCCTTGCGTGTCGGCGAGCATGACCAGAGCACGCTTGCCGGTGCGGATCACGGACTCGGTGGGCACGGCAAGCGCCGTGCCCCTTGGATTACTTTGCAGGCTCAACTGCGCGGACATGCCAGGGCGCATATGTCCATTCCGATTCGGTAGTTCGATCCGTACTCGCAGGGTGCGGGTGGCGTCTTGCAGGACGGGCACGATACTGGTAACGCGGCCCTCGATGGGAGTTTTTTCTCCCGCCACAGTCGCGGTCACGCGGTCGCCTGTACCCACCCGATCCGCCAACGCCTGCGGTACTGCTGCCTCCAGCCAGACGGTCGACAGCCCGTTGATGCGCGACAGCGTCTGCCCGGCCATCAGCGTCATGCCCGCGCGTACGTCGAGCGATTGAATCACCCCGCCTATCGGCGCAGTGACCGTATGGCGTGACCGCACGACGCCGGATTGCTCAACTGCGGAGATCATGCGCTCGGGCATGCCCAGCAAGCGTAGCCGGTCGCGGGCCGCGGCCAGCAGGGCAGCATCGCCGGATTGCCGGATCGCCAGCAGTTCATATTGCGCCGCCGCCCATTCGGGGACCAGGAACTCTACCAGGGGCTGTCCGGCGCGCACCGCGTCGCCAGGCGCCAACGGCCAGACGTGTTCGACAAATCCGGCACTGCGGTTCTGCACCACCGCCACATCGCGCTCGTTGAAGCCGATGATCCCGGTCATCTGGGCCTGAAAGACAAGCGGAATACGTTCCACCTTTGCCAGCCGCATGCCGAGATTCTGTGCGACCGCCGGGTCGATCTTCACGCCAGCCGCTGCGCCGCTGGCATCGGCATACTTCGGCAGCAACTGCATGTCCATGAAAGGCGACTTGCCCGGCTTGTCGAAATGCTGTTGGGGAACCATCGGGTCATACCAGTACAACACCTTCGCCTCGTCTTGCCTTGTCTGGGGGATGACGGGTTCTGTTTTTCCCATCTTGGGCGCTGACGTGGATGGGTGCCCGGCCCACCACCAGCCGCCAGTGGCGCCGAGCGCGAGCAGTGCGGAACCGGCTGCGGCAATCAGGAAGATTTTCCAAGCCTGGCTCATGCGGGTTTTCATCGTTGTTCCCTTGGGTGATCGCTGTAGGCGTAATACAGGCGTGCAGCGACTTGCTGGCGCTGTCCTTCCAACTCAATGACTTTGAGTTCCGCCCCGACACGTTCGCGGCGCGCGGCAATCACTTCGGCGAGGCTGCCTTTACCGCCGCGCCAGGCCGCCATGGCCAGTGTGACCTTCTCGTCGGCGAGCGGCAGCAACACCTCGTGCTGGCGCTTGACGGCGTTCGCGAGCCGCTGGTGTTCGGCTAGGTCTGATTCCAGCATGGCGGCGTGTTCCCGCAGCGTGGCCTCGCGCTCGGCATCCAGGCCCGCGCGCTCGGCACGTTTGGCAGCGATCTTCGGGTCCTGGCGCGAACCGGGGAATATCGGCAGGTCGAAGCTCACTTGCAGCGAAATCATATCGCTGAACTGCGGCCCGCGCTGCTGGTAACCCAGCTCCAGCGCCCAGTCCGGCGTTTTCTCGGCCTGCGCTTCGCCGATCTCGGCGTCGAGCATGCGTTCTTTCGAGTCGAACTCGGTCAACTCCGGATGCCGGTGCAGGCCGTGAGCCAGCATGTCGTGCGAAATCGGCCAGTCCGGTGGGTGTCCTTGCAAGGGCTCTTCGGCCGCGGCGCCGATCCATCGCTTGAGGGCGGCGATGGACTGTTCGCGCCGCGCGCGCAACTCGTCCGCGCGGTCCTCGATCATGGCTGCTTCCTGGCGCGGCATGACGGCGTCTGTCGGTCCACCTTTGCCGCCGGCGATCATGGCCTTGACTGCCGAGTCGAGCAGCCGATTCTCGGCGCGCAGGTCATCGATGTGTGCGATTTCCTGCTCGACGGTCATGCGCGCGATCCAGGCGATGGCCGTTTCGCGCAGGACGGTTAGGCGCGTGGTGCTGGTCTGCGCTTCGGCGACCGCCACCCGGTTTTGCGCTACCGCGACACGTGCTTCCCGCTTGGCGCTGTTGGGAAACTCCTGCATCACGCCGATGCGACGCATCGTCATGAAATCGCGCGACACGCTGTAGCGATCGGGTCCATTGATCGGGAGGTTATCGACACCGAGCACAAGCTTCGGGTCGGGAAGCTCGCCAGCGGGCACTGAATTCGACTGTGCTGCAGCGACGTTTTCCTCGCGTGCCTTGAGCTGGGGCGCCTTCGCCTGGGCAAGGCGCAGTGCTTCGTCGAACGTCAGCGCGTGGCCAAGCGTGCTGAAACCGGCAAGCAGCATGGCGATTACCATGTGCTTCCCGTGGCAAAACGGGATGAGGGAAAACATCACGACCTCTCTTCGATTGAACAAGACAAGGCGCCGCGCGTGTGCGGCACCGCCCGCCACTACCGAAGCGGTCTAAATGCGGAAAACCTGGTACTGGATGCGGAGCGGGGGTGAGGAATCCGTCAGCCACACTGAGTTGTCACGGAGGGTTCGTGAAAGAGGCGGGGCGAACGTGTCGAGAGACGGCACGATCCACAGCGCCACGTACACGAACGGCAGGAGGTCCATGGCCGGAACCTGATTCGACTGCGCAGACTGGTCGCAGTGTGCCTTGCACAGCGGGGAAGGCTTGTGCGCCGTTTCGCGAGCGCAATCCGGCGGCATGTTCGCTTCTTGGGCAGTGCTCAGCGCCGGGGAAGAAAGCATCTGCGGGCAAGCATATGCCGCAACCGCGAACTGAGTAGCCATCAGTATCACGGCACAAAGGAAAGCGATCGGGCGGCGTAATTGCTTGCGAAACATGGATGGATTATAGCCACTGTATATCCATTTGTAAATCAGCGTGCAAACCTGATCACCCTGGGTTTGTGCCATCATTCTTCGCCCGTCGGCTGCCCATTGGTTGCTGATGGGCACAGACCTTCCAACTTTCGGCAGTTATGCGGAAGTCCCTCCGGCGTTTTCTCCGTAAGCCAACAAACGCAGGGCATTCAAGACCACTATGACGGTCGAGCCTTCATGTACCAGTACCGCCAGCCCGATCCCCGCCCAGCCGAGCAGCGTGGCGGGGATGAGTAGCGTCACCACGCCCAGCGCAAGGTACAGGTTCTGCCGGATGATGCGTCGCGATGCGCGGCTCAGGTCCACTGCAAAAGGCAGCTTCCCGAGATCATCGGCCATCAGCGCCACGTCCGCCGTTTCCAGCGCCACATCAGTGCCGGCGCCGCCCATGGCGATGCCGACCGTGGCGCGCGCCATGGCGGGGGCGTCGTTGACCCCGTCGCCCACCATGGCCACCTGGCCGTGGCGCCGCCCAAGCATTTCCATGGCCTTAACCTTGTCTGCCGGCAACAGGCCGGCCTGCACTTCGTCGAGGCCGACCGCATCGGCGACGGCGCGGCCCACGCGTTCGTTGTCGCCGGTGAGCATGATGGTCTTGCGGATGCCGGTGCGGTGCAGGCGCTCCAGCACCTGCTTGACGCCTTCGCGCGGCGTGTCGGCCAGTGCCACGACGCCGAGGAACTGCCCGTCAGCCTGGACCAGCATGAGGCTTTTTCCTTCGGTTCCAAGACGCTCGGTCTGCTGCAGGATGGCTTCTGGGATGGCTTCGCCTTCAAACAATCTGACGTTGCCGATGGCGATTTTTTGTCCATCGAGTTCGGCGCGCAATCCTTTCCCTGTCACCGCTTCGACGTCGCCGGTCTCCCTCCAGCTCAAGCCGCGCCGCTTCGCCTCGGTCACCACCGCCTGCGCCAGCGGATGCGCGCTGCGGCTTTCCACGGCGGCGGCCACGGTCAGCAGACGCGCCTCGTCGCCGATGACGGCGACGACATCGGTCACCTGTGGCTTGCCGATAGTCAAGGTGCCGGTCTTGTCGAAGGCAACGGCTGTCAGCACGCCGAGATTCTCCAGGTGCGCGCCGCCCTTGATCAGCACGCCGCCACGCGCGGCGCGGGCGACGCCGGAGAGCACCGCCGACGGCGTGGCGATGGCGAGCGCGCACGGGGAGGCCGCCACCAGCACCGCCATGGCGCGGTAGAAAGATTCGGCGAATGGGAAGCCGAGCAGCGGCGGCAGCGCGATCAGAAGTGCTGTGCCCACCAGCACGGCGGGCACGAAGACCCGCTCGAAACGGTCGGTGAAGCGCTGGGTGGGGGATTTCTGCGTCTGCGCCTCGGCCACCATCGTGACCATGCGCGCCAGCGTGCTCTCCTGCGCGAGCTTGGTTACCTCGACCGTCAGCACGCCTTCGCCGTTGACCGTACCGGCGAACACCTTGTCGCCCGGCTGCTTGTCCACCGGCATGGATTCGCCGGTGACCGGCGCCTGGTCGACCGCCGAGTTGCCCGCTGCCACCTGGCCGTCGGCGGGAATGCGCTGGCCGGGCTTGACGATGACGCGGTCGCCGCGCCGCAGTTCCTCGACCCGCACCTCGATCTCCGCACCGTCCCGCTGCACGATCGCGGTCTTGGGCGCCAGGTCCGCCAGCGCCTCGATCGCCTTGCGCGCACGGTCCATGGCCATGTGTTCCAGCGCATGACCCAGGCTGAACAGGAACAGCAGCAATGCGCCTTCCACCCAGGCGCCCAAGGCTGCGGCCCCGGCCGCCGCGACGATCATCAGGGTGTCGATGTCGAAGCGGCGGCTCTTCACGCTCTGCCAGGCGTCGCGCAGGGTATAGAAACCGCCCGCCGCATAGGCGCCCAGCAACAAGCCGAGCGAGAGATCCCGTGGCGCGCCGGCGAGTCCCGCGAGCCAGCCGGCCAGCAACAGCAGGCCGGCCACGCCGCTGAAAACGAGCTCGCGATGCTCGGCGAACCAGCCGGCCTCGTGGCCTTCCTCCAGCACGGCATAACCGAGCGCCTGGATGCGCTGGACGATCGCCGCGCGTGCGATTTTTTGGCTGTCGTACTCCAGGCGCAGGCGCTCGGCGGCGTAGCTGACCGAGGCCTCCAGCACGCCGTCCATGCGCGTCAGGGCGTGCTCGATCACGACGGCGCAGGTGGGGCAGTCCATGCCGTCGATGCGCAGGCTTTCGTGGTGGAACCGCTCTCCGATCTTTGCGCCGGCCGCTTGCGCCAGTTCGCGCACCCGGCTCACGCTGAGCTGCTGCGGGTCGTAGTGCAGGCACAGGCGGGCGCTGCCATCCTCGCGGACCAGGTGTACTTTTTCCAGGCCCTCGGCCTGCAGCAGTTTGGTCAGCCGCCCCACGCAGGCGTCGCGCTCGTCGGGGATTTCCGGCAAAACCAGGGACAGGTCCAGTTTAAGTTTTTCGGCCATGTTGCCGTTCCTCAAGAATCAAACGATCACAGCGGGATAGGTGCTGGGTTACTGCCGGGCTTTGCCGCATTGCCCGCAAAACTGTGCGCCCGCCGTCAATTCCGCGCCGCAGCCGGAACATCTGGTGGCCGCCAGGGAAGCGCCGCATTGCCGGCAGAAGCGCGCATCGCGCGTATTGGCGCTGCCGCACTTGAGGCAGGTGATTGCCGGGCTGCTGTCTTGCGGATAGCCTGGATTACTCCCATAGCCCCCGTGCCTGGAACCGCCGTGATGGCCGCCCCGGTAGCTGCCGTGGTGGCCGCCGAATTTGCCACCCATCAAATTACCGAGCATGCGTTCAAGGAATCCCATGATTTACTCCTTCAATAGTTGATTGAGATAAAAATCCGATTTCGCTGACCGGGTTCAGGACATGGGCACAGGCCATCACCTGAAACCAGGTTCGCTCATTACATTGCCGCGACAGGGATTGCCCTGACAACGTCGATCACGAATATCCACCCCGCCTCGGCCTGCCCGGTGCGGGCGGTGCGGGCGGTGCGCGCGATGATGCCCACCAGTTCGTCCACCTGCTGGTCTTCACAGATCAGTTCCAGCTTGGATTCGTAAATGACCTCTTCGGCCAGTTCGATGGAGTAGTGCTGCTCTCTCGCGTCCACCGCCTTCAGCAGGCTTTGCACGGGGATGACGGCAAGATTGCGGCAGCCGGCGTTCGCATTGCATTGCCCCGAGTCCTTGAGGGCGCGAATCACGTCGCCGATACGGTGGTTGTGGATATAAGCCTTGATTTCTTTCATGCATTTTCTCCTGTCTGATTGCGTGCGGCCTCTTCAGGCCGCACGTTTCCGGTTTACTTCGCCTGCTTGCGCTCGTTGCGTTGTTCCACCCATTCGTACATCAATGGCAACAGCAGCAGGGTCAACGCAGTGGAGGTGAACAGCCCGCCCACCACCACGGTCGCCAGTGGCCGCTGGGTTTCCGCGCCGACGCCGGTCGATAGCAGCATCGGCACCAGGCCGAAGATGGCAATCGATGCGGTCATCAGCACCGGCCGCAGGCGCAAAGCCGCGCCTTGTTTGACTGCCTCCCTGATTGAGAGCCCTTGCCGCCGCTGGTCGTTGAGGAAGGACACCAGCACGATGCCGTTCAGCATCGCCACCCCGAACACGGCGATGAAGCCGATGGCCGACGGCACTGACAGGTACTGCCCTGTGACGGCGAGCCCGATCACCCCGCCGATGGTGGCGAAGGGCACGTTGGCGATGATGAGCGTGGCATAAGTCAACGAGTTGAACGCCGTGTACAGCAGGATGAAGATCAACCCGATGGTGAGCGGCACGATCAGCGCCAGCTTGGCCATGGCGCGCTGCTGGTTCTCGAACGCGCCACCCCACTCGACCCAGTAGCCGGCGGGCATCTTCACCTCGCGTTGGATGCGCGCCTGCGCCTCCTTGACGAAGCTGTCCACGTCGCGGCCCTTCACGTCCATCTGGATCACGGCATAGCGCTGCAACTGTTCACGCCGCACGAAGGAGTAGCCTTCGTCGAGTTCCACCGTCGCCACGCTGGACAGCGGCACCAGCGCGCCCGAACGGGTGCGGATCGGGATGTTGGCGATGGCTTCCACGCTGTTGCGGAAATCGGGTGCGAGCCACACCTGGATGTCGAAGCGCTTCACGCCGTCGATCAGGGTGGAGACGGCCTTGCCGCCGATGCCGGCCTGCACCACCTCCAGGATGTCGTCGGCGTTCAAGCCCAGGCGCGCCGCCGCGTCTCGGTTGACCTTCACCACCATCTGCGGCTTGCCCTTGTTGGCTTCCAGCGAAAGGTCGGTTACGCCGGGCACCTTCCCCAGCACGGACTTGAGCTCGGCGGACAGTCGGTCGAGCGTGGCCAGATCCTCGCCGTAGAGCTTCAGCGCCAGGGTGGCGCGCACCCCGGAAATCAGTTCCTCGACGCGCATCTGGATCGGCTGCGTGGCGGCGATGACGGCGGTCGGCACCCGCTTCTCCAGCACCGTTTGCATGTCCTGCGTCAACTCCGGAAAGGAAATCGCCTGCGGCCACTGCTCGCGCGGCTTGAGGTCGACCAGGATTTCCATGTAGTTGACGTCGGCCGTCTCGCCTTTTTCCGCGCGTCCGATCATGGCGACGGCCGATTTCACCTGCGGAAAACGCTTGAGCGCGGTTTCGATGCCTTCGGAGATGCGGATCGACTCTTCCAGCGAGGTGGACGGAATGCTGGTGACGCGGAACATGATGCCGCCTTCCTGCAGGGTCGGCATGAACTCCTTGCCGAGGAAGGGAAACAGCGCGAAGGTTCCGATCAACAGGGCTGCCGCGCCGCCGATCACCTTGCGTTTGTTCTCCAGCGCCCAGTCCAGCAGCGGCAGGTAGAGCCGCTTGGCCCAGCGCACCACGAAGGTGTCCTTCTCCTCCTTGGGCTTGAGGATCAGCGAGCTGAGAACCGGCACCAGCGTCATGGTGAGCACCAGGGAGCCGATCATGGCGAAGGTGATGGTGAGCGCCATCGGCTTGAACAGCTTGCCCTCGAGTCCGGTCAGCGAGAACAGCGGCAGGAACACCACGATGATGATGAGGATGGCGAAGGCGGTCGGGTTGATCACCTCGCGCGCCGCCTCCAGGATCACATGGGTCTTGTTGACCGTCTGCCCGACCTTGTGGGAGAGCAGGCGGAAGCCGTTTTCCACCATCACCACGGCGCCGTCCACCATCATCCCGATGCCGACGGCCAGGCCGGCGAGCGACATCAGGTTGGCGGACAGCCCCCACTGCTGCATCAGGATGAAACTGATCAGCATCGCCAGCGGCAGCGCCAGGATTACCACGATCGCGGAACGCACTTCGCCCAGGAACAGGAACAGGATGATCGCCACCAGGATGGAGCCTTCGACGAGGGCGCTTTCAGCGGTCTTGACCGCTTTTTCCACCAGTTCGGTGCGGTCATAGATCGGATTGATCGTCACGCCCGCGGGCAGGGCCTGCTTCACCGTCTTCAGCTTTTCCTTGACAGCGTCCACCACGTTCTTGGCGTTCTCGCCGATGCGCTGCAAGGCCATGCCGAGCACGACTTCGCTACCGTCCTTTGTGACCGCACCGCTGCGCAAGGAAGGCGCTTCCTTGATCTCGGCCACGTCGCGCACGTAAATGGGCGTGCCTTCCCTTTCGGCAACGACGATGCTTCCGATGTCCCTCGTGTTGGCGACCAGGCCCAGTCCGCGCACCAGATACTGCTCGCGGCCCAGGTTGACGTATTGCCCGCCCACCTGACGGTTGTTGGCGGTCAGCGCCTCCATCACTTCCTTGAAGGTCAGCCCGTACTTGATCAGCCGCCGCGGATCGATCAGCACCTGGTACTGCTTCTCGTCGCCGCCCCAGGACATCACATCGTCCACCCCGGGCGCGGTACGCAGCACGAGCCGCACGCTCCAGTCCTGCAGGGTGCGCAGGTCCATTCCGGAGAGCTTCTTGTCGGCCGATTCGATGGTGTACCAGAACACCTGGCCCAGGCCGGAACTGTTGGCGCCCAGCACCGGTTCGCCATAGCCTTCCGGTATGCGGCCCTTGGCTTCCTGCAGCTTTTCGCTTACCAGACGGCGCGCGAAGTAGATGTCCACGTCATCCTTGAAATAGACACTGACATAGGACAACCCGAACAGCGACACCGAGCGGATTTCCTCCACCCCCGGCAGGCCCGCCATCACGCCCTCCACCGGAAAGGTCAGCAGCTTCTCCACATCCTCGGCCGCCAGCCCCGGCGCCTCGGTGTAGATGTTCACCTGCACCGGCGTCACGTCGGGAAAAGCATCCACCGGCACTTCGCGCCAAGCCTTCACACCCAACATCACCACCAGGACGAAGGCCACCAGCACCAGCACCTTGTAGCGCAGGGAGAGATCGACAATTTTGTTCAACATGGCCGCCCCCTCAATCCGCGTCGCCGATTTGCGACTTGAGCAGGCGCGCTTTGAGGGCGTAGGCGCCGCTCACCACCACCGCTTCACCGGCGACGACGCCGGACTTGATCGCGACCCGTCCCTGCGCCCGCTCACCCACTTCCACCGGGCGCGGCTCGAAGCCGTCCTTTTCGGCCACGAACACGGTCGGCAGCCCCTGCACCAGCAGCACCGCGTCCTCCGGCAGCAGCAGCGCTTTCGTGTTGGAACCGGTCTGGATCGCTGCGGTCGCGAACATCTCCGGCTTCAGCCTGCCGTCGGAGTTCGGCACCTCCACCCGTGCCTTCACCGTGCGGCTTTCCTTGTCCATGACGCTGCTGACATAGGTGAGTTTTCCTTTGAACACCTCGCCCGGATAGGCCGAGACGGTAACGCTCGCCTGCGCGCCAGGCGTGACCTTGGCCAGGTCCTTTTCGAACAGGTCGGCCTCGATCCACAGGGTGGACAAGTCGGCGATGGTGAAGGCGGACTCGTCCGTCTCGCGCAACTCGCCCAGAATGGCGTGTTTCTCGATCACCGTCCCGGCAAACGGCGCCGTCAGCGGAAACACCGACCCCCCCGCCTTGTCCGCCGCCACGCCCAGCATGGTGAGCTTTCCGGATGCCGCGCGCAGCGCGGCCTGCGCCTTTTCATACTCGGCGCGGGCGCGCAGATAGTCCTTTTCGGGAATGATGTTGTCCGCCTGCAGCCGCTGGGCGCGCTCGAAGCCGGCCCGCGCCAGCGCCGCCTCGCTGACGGCCTGCTGCCAAGCGGAGCGCGCCTCGCCCAGTTCGATGCTGTCCAGCAGCAGCAGGGGCTGCCCCGCCTTTACCCGGTCTCCCAGGTTGGCGAACACCTTGACGATGCGGCCCGGCACCCGTGGTGCGACATGGGCGAGCCTGTCCTGGTTGGCTTGGATGGTGGCTGTGACCACAACCTGTTCGGCTTTTTCCTGGAGTTCCAGTTTCTGTACCTTGATACCCGCTCGTTGTGCCCCTTCGGCGCTCAGGGTGAGCAACTTCTCTGCGCCTTTTTCTTCCGTATTCCCGGGCTGAGATTCGGACGGTTTTGCGTCTTTCGCCGGTGCTTGTTTGTCGCCGCACCCTGTGAAGAGGGTTGCGGATAAGCCGCCTATCAGAAGCAGCAAGGCCAGTCGTTTCAGGCCGTGCTTTTGTTTGCCGTACATGTTTTTCATGTCATGGATTCCTGAATTCTTGAATGTCTTGTTCAGCGCTGGTCGGGCTGCCAGCCCGCCGCCGCTTCCAGCGCCACCTTGGTCAGGCGCAGTTCGGTGCGGGCGTCAAGCAGGTCGCGCTGTCCATCCAGCACTTGGCGGTTTACCAGCAGCAGTTGCAGCAGGCCGATTTCACCCACCCGGAAGGAGATGGAGGAGAGGCGCAGGTTTTCCTCCAGACTGGGCAGTACCGATTCCCTGAGCCGCTGCACCCGCGCCTGGAGGTTGGTGAAACGCTCCCACAGGGCGACGACCTGGGCGCGGACATCACGCCCGGTGGCCTCGCGCTCGATTTGCGCCTGGGTAAGTTCCGTGGTCGCCCGCCCGATGCCGCCCGCATTCCGGCGGAACAGGGGAAGGGGCAGGGAAACGCTCAACCCGACGATCTTTTCCCGTGCATTGAGCGGTCCCTCCCGGCCGGTACCGAGCCCTACCGTAACATCCGGGTAGCGCAACCCACGCTCAAAATCGAGGCGACTTCTCGCAGCCTGTTCCCGGTGGTCGAGCGCTCGCAGAATGGGGCGGTCTGCGGCGGCATTCAGCAGGTCTTCCAGTGAGTAAGGGGTGGCTGCCGGATCGAGGACACCTTGCACCTCCGGCAATTCGCTGGGCGGCAGTTGCAGCAAGACGGCCAACTCCGCGCGGGCCTGGACGAGCTGCTCGCGCAGCAGTTCCACCTGGTTGCGCGCCCGTTCCGCTTCCACATGGGCAAGGTTGCCATCGAGCCGGCTGTCCTCCCCGGCCGTAACCCGTTTGCCAACGGCGTTGGCGGCATCTTCGATGAGCCTGAGCGTCGCTTCCTCGGTCTGGATGCGCGACTGGAGGCTCAACACCCGCACGAAGCGGTTCTCCACCTCGGCGCGCACCTGCCGCCGGGTTTCATCGATCGCCTGCCGGGTCGCGGCGAGCGATTGCTCGGCTGCGGCCCGCCGGTCGCCTTGTTGGCCCGCGATTTCGAAGGTCTGGGCTACTCCTAAGCTCCATTCGGGGTTGACCTGAGTGGGGGCAGATATCTGCGGGACTTCCTTTCGGCGCCGCTCCACGGAAACCTGCGGGTTGTTCCACAACGGCGCGCGTGCATCGCGAAGCTCGCCTTCGGCGGCAGGGACGGCGGCTTGGGCCGCACGCAGCGTGGGATTGGCCTCATCGGCGCGCCGCCAGGCATCTTCCAGGGTCAAAGTCGTTTGGCTCGCTAACGCGGGGGACAATAAGAACCAGAACAACGATGCCACCGCCGCGCGGCACGCTGGCCGCAACCCGCTCCATGGGCTGCGGCGTAGAAATGAAAACCTCATGCTCACTCCTTTTCAATGTGAGTACGCCACCCGGCCGGAGGCTGGGCGCGCCCTCGCAACACAAACAAGTCAATGCGATTGGAAGCTAGGAGATGAGCTGCGGCGGCCGGAAACGGCCTTCCGGGGTAGGCTCCGGAATGAAGCGCGAGATTTGGGGAGAGTAGTCTGCGACGGGCTTCAAGGACAAGGTTAGCGCCGGGCCGAACAGCCCGAGAAAATGTCCCACAGCGTGACACCAATGGTTGCATGGCGCCTTGTCTTTGAGCGGCTCACCATGGTGCCGAGCCGCTTGCAGGGATGGCTGCACCGCCCCTGCTACGGCGGTTTCCTGCTCGAAAAAAAACGCATCCGCCACCGCATCGCGGTTAAAGGTCCAGCCGCCCACATTGATCAGCAAGGTGACCAGCAGGAAATACAGGAATCGGCGTACCGGTATGGGATGCATGTTTTTATCTTAATCTGTTTGTGTGGCTGTTTTTTTCACTGTCCATCGTGTCGTGTCGTGGGGTGGGTTAACCCTCTTATGGTAGGGATCGTCATGCGCGGTCCGGCTAAGGTAGGTACCAAGCCCTTCATCAGCCGGACTGCCCAAAGACGCCTTTGCTTAATCCCAGTCCCACATGTCGTAGCCGCGCCGCATGCCGGGACCGTAGTAACCGCGATCATAGCCGCGCCGCATGCGCTGCATTCTGTCCCGCTGCTCCTTGGTCAGAATGGCGTCCATCCGTTTCTGCGCGTCGGCCCTGGCATCGAAGACCTGGCGCTCCAGGTCGGCCGTTTTCCTGTACGCCTGGTCGAGCGCGGAGGGGTCCGCGCCGGAATAGTACATCTCCTGCAGTTTTCTCCTTTCCTGGTAGATCTGGTCCGTCAGGGGCGCTTCTTTTTGGGCAAGGTCATCGCGAATCCTGTCGATCTTGTCACGCTGCTCCTTGGTTAGGTCGATTCCGGACGATGGGCCTCCATACCCATATCCTCCCATCATTCCGGGACCCATGCCGTAGCCACCCATCATGCTGCCCATCATCCCAGGGCCCATCATTCCGTAGCCGCCCGTCATGCCACAATCATATCCTCCGCCACGGTAATAGCCTTGCTGGGCAAAGGCAGCAGGTGCCATGAGCGAAAGCGCTGTCAGTCCTGTCAACACGATCTTTTTCATGCTATTTCTCCTTACGGTGATCCGAACGACACGTAATGCCCACGCAAGCGTGAGCACCTAACCACGCTTCAAGTCGTCGCGTTTCTTGAGAAATTCCTCGCGATCAATTTCTCCCCGAGCATATCGTTCTTCCAGCACGTCCAGCGCCTTCTGCCTTTCTTCGCGAGTGCCCAGGCCGAGCCGCGCGCCATTCGTGAACAAGTATTTGAGCGCGGCCAGCACGAGCAGGATCGGTACCAACCAAAACAGAATCATCGCTAGCCACCCCCATCCCCAACCCATTCCGTATTCCCACATCATGTTCGCTCCCAGCCTAGTCCGCGCTGTGCCGCTGCAAAAAATCGACGATCTCATCGGTCGTCTTCTTGTCCGGGATGACTCTTCCCATCGTGGCCATATTGCTCCGCATTCGCGTCACGACCGACGACCACTCCTGGGCGGTGTGCTGCTTCGGATCCGGCAGGGCGTGGCACTGCATGCAGATGGCGCTGAAGGCCCGGCCTGGGGGCGTGTCCAGGTCGGGGTAGCGGGCCGCATCGATCGGCTGTTGGGCATGCCGCTGCAAATACCCGAGCAGTATCTTCAACTGCACCGGGTCGGGCGCCGCAATGCCCATCATCCCTCCCATCATTTGCATGCGCATGCTCATCCGGCCCACCACTTGCGGCCATTCGGAGGAGGTATGCAGACCGGGGCCGGGAAGGTTATGACATTGGGTGCAGAACTGCCTGAGCAGGTGCGCCCCTGACGAATCGGGCTCGGGCAGAAGGGCGGGGTCCATTCCCGGAGGCAGCACGCCCCCCATCATCTGTTGCATCATGTTCCGGTGCATGCCCATCCCACCCATCATCCCGCCCATTCCGCCAGCCAGGGTCGTCCGTTCGCCAGGGGAAATCTGACCCGCGGATGCATCCATCGGAGCGGCCAGGAAAATCGCGACGGCCGTGCCCAGCACTAGGATCGAAGCCGCTTTGGCTGTCTTCATGATGTCTTCTCACCCCTTGAGGGTTACAGCGCCCCCATGACCCGCTCCAGCTTTACGCGTACCTCGGCGGCAAGCTGATGGATTTCCGGCCGGTCCACCAGATCGAGCACCGCATTCGGATCCATGAATTCCACGTGCACCTTGCCGGCATCATCCTGGCGCACCACCACGTTGCAGGGCAACAACAGGCCGATGGACGGTTCCGCTTGGAGCGCCCGGTGCGCTAAAGGAGGGTTGCAGGCCCCGAGGATGCGGTAGGGCGGCATGTCCTGGTTGAGCTTCTTCTTCAGAGTCGCCGCCACGTCGATGTCCGTGAGTACGCCAAACCCTTCCTTTTGCAGTTCCTGGGTGACCTTCTCGACCGCCGCGTCGAAAGAAGAAGCTACTGTTTTGCCGAAACCATAATGGGTTCTCATGTTGTTTCTCCGTCGTTGAATATAAGAATTTATACATAGACCAGGATTGTCACGTCCTGAGCATGCGCAACCCGCTCGCAATCACCACGAGCTCGCTGACCTCGTGCGCGATGACGGCGATGGGAAGCGTGAAGTAACCCGTCACCGCCCCGGCGATGAGAGAGCCGATCACCACCACGGAGAGCGCCAGATTTTGCAGCACCACGCCCCACGTGCGGCGGCTGAAGCGGATAAGGTAGGGCAGCCGCGCCAGGTTGTCGCTCATCAGGGCCACGTCCGCCGTCTCCAGGGCTACATCGGTGCCTGCGACCCCCATGGCGAGGCCCACGTGGGCCTCGGCGAGCGCCGGCGCGTCGTTCACGCCGTCGCCCACCATCATCACCTTGCCGTATTTCGCCTCCAGTTCGGCCACCTTGCGCGTTTTGTCCTCGGGAGAAAGCTCGGCATGGACCTCGTCCACGCCCGCCTGCTTGGCAATGGCCGCGGCGGCCAGGGGATTGTCGCCGGTCAGCATGACCACCCGTTCGATCCCGGCGCGCTTCAGTTCGGCGACGGCGCTCGCCGCTTCCGGGCGCAAGGGATCGCTGATGGCAAACAGCGCCCGGATTTCCTGGTCGGTACCGAGCATCACTACGGTCTTGCCCTGGCGCTGCAGTTGTTGAACCTTTTCCATCACGTCGGCAACCGGAACATTCAGGTCGGCAAACAGCCTGGGGCTGCCGATGTAGAGTTCCCGGCCGCCCACCAACCCTTGGGCGCCCGCGCCGGTGCGGGAGCGAAAGTTCTCGGCGGGCGCCGGTTCGAGACCGACCGCCTGGGCGCGGCGCACAATGGCCTGGGCCAGGGGATGCTGCGAGCGGGATTCCAGGGCTGCGGCTGCTTCCAGCACCCCGCGCTCGTGGTGCCCCCCGAACGCGAGTACATCCGTGACCTCAGGACGGCCCACCGTGAGGGTGCCTGTCTTGTCCAGCGCCACCACCTTGACCGTGGCGAGGTTCTCCAGGTGGACGCCGCCCTTGATAAGCAGGCCGTTGCGGCCCGCCGTGCCCAGGGCTGCGACCAGAGTGATAGGGATCGAGATTACCAGGGCGCAGGGTGCTGCGGCCACGACGAATACCGTGGCGCGGATCAGCCATTCCTCCCAGGATAGCCCGAAAAGCGGTGGCAAGATGGCGACGAGGGCACCGGCCGCCAGGACGGCGGGGCTGTAGCGCCGGCCGAAGCGTTCGATGAAGCGCTGGCTGCGCCCCTTGCTGGCCTGGGCCGCTTCCACCAGATGAATGATGCGGGACAGGGTGTTGTCCGCGAACGCCCTGGTCGCGCGCACCGTCAGCGCGCCTTCCCCGTTGATGCTGGCGGCAAAGACCTTGCCGCCGGGGAATTTCTCCACGGGAACGGATTCTCCGGTCACCGGTGCCTGGTTGACCGCGGAATGGCCGTCGATCACCTCGCCATCGGTGGCCACGGACTCCCCGGGCAGGACGATGAAAATGTCCCTCACCCGCACCTGTTCGACCGGGATGCGGGACTCTTGGCCTTCCCGTCGCACCAATGCGGTCTTCGGTGCCAGGTCCATCAGCGCGCGCACTGCGTGCCGCGTCCGCTCCGCCATGTAGCCCTCGGCCGCCTCGGAGATTGAATATAGGAACACCAGGGTGGCGGCCTCCAGCCACTGCCCCATGGCGCCGGCGACGAGGGCGGCGATGGACATCAGCAGCTCGATGCCTATCTCGCGTTCCCTGACCAGTTCCTCGAACGCCTCCCGGCCGAAGTAATAACCGCCAATGAAGACCGCGGCCACATAAAACAATACCCCAGCGGCGTGGGGCAGCCCCAGGTAGCTACCGACGAAGCCCAGCGCGAGCAGAACCCCGGCAGCGGACGACGCCGCGACCTGCGGGTTTTTCCATGGGGGCGGCATCATCATGGGCAGCGGGGCGGAAACGGAACACGAGCACGCCATCACTCGCCCCCCTCCACCAGTTCCGTCGTCTGGATGCCGACACGGCAGCGGCCATCCTCCCGCAGGCACATGCGCCAGCGGAACTGCTCTACATCGTGGGCAAAGCGCCCATCCGCATCCGGCAACGCCTTGAGCGCTTCATACAACCGGTCGAGATAGGGAACTCCCTCAACCAGCCGGTGATAGACCCACCGGCCTTCCTTTTCCGCGGACAGCAAACCCGCCTGCCGCAGCACCTTGACGTGACGCGAGAGTTTGTACTGGGGCTCCAGGAGGCTGTCCACCAGTTCACAAAGGCAAGCCTCCTCTCGCGTTTCGGCGAGAAGGCGCACGACCCGAATTCGCGTCGAATCGGCGAGGGCCTGGAATACTTCTTGTGGCTTAACGTTGATAGTACGCATACTTGCATCATAACGCATGTATGACATAATGCAAATCATGATCAACGCTAATATTTTCCCATTTCGCCCGTTTGCTTGCGTCTTGTCCGGCGATCACGGATGAACTGACTTGAATCAAACAGCATGAACAGCCATGGCTTCCATTGAGCGGACTGCCTATCCACGCTTCAAGCGCAATCCTTCGGCGCAGGAACTCGAAGCACTCTACACGCCATCCGATGACGAAATGCGTTTCGCACGCGTCATCGCACGCAAGACCCAACCGCGATTCGGGCTACTGTTGCTGCTCAAGGCATTCCAGCGACTGGGTTGTTTTCCAGCGGTGGACGATATTCCGTCGCCCATTGTTCACCATATTCGTGCCGCAGCGGGTATCCAAGCCGAAACCACACCCGACTACAAGGAACCACGAACCCTGTATCGGCATCACCAAGCGATCCGTGAGCGCCTGGGTGTTTCGGCCTGGGGCGAAGAAGGACTGCGGGTGGCGAGTGAAGCGATGGCGACCGCCGCCGAGGTCATGGACAACCCGGCAGACCTCATCAACGTGGCCATCGAGGAACTGGTGCACCAGCGCATCGAGTTACCGGCTTTCAGCACCCTCGACCGGCTCTCAAGGCGCATCCGCACCCTGGCCAATGGGAGGTTCTTTGATGCCGTGATGGCGCGACTTTCCAAGGCCGAGCGCGGGCAGCTCGACGCCTTGCTCGAAGTCGGCGACAGCCCCCAGAAGAAGAGCCTGTTCTTCGCCCTCAAGCAACTCCCCAAGCGTTCTTCCTTGGAGCACTTGCAGGATTTGCTCGACCACATCGTCAAGTTGTCCGCCACCGTCGGCGCCGACCATCATTTGGCGGGTATCCCCAATGTCAAGATCAAGCATTTCGCGGCCGAGGCTAAGGCGCTGGATGCCGCAGAACTCAAGAAATTCACGCCGCCCAAGCGCTACGTGCTGGTCTTGAGCCTGATCCACCGTGCCCGCGTTCAGGCCCGTGACGACCTGGCCGACATGTTCATCAAGCGCATGAACCACATCCACCGCCGGGGCAAGGATGAACTGGAACGACTACGCATGCGCTACCGCCAGAAGACCGAGCATCTGGTGGCGACTCTGGCCGATGTCATCCAGGTGCTCGAAACCCAGCCGGTGGATGCCGAGGCCGGTCGTTCCATCCGTTCCATCTTGTCGACCCGGGGCGGCGCCCAAACCCTCCAGGACGACTGCGCCGCTATCAACGCCTTCAGCGGCGACAACTATTTCCCGCTACTGTGGCGCTTCTATCGCAGCCATCGACCGACCTTGTTCCGCATGGTGCATCTGTTGACCATGACCTCGACCAGCGAAGATAAGTCGCTGATGCAAGCATTGGATATCTTGCTGGACCATGAAAACCGCAAGGGCGCCTGGATCGACGAGGCCGTGGACTTTTCCTTCACCAACGAGCGCTGGAGGCGGACGGTGCTGGTGAAGGCCGACGACGGGGAGCGTATCAGCCGGCAGCATTTCGAAGTCTGCGTGTTCTCTGCGCTGGCGGCAGAAATCAAATCAGGCGATGTCTCCATCCAAGGCTCGGAAGCCTATGCCGATTACCGCGAGCAGCTGCTGTCCTGGGAGGAATGCGAACCCTTGGTCGTAGAGTATTGCCAGCAGTTGGGCTTCGCCGACGATCCGGCAGGATTCGCCTGCGGCCTGCGCGAGGGCCTGACGGAGATTGCCGCGACCGTGGATGCCGGATTTCCCGAAAATAAGTCGCTGGGTATCGACGAATCGGGCTTGCCCGTGCTCAAGCGCAGCACGCCGCGAGAGCCGAAAGCGTCGGCCCGGGCTCTGGAAGCGGCGCTGCTGCAGCGCCTGCCGGAACGCAACGTGATCGACGTGCTCTGCAACGTGGCGCACTGGACCAATTGGAACCGGCATTTCGGGCCGCTGTCCGGTTCCGACCCCAAGATCGAGAACCCCGGCGAGCGCTACATCCTGACCACTTTCACCTATGGCTGCAATCTCGGGCCGATGCAGGCGTCGCGCCATCTGCGCGGGGCAGTCACGCCCCACATGCTGTCGTTCATCAACCGGCGACACATCAACGCCAACAAGCTGAATGCAGCGCTCCGAGACATCATTAACCGTTACCATGCCTTTCAGTTACCGAAGGTGTGGGGCGAAGGCAAGTCGGCGGCGGCCGACGGCACCAAGTTCGACATGTTTGACCAGAATCTCCTGGCGGAGTACCACATCCGCTATGGGGGCTATGGCGGCATTGCCTACCATCATGTGGCCGACAACTACGTGGCGTTGTTCAGCCACTTTATTCCCTGCGGGGTGTGGGAAGCGGTCTACATCATCGAAGGGCTGCTGCAGAACAAATCGGACATCCAGCCGGACACCATCCACGCCGACACCCAGGGGCAGTCGGCGCCGGTCTTTGCGCTCGCCTATCTACTGGGCATCAAGCTGATGCCGCGCATCCGCAATTGGCACGACCTGGTGTTTTTCCGACCCAGCAAGGAAACCACCTACCAGCACATCGACGGGCTGTTCAAGGATGCCATTGACTGGGACTTGATCGAGACTCACTGGAAAGACCTGCTACGCGTGGTGCTGTCGATCAAGGCCGGCAAGATTTCGTCATCGACGCTGCTGCGCAAGCTGGGTAACTACAGCCGCAAGAACCGGCTCTACCAAGCTTTCCGGGAACTGGGGCGGGTGGTGCGGACCGCATTCCTGCTGACCTACATCTCGGACCTGGAACTACGCGACCAGATCACGGCGACCACCAACAAGGTAGAAGCCTACAACGGATTTTCCAAGTGGCTATTCTTCGGCGGGGAAGGCGTCATCGCGGATAACGACCCCGAGGAACAGGAGAAGACCATCAAGTACAACGACCTGGTGGCCAACGCCATCATTTTCCACAACGTGGTGGATCAGACCCGTATCCTGCGCGAGCTCAAGGAGGAGGGGTTCTCGGTCGCACGGGAGGACGTGGCCACATTGAGTCCGTACGTCACCAGCCACATCAAGCGTTTTGGCGATTACATCATCGATGCCGAAGCGGTGCCAGAGCCGATTGATCCGTCACTGCCCATTTGAACAGAGTGGGGCTGGAAGCGGGCTGCGCCAAGCTTATGTCCTATTTTTACACGTATGTCGGCTGTACCCGTTGTTGGTTCGCATGGCAATTCCAAAAAACTTACGG
The DNA here is from genome assembly GCA_021845865.1 of Pseudomonadota bacterium. GTDB lineage: Bacteria > Pseudomonadota > Gammaproteobacteria > Burkholderiales > UBA9220 > UBA2239. The sequence continues at coordinate 61,047 of JAJZVC010000005.1, read as the reverse complement.
CAGCAAACTAAAAAGCCCCGTACCTTTCGGTGACGGGGCTTCACATCGTTAATGCTTAACGATTAGCTGGCACCGAGCACGGAGACCGTGATGTTGATGGTAACGTCGGTGTGCAGGGACAAGGTGACCGGGTAGTCGCCAATGGCCTTCAGGGGGCCTTCGGGCAGGCGAACCTCGGCTTTGCTGACGGCAGAGCCTTGCTCGGTCAGGGCTTCGGCGATATCGGCATTAGTAACGGAGCCGAACAGTTTGCCGTCGACGCCAGCCTTGCGGGTGATCTGGAGCATGAAGCCTTCCAGCTTTTCGGCGCGGGCCTGGGCCTCGGCCAGTTTTTCGGCCTGGATTTTTTCCAGTTCGGCGCGGCGCGCCTCGAACTCAGCCATGTTGGCGGCGGTGGCGCGCTTGGCCTTGCCCTGAGGAATCAGGAAGTTGCGTGCATAGCCGTCCTTGACGCGAACGATATCGCCCAGTTGCCCCAGGTTGGCCACTTTTTCGATCAGGATGATTTCCATGAGTGTGCCTCCTTAGTGCAGGTCGGTGTAAGGCAACAGGGCCAGGAAACGGGCGCGCTTGATGGCGATGCCCAACTGACGCTGATACTTGGCCTTGGTGCCGGTAATGCGGGACGGGATGATCTTGCCGTTTTCGGCGATGAAATCCTTCAGCAGGTCCAGGTCTTTGAAGTCGATTTCCTTGATGCCTTCCGCGGTGAAACGGCAGTATTTACGACGCTTGCTGAAGCCGGAACCGCCGCGCTTGGGGCGGCCAGGCTTTTTGGTTTCTTTGCGAGCCATAATTAACCTCTTTCGATCAATCTAATACTTTTCACATGGAGCACCAGTCTGTTGCTGGTGCGGCTTTTTTGGGCCATGAAGCCGGTGACTTCCACCAGATCGCCGATTTTGCTTTTCCCCGCGGCTTCCGCCGCTTCCGCCACTGCCATCACGGGAACTTCGCACTGTACTTTGCGCCGTTGTCCCGCTTCGATCTGCTCCGACTCGTGGCTGAGGGTAAGGCTAAGTATCGGTAATCCGCCTGGGGTGTAACGCAAGGGAGCGATGTCGCTGACCCTGCCCCTCAGGGCAACGTGGTTGTCTCCCACCGCTTAGGCGGCGGCTTCTTCCGCTTTGGCTTCGGAACCGCCTTCAGAAGGCTGGAGCACGGACTTGGCCTTTTCTTCCCGCATCATGGGGGACGGCTGGGTCACGGCTTCCTTCTTGCTCACCGTCAGGTGGCGCAGTACGGCGTCGTTGAAGCGGAAAGCGTGTTCGAGTTCTTCCAGGGTTTCCTGGTCGCACTCGATGTTCATCAGAACATAGTGCGCCTTGTGAATTTTCTGGATCGGATAGGCCAGTTGGCGACGGCCCCAGTCTTCCAGACGATGGATCTGGCCGCTGCGACCGGTGACCATGCCGCGATAGCGCTCGATCATGCCGGGCACCTGCTCGCTCTGGTCAGGGTGAACAATGAAAATAATTTCGTAATGGCGCATGAAAACTCCTTTTGGATTAAGCCCCCCGTCATGCCTACGGTGGAGCAAGGTGGTTAAGCTTCTTTTTCGTCAGCCGCCGATAGACGGAAAACGAAAGGGGCGGATTTTACTCGTTTTTTGAAGGAGGCGCAATGGCCTGTGCGCTAGACGGCGGCGAGACGTTGCCGACGGGCTTCGTAGAGGCAAATGCCGCTGGCTACGGAAACGTTCAGGCTTTCTACAGTGCCGAACATGGGAATCCGTACCAGGAGGTCGCAGTGTTCCCGAGTCAGGCGGCGCATCCCCTCCCCTTCTGCGCCCATCACCAAGGCGATGGGGCCATTAAGACGGGCGGAAGAGAGGCTTTCTTCCGCTTCATCGGCGGTGCCGACTATCCAGATTCCCCAGTCGTCCTTCAATTCCTTGAGGGTGCGCGCGAGGTTGGTGACAGTAATGAAGGGCATTGTTTCCGCCGCGCCGCTCGCCACTTTGCGGACGGTGGGCGTGAGGCCGGCAGCCCGGTCCTTGGGGGCAATGACCGCATGGGCCCCCATGGCGTCCGCCACACGGAGGCAGGCTCCCAAATTGTGAGGGTCCTGGACGCCATCGAGCACCAGCAGCAGGGGCGGCTCGCTCAGGGAGTCGAGAACTGCACCGACGTCATGAAGCGGGGCCCGCGCTTCCGCCGTCACCTCGGCGATGACGCCCTGGTGGCGGTTGTTTCCCGCCATGCCGTCGAGGCGCTTGCGCTCGACCTGGATGATGCGCAGTCCCAGGCTTTCGGCCTGGCGCAGCAGGTCCCGGGCACGTTGGTCGCGGCGGTCCTGGTCAAAGTAAATGCAGCCCACTCCCTGGGGCGATTGACGGATGCGGCTTGCTACGGCGTGGAAGCCGAAAATCAGTTTCTTTGCGCTCATCGGGATTTTTTCTTGTGGTGGTGCTTGCCATGGTCTTTGGGGGACGTTTTCTTGGCGTCACGGGGGCCGTGATCGCCCTTCTTGCCGCCTTTCCATGGCGAGCCTTCCCCGCTCTCTGCTTGGCGAGCTTCTTCTTCCGGGGAGATTTCGAGCACGAAATCGATCTTGCTGGTTTCCAGGTCCACGCGGGCCACTTTCACCTGTACCCGGTCGCCGAGCCGGAAGCGTCGGCCGGTACGCTCTCCCACCAATTGATGCTTGGCCGGGTCGAAATGGTAGTAGTCGTTGCCCAGGTCGGTGATATGAACCAGGCCTTCCACGTAAACATCGTCCAGGGCGACGAAAATGCCGAAGCCGGTGGCGGCGCTGATGGTGCCGGCAAAGCTCTCCCCTACCCTGTCCTGCATGTAGTAGCACTTGAGCCAGGCCTCCACTTCCCGGGTGGCGTCGTCGGCGCGGCGCTCGGTCATGGAGCAGTGCAGGCCGAGCTCCGACCAGCTGCCGGGCTTGTAACGCTCCCCGTTCAGCACCGCCTTGATGGCGCGGTGCACGAGCAGGTCGGGATAACGGCGGATAGGGGAAGTAAAGTGGGTATAGGATTCGTAGGCAAGACCAAAGTGGCCTACGTTGTCCGGGCTGTACACGGCTTGCTGCAGGGAACGCAGCATTACGGTCTGGAGGAGCTGGGCGTCGGGGCGGTCCTTGACCTTTGCCAATAGCTTGGCGTAATCCTTGGCGTGGGGGTCGTCGCCACCGCCCAAGGCCAGGCCGAATTCCCGCAAGAATTCGTGCAGGTTCTCCAGTTTCTCCGGCGTCGGGCCTTCGTGGATTCGGTACAGGGTCGGGTGCTCGTGCTGGTGCAGGAAATCCGAGGCGCAGACGTTGGCCGCCAGCATGCATTCCTCGATCAGGCGGTGGGCGTCGTTGCGCTTCACCGGCACGATGCGCTCGATCTTGCCCTGGTCGTTGAAAATCATCTGGGTTTCCGTGGTCTCGAAATCGATGGCGCCACGCTTTTCCCGTTCCTTCAGCAGTACTAGGAAGAGTTCGTGCAGGTTCTGGATATGGGGCAACAGCACCTTGTATTGTCTGGCATTTTCCCCATCCGGATTCTCCAGCATATCCGCCACCTTGGTGTAGGTGAGGCGGGCATGGGAGAACATCACCGCCGGGTAGAAGCGGTATTGCTTGATTTCCCCTTTGCTGTCCACGACCATGTCGCACACCATGCAGAGGCGGTCCACTTCGGGGTTGAGGGAGCACAGCCCGTTAGAGAGGACCTCCGGCAGCATGGGAATCACCCGGCGCGGGAAGTAGACCGAGTTGCCGCGGTTCAGCCCCTCCTTGTCCAAGGCATCGCCAGGGCGAACGTAGTGGCTGACATCGGCGATGGCCACAACTAGGCGGTAGCCCTTGCCCTGCCGTTCGCAGTACACCGCATCGTCGAAATCCCGGGCGGTTTCGCCGTCGATGGTCACCAAGGGCAAGTGGCGAATGTCCTCCCTGTCCTTCATGTCCTTTTTCTGGACGGTAGGCGTGAATTTGGCGCACAGTTTCTCCACTTCCGGCGGGAAGACATGGGGCAGATCGTGCTTGCGCAAGGCAATCTCGATTTCCATGCCGGGATCGGCATAGTTGCCCAATACCTCCACGACCCGGCCGATGGGCTGGGCGTATTTGTTGGGCTGCTGCATCAGTTCAACCATCACCACTTGGCCTGGCTGAGCGCCGTTTTCGGCGCCGCCGGGGATAAGGATGTCCTGGTTGATGCGCTTGTTTTCCGCCACGACGTAGTAGATGCCATGGTCAGAGTACAGGCGTCCAACCATGCGGTGGTTGACGTGTTCCAGGACTTCGACGATGGCGCCCTCGGGGCGTCCGCGGCGGTCGGTGCCGGTGACTCGGCCCATGACGATGTCCCCGTGGAGCACCTTGTGCATTTCCTTGGGACTCAGAAAGATGTCGGGGCTGCCGTCGTCGGGAACCAGGAAGCCGAAACCGTCCGCATGGCCTTCGATACGGCCCTTGATGAGGTCCAGCTTGGAAGCGATGCAGATCGCGTTCTTGCGATTGCGCATGATCTGGCCGTCCCGCTCCATGGCGCGCATGCGGCGGGCGAACAGGTCGATTTCCTCATCGTGAATATCAAGAAGCTTGGCTAGCTTCTCTTGGGGCACCGGAACACCCTGTTCGGCGAGAATCTGCAAAATAAATTCTCTGCTCGGAAGTGGATGATCGTACTTCGTTTTTTCCCTTTCGAGATAGGGGTCCTGCAATCTTATGCTTTTAGTCATTTGACAACCGTCTTAATTTCCGTAAAATACGCGGCTTCCGACGCCCAGATGGCGGAATTGGTAGACGCGCTAGGTTCAGGTCCTAGTGGTGGCAACACTGTGGAGGTTCGAGTCCTCTTCTGGGCACCAAAATTTAAAAGGCGCTGCGAATGCAGCGCCTTTTTTATTTCCTGCGCTCATTCGAAGGGATGGCGCAGAACAATGGTTTCTTCCCGGTCGGGACCGGTGGAAATGAGGTCGATGGGCACGCCACATACCTCTTCCATGCGTTTCAGATACTTGCGGGCATTCTCGGGCAGTGCGTCGTAGGTTTTTACGCCCACGGTGCTTTCCTGCCAGCCCGGCATGTCTTCGTAAATCGGCTCGCACTTGGCGAGAATTTCAGCACCCACCGGGAGAATATCGGTGGTTTTTCCATCCACCTTGTAGCCCACGCCGATGCGCACCGTGTCCATGCCGTCCATCACGTCCAGCTTGGTCACGCACAAGCCCGTTACGCCGTTGATCTGGATGGAGCGCTTGAGAGCGGCAGCATCGAACCAGCCGCAGCGGCGGGCGCGGCCGGTGGTGGCGCCGAATTCATGGCCACGCTCCGCCAAGCGCTTGCCTACCGGGTCCAGTTTGTCCACCGCATCATACAACTCGGTGGGAAACGGGCCGCCGCCGACGCGGGTGGTATAGGCCTTGGTGATGCCCAGCACGTAGCTCAGCATCTGGGGGCCCACGCCGCTGCCGGTGGCGGCGTTGGAGGCGATGCAGTTGGACGAGGTGACGAAAGGATAGGTGCCGTGGTCGATGTCCAGCAAGGTGCCCTGGGCGCCTTCGAACAGCAGGTGCTTGCCGGCTTTATTGGCCTCGAACAGCAGGCGTGGCACATCCGCCACCATGGGCTTGATGCGCTCGGCGATGGCCAGGGTTTCGTCCAGGGTCTTCTGGAAGTCCACGGTCTCGGCCTTGAAGTAGTTCTTCAGGACGAAATTGTGGTAGTCGAGGATTTCCCCCAGCTTGGCGGCCAGGCGCTCCCGGTGGAACATGTCCTGAATGCGGATGCCGCGGCGGGAAACCTTGTCCTCGTAGGCGGGGCCGATGCCGCGGCCGGTGGTGCCGATCTTGCCGGCGCCCTTGGCGGCTTCCCGGGCGTGATCCAGGGCGACGTGGTAGGGCATGATCACCGGACAGGCTTCGGAAATCTTGAGGCGGGCCTTTACCGGCACGCCGGAATTTTCCAGCATGTCCACTTCCTCCATCAGGGCCCAGGGGGACACGACGACGCCGTTGCCGATGAAGCAGTCCACGTTTTCCCGCAGGATGCCGGAAGGGATCAGGTGCAGGACGGTCTTCTTGCTGCCGATCACCAGGGTATGGCCGGCATTGTGTCCGCCTTGAAAGCGCACTACGCCCTGGGCATGATCGGTCAGCCAGTCGACGATTTTACCCTTGCCTTCATCCCCCCACTGGGTGCCGATCACCACAACATTTTTGGTCATTTTCGTGCTTGTCCTATACAAACATACTCACAAATCAATTACTTGCCATTCGCCGTTGCGTTGTTCCAGGCGGCGGCGAAAGCCCCCTTCTTCCATGGAAGACCCCGGCAGTTGGACGACTACCACTTCCCCGGCCGTTCTCAAAAATTCGATTTTCTCTTCCAGTTTGGCGTCTACAGCAGCCGGCGCCAGAATGGCGCCCTTTCCCGGCTCTAGCTTAGCGAGCGCGGCCAAGACACGCAAATCCATGCTGAAGCCGGTGGCGGGCCGGGAACGGCCGAACACCTTGCCGACTTCGTCGTAGCGGCCGCCAAGGGCCACGGCGTGGGAACGTTCGCGGCTGTAGGCGCTGAAAACCACGCCGCTGTGATAATGATAGCCACGCAGCTCGGCCAGGTCGTAACAGACATCGCTGACCAGCCCTTCGGCGAGTTTGCCGAGGGTCGCCAACTGGTCGAGGGCGGCGCCGATACCGCCTAGATTCGGCAAGACGCCCCGGGCTTTTTCGAGAATTTCCACGCCACCATATAGTTCCGGCAAAGCGCGCAAGGCTTGGCAGACTTCCGACGGGCAGTCGCGGGTCAAGGCCTTGATGCCTGCCGCATCCTTGCTTTGCAGGGCGCCAAACAGCTCCGTTTCCTGTTCGTTGCGCAGCCCTGCCGCGTTCATCAGGCTGCCGATAATCCCCACATGGCCCAGATCGAGTTGAATATGTTCGATGCCAAGCGATTGGAGGGATTTCAGCATCAGGCGCTGAATTTCGCCATCGCTCTCGATACCGCTGTGGCCGAACAGCTCGGCGCCGATTTGTAGCGGTTCCCGGTTCTGGGTAACGCCATTGGGCAAGGAATGAACGACGCTGCCGGTATAACTGAGGCGGACCACGCCAGGCCGGTTGAGCAGGTGGGCATCGATGCGGGCGGCTTGGGGAGTGATGTCGGCCCGCAGCCCCATCATCTGCCCGGTGAGCTGGTCAACGAGCTTGAAGGTTTTCAGATCCATGTCGCTGCCGGTTCCGGTCAATAGCGACGGCAGGTATTCCAGGAGGGGAGGAATGACGAACTCATAGCCGTTACTGTGGAACAAATCCAGCAAGCGCCGGCGTATTTGTTCTATTTTCCACGCCTCAGGAGGAAGAACGTCTTCAATGTATTCGGGTAAAAGCCAAGCGTGCATTTTGAAATTCAGAGAAAGCTTTTGCTCAAGAAGGGTTGGCCAGATAGAGCAGCAACAGGCCGCCCAGCATGGAGGTCATGCCGACAAAACGCAGTTGCCCGTCGGAAAACTCGACCATCTTGCGGAAAGTCTGGCGCCATGCGGCTGGGGCGAGAAAGGGCAGTACGCCTTCAATCACCAGCATCAGTGCCAGAGCGTTCAGCAAGTTTCCACTCATTTGCCAGCCTTGGGGTGTTTCATGTATTTGAAGAAGTCCGAACTGGGGTCCAGCACCAGGACGTCGTTCTTGTTCTTGAAACTCTCGCGGTAAGCCTGGAGGCTGCGGTAGAACGCATAGAACTCCGGGTTCTGGCCATAGGCGGCGGCATAGATGGCCGAGGCCTTGCCATCGCCCTCCCCTTTGGTGCGCTGGGCATCGCGGTAGGCTTCGGCCAGGATCACCTCACGCTGACGGTCCGCATCGGCACGGATTTTTTCCGCTTCCGCCGCGCCTTGGGAGCGCAGCTCGTTGGCAACCCGCTTCCTCTCGGCTTCCATGCGGCGATAGACGGACTCGCTGACTTCCTGGGGGAGATCCACCCGCTTCAGGCGAACGTCCAGAACCTGGGCGCCGATTTTTCGGGCATCCTGGTCGGCCTTGGCTCGCAGGATTTCCATGATTTTGTCCCGCTCGCCGGAGACCACGTCGTGAACCGTGCGTTTGCCGAACTCGGCCCGGAGGCTGTCGTTGATGGTCTGCATCAGGCGGGTTTCCGCGCGGCTTTCGTCGCCGCCCACGCTGACATAGTACCGCTTGACGTCAACGATGCGCCATTTGGCGTAATAGTCGACCAGCACGTTCTTTTTCTCGGAGGTGATGAAACGTTCCGGTTCCGGCGTGTCGATGGTGAGGATGCGTTTGTCGAAGAAACGCACGTTCTGCACCAAGGGCAGTTTGAAATACAGGCCCGGTTTGGTTTTGACCGAAACGATCTCCCCCAACTGGAAGACGACCGCAGCCTGGCGCTGGTCAACGGTGAAGACGGAAAAACTCAGCACGGCGAACGCGACGACCGCGGCGGCAATGAGGGTGGAGAGATTTTTCTTCACGGCCTTACCTCCCTGTCACGGCTGCGAAAGGCGTCGCGGGAGCGGAATGTGCTGTCACCACCGGATGCCGGCGACGTCTCTTGGGGCGGCGGCACGGCCGGGGCAGCAGGTTTCGTGGCGGGCGCCTCGCTTGCGCTTTGCTGAATCAGTTTGTCCAAGGGCAGGTAAAGCAGGCTGTTGCCGTTCTTTTGGTCCACCAGCACCTTGCTGGTATTGGCGTAGATCTGCTGCATGGCATCGAGGTAGAGACGGTCACGGGTGACGCCAGGAGCCTTATTGTATTCGACCACCACCTGCTTGAAGCGGCTCGCGTCACCCTCGGCGTTGGCGATGACGCGCTGCTTGTAGCCCTCCGCCTCCTCCAGCAGGCGAGCGGCGGTGCCGCGGGCCTTGGGAATGACGTCGTTGGCGTAGGCTTGCCCCTCGTTCTTTTGACGATCCCGGTCCTGGCCTGCCTTGACCGCATCGTCGAAAGCGGCTTGAACCTCTTCCGGGGGCTGGGCGTTTTGCATCGTCACTTTGCTGATGGCAATGCCTGTCTTGTAGCGGTCGAGAATCTCCTGCATCAGCTTGGCCGCGTTGGAGGCCACGGCTTCACGGCCTTCGTAGAGGACGAAGTCCATTTTGCTCTTGCCCACCACTTCGCGAATGGAGGTTTCGGCGGCTTGCCGCACGGCCTCGTCCGGGTTGCGGTTGCTGAACAGGTAGTCTTCGGGGTTTTTCAGAATGTACTGCACGGCGAACTGGATATCGATGATGTTCTCATCGTCCGTAAGCATCAAGGCTTCTTTCTGTACCTTGTTCTTGAAGTTGTTGCGGTAGCCTATTTCCACCGTCCGCATTTGGTCGAGGTTGACGACCTCAACGCTTTCTATGGGATAGGGAAGATGCCAGTGGGGACCGGGTTGGGTGGTTTCGACGTATTTGCCAAAGCGCAGCACGATCCCCCGCTTGGCGGCATCGACGATATAAAAACCGCTGCCCAGCCACACCGCCACGGCGGCGGCGGCGAGCACGCCCACGCCGGGCAGCTTGACAGGACTGCCACTCGGCCCTTCGCCGTCTCCGGAGGGGCGCCCGCCTCCCTTGCGGCCGAACAGTTCGTTCAGCTTCTGGTTGAACTTACGCCACAACTCATCCAAATCGGGTGGGCCGTCATTATTCTTTTTTCCTCCCCACTGGGGATCGTTCCATGCCATAGCGTATTCCTGAGTATTATCCGGTTCAGCAATGGGGGCCGGGAATAGGAATTCCCAATGTGGTTTCTTCCGGCCGGTTTTGACGGCGGGTTGCCGCTACCGTCTCGGCAAGAGCTTGGCGCACAAAGTCCAGGCCGTCGCCGGTTCTAGCGCTAACGCGTACGGCCACGATTCTACCATACTCATCCCGCTCCACTCCCGAAGAGAGTCCCTTGAGGTCGATTTTGTTCATGATTTTTACTTGCGGGATGGTATCGGCGCCGATCTCTTGCAGCACTTTGTTCACTTCTTCGATTTGTTGCGCAAAGTTGCTGCTGCTGGCGTCCACCACGTGCAGCAGCAAATCGGCTTGAATGGCCTCCTCCAGGGTGGCGCGGAACGCTGCCACCAGGCTGTGGGGGAGGTGCTTGATGAAGCCGACGGTATCCGACAGAACCACCGTCCCGCCTTCCGGCAGGAAGAGACGCCGAGAGGTGGTGTCCAGGGTGGCGAAAAGCTGGTCCGCGGCGTAAGCCTTGGCATGGGTCAGGGCATTGAACAACGTCGACTTGCCGGCGTTGGTGTAGCCGACCAGGGAAACCGAGAGGACGTCTGCGCGCTGGCGGGCGCGCCGCTGGACCTTGCGCTGGCGCTGGATGGTGGTCAGCTTTTCCTTGAGCAATTTGACGCGTTTCCCCAGGAGGCGGCGGTCCGTCTCCAACTGCGTTTCGCCTGGGCCGCGCAAGCCGATACCGCCCCGTTGCCGCTCCAAGTGGGTCCAGCCGCGTACCAGCCGGGTCGAGAGATGCTCCAGCTGCGCCAGTTCAACCTGCAGTTTGCCTTCGTGGCTGCGGGCGCGTTGGGCGAAAATATCAAGAATCAGGGTCGTCCGGTCGATGACACGGCAATTGAGGGCCTTTTCCAGATTACGTTCCTGGGCTGCGGACAGCTCGTGATTGAAGACGGCGAGGGCTGCTCCGCTTTCAGCGAGAGACAGGGAAATCTCTTCCACTTTACCGCTACCCGCGAAAAGCGCCGGATCAGGACGAGAGCGCCGCCCTCTGATCACCTCGGCGATATCCAGGCCGGCGCTTTCCACCAGCCGGCACAATTCCTCAACGTCTTCCTCGTAGTCAGGCTGGCCGAAATCCAGGCTGACCAGGACCGCCTTGTCCCCGCCTTCGGGACGGTCAAACATCAGGATTCTTGTTGGGGGTGGTGCTCAAAGGGGATATTGACCGGACGGGCCGGAACAACGGTAGAAATGGCGTGCTTGTAAACCATCTGGGTGACGGAGTTCTTCAGCAGCACGACATACTGGTCGAAGGAGTCAATGTGTCCTTGCAGCTTGATTCCATTGACCAAGTAAATGGACACGGGGACGTGTTCCTTGCGCAGGATATTCAGGAAGGGGTCTTGTAACATTTGCCCTTTTGCACTCATTTGAAACTCCAAAAGTTAATTCGATTCAACTGGGTAACACTCTTCGTGAAAGAGATTGCCGAAAAAATATAGGCAAGCTCGGAACTCGGGTTCTTATATTACCCCACTTTACGGAATCTGCCAGTCCATTTTTCATGTCGGATGCAGGCATCTCAATGAGGGAACTCAGAAGAGGGTCTATCCGTAGGTCTTATTGCGGAAGCGCTTTTCTCGCCGGGCCTTGTTTTCCTGCCGCTTCGTCAGGGGGGGCGCTTTCTTGTCCGCATAGGGGTTGTGGCCCTGCTTGAATTGGACGCGCAAGGGCGTGCCTTGGAGCTTAAAGGCATCGCGGAAGGTTTTTTCCAGATAGCGGCGATAGTGTTCCGGCACGCTTTCCAGGGCATTGCCGTGAATCACGATCACCGGTGGATTGCTCCCCCCCTGGTGGGCATAGCGCAGCTTGGGACGGTGCAGGCCGACGATGGGCGGCTGATGTTTCGCCACGGCATCGTGGAGGGTGCGGGTGAGTTTGGGAGTGGAAAGCTTGGCCATGGCCGCTGCATAGGCTTCGTTGATCGACGCCAGCAGACCGCCCAGCCCGCTGCCCTTGAGGGCGGAGATGTAATGCAGGCGCGCGAAGGAAAGAAAACTCAGCTTGCGCTCCATGTCCGCCTTGATGCGCTCCCGGGCATCCCGGGCAAGGCCATCCCATTTGTTGAGGGCCACCACCAAGGCACGGCCGCTTTCCAGGATGAAACCGGCGATATGGGCATCCTGCTCGGAGATGTCCTGCCGGGCATCCAGCACCAGAACCACGACGTTGGCGTCTTCGATGGCCTGCAGGGTTTTGACCACCGAGAATTTTTCGATGGACTCGAAAACCTTGCCTTTTTTTCGTATGCCAGCGGTGTCGATCAAGGTGTAGCGCTGGCCATCCCGGTCGAAGTCCACGTAAATGCTGTCACGGGTGGTGCCCGGCAGGTCGAAGGCGATAACCCGTTCCTCGCCGACCAGGCTGTTGATGAGGGTGGATTTGCCCACGTTGGGACGGCCGACCACGGCGATCTTCGGGTGATCGTCATCGCCCTCCCCTTCCTGTTCAAGGGGAAAATCCTCCAGGGCCAGTTCCACGAGATGATGCACGTTGTCGCCGTGGGTCGCGGAAATGGGATAGGGGTCGCCGAGACCGAGCTCGTAGAATTCCGCCGCCACCACCTGGCGCGGCAATCCCTCTGCCTTGTTGACGGCCACCAGCACCTTGCAGCTGGATTTGCGCAGCCGGTCGGCGATGATTTTGTCCTGGGGGGTCAAGCCCTGGCGGGCATCCACCACGAACACCACCACGTCGGCCTCGTCTACCGCCAACAGGGTCTGCTTGGCCATTTCATGGAAGATTCCCTCGCTCGCCACCGGCTCGAATCCCCCGGTGTCCACCACCAGAAAGGGTTTCTCGCCGATGACGCCGTGGCCGTAATGACGGTCCCGGGTCAAGCCGGGCATGTCCGCCACGATGGCATCACGGCTCTTGGTCAGGCGGTTGAAGAGAGTCGATTTGCCGACGTTGGGCCGACCGACCAAGGCGAGGGTGGGTTTCATCTTTACGAGCCGATTCCGTTATTGGGGGCGAATGACATAGAGGCCGCCTTTGCTGGTCTGTACCAGCACCCCGCCACCGATATCGAGGGGACGGGCGCGGATCGGGCTGCCGTCGGTGGCGATGCGTCCGGCAAAGGAACCGTCATCCCGGGAGAGGAAATGGACATAGCCTTCCAGATCGCCCACCACCACGTAGCGTCCCAGCACGGCCGGAGCGGAAAGCTGGCGTGCGGTCAGCTTGTCCTGCTTCCACATGCTGGCGCCGCTGGCGCGGTCGAGAGCCACGACGGCCCCCTTGGCGTCGCTGACGTAAACGTTGTAGCCATCGACGGCCAAGCCGGAAAAACTGGACATGTCCCGGGCCCAGACAATGTTGCCGCTGGGAATGTCGATGCTCACCACGCGGCCCTGGTAGGCCACGGCGTAGATTTGGCCGCTGTCGGCCACCGGCGTGCTGGTGATGTCGGCGATGCGCTCCAGTTCGGTGACGCCGTGGGGCAGAGCCACGTTGGCTTCCCAGCCGACGGCGCCGGTGCCGAGATCGAGGGCGGCCAGTTTGCCCCCGGCGAAGCCGGAAAACACAGCTCCACGCTCCACCAGGGCGCCGGCGTAGCTGCGCAGGGTCAAGGCCGGGTTGGGGCGCAGATATGTCCATTTGCGCTTGCCGTCACGGGCATCGAGGCCGTAAAGGCGGCCATCGCCGGTCCGCACGACGACCACGTCGTTGAGGATGGCGGGCGCGCTCAGGATTTCGCCGCTCAGCCGCGCCTGCCACAAGGGGTGGCCGTCGCCTTCGTCGAAGGCCAGGAGTTGTGCCTCGGGGGTTCCCACGACAACAATCCCCTCCCCGGCGCCAACGCCCCCGGTGAGTTTCTTGCCGGCATCCACCGTCCACACAGTCCGGCCGGTGTCGGCCTCGAAACGGGCAATCTTGCCGTCGTGCCCAGCGGCGAAGACGCTGTTGCCGTAAAGCGCGGGGAAGAAGACATAGTCGCCCGCCTCTCCCACCGAGGCGCGCCATGCCGTGCCCAGGACGAGTGAGGGCTTGAAGTCGACGAGGGCGGCAGGCTTGACGCTGTTATCCTTGCTACCGAAGAGTCCGAAACCGGTGGAGACGTTCTCCTTCAGGCTGGAGCAAGCGGCAAGCTGGGCGGCCAAGCCCATGGCCAACAGAATGCGGACGGTGGTGGAGCGGAAGTTGCGCATGGTCAGCCTCCCAGGGCGTCCAGTTTCATTTGCACCAGGTTGCGGTACTCACCCTTCTGGTCCAGTTTCTCCAACGCGGTACGATAGGCCTTCTTCGCTTCGTCGGTTTTGCCCTGCAGGGACAGGAGGTCGCCCTTGAGGTCCGCGTAAAGGCCGTCGAAGGCCGGGTCATGTTGGGCGTCCAGGAGCTTGGCTGCGGCGCCGTAGTCCTTTTCTTGCAGCAGAAGGCCGGCCAGCCTCAAGCGGGCGGTATCCTGAAGCTGGGATTCCTTGGCGTGCTCCACTACCCACTGCAACTGGGCTTTGGCGCTCTTGTCGTCGCCGTTGCCGGAGTTGGCGGCGGAAGCGATCATGGCGGCCCGGGCAGCGTAAGGGGTAGAGGGATATTTGTCTATCAATTGCCCGGCGGCATCGCGCACTTTCTTCAGGTCACGCATTTGCAGGGCATCCTGCAGGCCCTGGTAAAGCGTCGCGGCATTGGCGGTTTGCGTTTTCTGGTAATGGCGCCAGCCCTGGATGCCGGCGGCAACGGCAATGCCCACCGCCGCGGCAACGATCACCGTCTTGCCATGCTGTTTCCACCACGCCTTGAGGGCGTCAAGCTGTTCCTGTTCTTCGAGGTCGTACATGGTTTTCCCGATATGGTTTAACGTTGTTTGAGAATGTCGGCGGTTTCGGCCACGCCGAGCATGGATTGTTCCCCGGGAACACGCAGGGGTTTGACGGCAATCTGGCCCGCGGCAGCTTCATTATCGCCGATGATCAAGGCATAGCGGGCGCCGCTTTGGTCGGCCTTTTTCATTTGGGATTTGAAGCTCCCTCCACCGCAGTGCAGCACGGCGCGGACGCCGGCATCACGTAATTGTTCCACGGCATTCAAGGCGAAGCGGTCCGCTGCTTCGCCCACATGGACGACGTAAGCGTCGGGGGCCGCCTGCGGGATATCCACCTTCTGTTCTTCCATCAGTGCCAGCAGGCGCTCCACGCCCATGGCGAAGCCGCAGGCGGAGGCCGGCTTGCCGCCCAGTTGTTCGACCAGTCCGTCATAGCGGCCGCCGGCGCATACCGTGCCCTGGGCGCCAAGACGATCGGTCACCCATTCGAACACGCTGTAGTTGTAATAATCCAGCCCCCGCACCAGACGGGTATTGATTTCGAACTCCACCCCGGCGCTGCGCAGCATGCTTTGCAGGTCCTCGAAATGCTTCAGGGCGTCTTCGCCCAGGTCGTCCAGCAGCCGCGGCGCTCCTTCGATGATGCCCTGCATCGCGGGATTCTTGCTGTCCAGCACCCGCAGCGGATTGCTGTGGAGGCGGCGGCGGGAATCCTCGTCCAGTTGATCGAGGTGCCCCTCCAGGTATTTCACCAGGCGGGAACGGTAGCGGGCCCGGTCTTCGCTGCTGCCCAAGGTGTTGATCTGGAGGGCGATATCGCTCAGGCCGAGCTTCTTCCACAGGCGCGCGCCCATGATGATCTGTTCCGCGTCCATGTCCGGTCCGGCGAAGCCCAAGGATTCCACGCCCACTTGGTGGAACTGGCGGTAACGCCCCTTCTGGGGGCGCTCGTGGCGGAACATGGGGCCCATGTACCAGAGACGCTGGGGGGCATTGTACAGGAGGTTGTGTTGCAGAACGGCGCGCACGCAGCCGGCGGTTCCCTCCGGGCGCAGGGTCAGGCTCTCGCCGTTCAGGCTGTCGACGAAGGTGTACATCTCCTTTTCGACGATGTCGGTGACTTCGCCGATGGCGCGCTTGAAAAGGCCGGTCTGCTCGACGATGGGCATGCGGATGTTGCGATAGCCGTAGGCATGGAGCCAGTCGCGGACGGTCTCTTCGAAAAACGCCCAGATATGGGCGTGATCGGGAAGAACGTCGTTCATGCCGCGCACGGCTTGGATGGTGTTGCTCATAGTGCTCTGAAATGAATGAGTAAATGGATGGAGGACTCAGTCCTGGGGTTTGTCGGTCTTCATGGTGGCGATCTTGGCGCGGATGCGCTGTTCCAGTAGGTCGACCAGGCCCTCTTCCTTGATTTTTTCTTCCGGCTTGCCGTCCACGTACAGCAGCAGATTGGGCGAACCGCCGGTGACGCCGAGGTGAGCCTCCCGCGCCTCGCCGGGGCCGTTTACCACGCAGCCGATAACCGCCACGTCCAGATGTTCGGTGATGTCTTCCAGCCGCTCCTCCAGGGCATTGACGGTCTTGATGACATCGAATTCCTGGCGGGAACAAGTGGGACAGGCGATGAGGTTGATTCCCTTCTGGCGCAGATGCAGGCTTTTCAGGATGTCGAAGCCGACTTTCACTTCTTCCACCACATCCGCCGCCAGGGAAACCCGGAGGGTGTCGCCGATGCCCTGGGCGAGCAGCAATCCCAGTCCGATAGCGGATTTCACGCTGCCGGAGCGCAGGCCGCCAGCCTCGGTAATGCCGAGGTGGAGAGGCTGCTCGATTTGGTTGGCGAGCAGTTTATAGGCTTCCACCGTGGTGAAAACGTCGGAAGCCTTGAGGCTGACCTTGAAATCGGGGAAATTCAGTTTTTCGAGGATTTCGATGTGGCGCATGGCTGACTCCACCATGGCCTCTGGGGTGGGTTCGCCATACTTCTGCTGCAAGTCCTTTTCCAGGGAACCGGCATTGACGCCGATGCGGATGGGAATCCCGTGGTCGCGGGCGGATTCCACCACGGCCCTCACCCTGTCCTCGCGGCCGATGTTGCCGGGATTGATGCGAAGGCAATCCGCTCCTAGTTCGGCGACTCGCAGGGCGATTTTGTAGTCGAAGTGAATATCCGTCACCAGCGGCACCGGCGACTGTTTCTTGATTTCGCCGAAAGCCTCCGCGGCTTCCATGGTGGGGACCGAAACGCGCACGATGTCGGCGCCGGCTTTGGCCGAGCGGCGTATCTGCTCCACCGTGGCGGCCACGTCGCAGGTGTCGGTATTGGTCATGGTCTGAACGCTGATGGGAGCATCGCCTCCCACCAGGACGTTACCAACGCGAATTTGCCGGCTTTTCCGGCGGGGAATCTGGTGGTGGTGCATGGTTCAGTCCAGGGTGATGCGGGCCACGTCGGAACGGGTGAAGGCCGTCAAATCAACGGGCTTGCCCTTGTAGCTCAATTTGACGGCGGGGGCGTTGCCGATCACCAGCTCAAGCGGGGGGGCGCCCTGTATCGTTTGCTGCGTCCCGGCAGGATTAAGCTGGGAAAAAACGATTTTTCCCTGACGGTCATGGATTTCGACCCAGGAATTGCCGCTGAAAGTCAATGTAATAGCCGGCAATGCTTCGCTGGGAGCGGCGGCCGAGGGGGCCGCTTGCTGCTGAGGCGTCGCGGCGACCGGCTCGGCGGCCACGGGGGCGACCGGCTCGGGTTTGTTCTCTTCCGGGGGAGGGAGCGTTATCTCGGCGTGCTTGCTGACGCTGTCGGAAATGGGCGCGGCCCCCTTCACGGGCGACCAGTGGTAAAGGGCGGCTCCAGCCACCGCCACGGCGACGGCCAAGGCGATGCCATAACGAATTTGAAAACCTTTGGGATGCTCGCTAAAGCTGACCTGATCCTCGGGCGCGGTAATGACTTGGGCCGGCAACTGCGGATCGGTGCGAAGATAAGCGTCCAGGACGGGACTGGGGTCGATTTGCAGCAGCTTGGCGTAATTGCGGATGAAACCGCGGACAAAGGTCGGCCCCGGCAGCTTGTCGAAATCGTTCTCTTCCAGGGCTTCGATTTGGCGCGCGCCCAACTTGAGCTGGCGGGCGATATCGGCAACGCTGAAGCCGGATTCCTCGCGCGCCTGCCGCAGCAGGGCGCCTGCGCTGTTCTGGGGGGACGCCGCCGTGTCACCAGCCTCCCCTGAGACGGCAGCTTGCGCCTGATCCTGTTCCAGTGCCTCTTCGGTCATTCGTAACGTCCTTCCCGCAGCAATTGGACTTCCTTGGAATCCGGGTAACGTTTGCGCAGCATGAAGTTGTACTGCGCGTCAGCCTGGCGGTCCCCAGACAGATGAGCAATGCGAACGGCCAGCCACAGGGCTTCCGCCGAGGGTTCGAGCATCAGCTGCATGTAGCGGTCGATGTAGGCCTTGGCCTGGGCGTAATCGGAGCGTTTAAAGGAAATCTCCCCCAGGTAGTAAAGCGCCGGCGCCATGCGGGGCTGCAATTTGATGGCTTTGTTGAAGTATTCCTCCGCGGCGGCCTCGTCACCCAGTTTCATGGAGCAGATGCCGGCATTGAAATTGGGTTTTTCCGGGGTGGCGTAGAGCGGATTCTTCAGCGCCTGCTTGAAATGCTCGATCGCTTCCTTGGGTTGCCCCGCCTGACACAAGAACCAGCCGTAGTTGTTTTGCACTTCCGAGTCGTTGCGCGCCAAGCTGATGGCGCGCTCGAAACTGCGCCGGGCCTTATCGCTCTCCTGCAGCTGCATGTAGAGAAGGCCGAGAACATTGTAAGCCGGCGCGTAGCTCGAATCGGCGCTAATGGCCTCGTTGAGTTCCTGAAGGGCAATGCTCAGCTGGCCACGGGAAAAATACGCCACGCCCAATTCGGTGTGGACCTGCGCCCGATAGGTCGGAGAGGACGGGACGCCTTCGGTGGGCGTGCTGTCCGTATCCGCGGCGGCCAGATGATTGGTGAAGGTGGACAGGATCAAGGTGTCAGTCAGACCGGCATGGGCAGACAGAGGGCTCCCCACCAGCCAGAAAGCGATAATCAGCCAGCGCTTCATCGGGTCGCCTCCTTGGCGGCGGCCCGCCGGCGGGATTTATCCTGGACCTGGCCGGCGAGTTGGCCGCAGGCGGCATCGATATCGTCTCCGCGGGTTTTTCGGGTAGTGGTGATAATGCCAGCCTCCATCAGAAGGTTCTGGAAGCGTTTGACGCTCTCGGGCTTGGAGCGGTTGAACCCCGACCCCGCGAAGGGATTGAAGGGGATCAGGTTGAACTTGCTAGGGACGTCCCGGGTCAAGGCGATTAGCTCCCGGGCATGGGCATCGGTATCGTTCACGCCGTCCAGGAGCACGTATTCGAAGGTGATGAAATCACGGGGAGCTTTTTCCACGTAACGGCGGCATGCCGCCATCAGCTCCTTGAGAGGGTATTTCTGATTGATGGGCACCAGGCGGTTGCGCAATTCGTCGTTCGGCGCGTGGAGGGATACCGCCAGAGCCACCGGGCAGCGGTCCCGCAGGCGGTCCATGGCCGGGATGATGCCGGAAGTGCTGACCGTCACGCGGCGCCGGGAAAGGCCGTAGCCGAAATCGTCCAGCATCAGGTCGAGGGCGGTGACGAGATTGTCGAAATTGAGCAGGGGTTCGCCCATGCCCATCAGCACCACGTTGCTGATGAGGCGCTCCCCTTTCGGGTCGCGCCCCAGGGCCTTGTTGGCCCACCACAACTGGCCGATGATTTCGGAGACTTCGAGGTTGCGGTTGAAGCCTTGCTTGCCGGTGGAGCAGAAGGCGCACTCCAGGGCGCACCCCACCTGGGTGGAAACGCACAGGGTGCCGCGGTCGTCTTCAGGGATGAAAACCGCTTCCACCGCGTTGCCGACGTCAGTGCCCAGCAGCCACTTGCGGGTGCCGTCGGCGGACTGCTGCTCCCGCAGCAGCCGCGGCGGTTCGATCTTGGCGATTCCTGCCAACTTCTCCCGCAGCGACTTGGAAAGGTCGCTCATGGCGGAAAAGTCGTTTTCACCGTATTGGTGTATCCAGCGCAGCAATTGCTTGGCGCGGAACGGCTTTTCCCCCGCCTCCTCAAGAAAGGCGGAGAGTTGCTGAAGATTGAAGTCGAGCAGGTTTACCGTCATTAACGGGAGTAAATGTTCAGGGCCGGGAAGAAGTAGGCGATCTCGACCTTGGCGGTATCGGGGCCGTCGGAGCCGTGCACCGCGTTGGCATCGATGCTCTCGGCGAAGTCGGCGCGGATGGTGCCGGGTTCGGCCTTCTTGGGGTCGGTGGCGCCCATCAGCTCGCGGTTTTTCTGGATGGCGTTCTCCCCTTCCAGCACTTGCACCATCACCGGGCCGGAAACCATGAAGTCCACCAAGTCCTTGAAGAAGGGGCGCTCCTTGTGCACGGCGTAGAAGCCTTCCGCTTCCTGGCGGGACAGGTGCATCATGCGGGCGGCAACGATCTTCAGACCATTGCTTTCAAAACGAGAGTAAATCTTGCCGATTACGTTTTTAGCCACGGCATCGGGTTTGATGATCGACAAGGTACGCTCAACGGCCATAATGGTTCTCTCCAAATCAAATGAAATATTTCGGGTAAAAAATAGCTCGGTAAAATACCACGTTGGGCGAACAAAATAAACCGTTTTCGGGCTTTTGCGGCCATTTGCCGACGGTCTTCTTGACCGTCGAGGGAAAACCGACGTTAAATAGCCGGGTTCCCCCGAAACCGAAAAAAACGAAGGAATTATCCAATGGCGGAGCAAGGCCCTTCTCCAGACCCGATTCTCCACGATCCCCAAAGCGACCTTCGTAAACGCGCCACCCGGCGATTGATAGCGGCGATCGTGCTGATTGCCGCAGCGGTGGCCGCCCTGGCCTTGCTCAGCAATCTCCCCAGCGAGAAGCCTGCCGCGCCCCCGCTACCCGCCAAGGTGGCGGCTGTGCCGGAAAAGCCCGTTCCGACGGTTGAGTCTCCCCAGGAAGCTCCGCCCGAGCAGCAAGCCGCACCTGAACAGCCGGCAGAGCAGACGACAGAGGCCCCCGCCACGCCTGAACCGCCCCCCCCTCCCCAGGTGCCGGCCGAACCCGCCAAGACCTTGGGCAAGGCGGCGCCTTCCCGCGCGGCAGCGCCCCAGGAGAAACCGGGGGCTCCCGCAAAAGAACGCGCGGAAGCGGTACCCGCCAAGCCGGTGGCGCCGCCCCCGGTTCAGGCGGCGCAAAAGCCCGTGCCTGCCCGTGAGGCCGCAAGCCCCGCCCCAGCGGCTCAGCCTGTGCGCCAGGCGCCGCCCCCTGTTACAAGGGGGTATGTGGTTCAGCTCGGGGTTTTCTCGGACTACGCCAATGCCCAGCAATTGCAGGAGCGTTTGGCTCGAAATGGCATTAAGTCCTATACCGAGACGCGCCTCAACATAGGCCCCTTCCAAAACAAGGCAGAAGCCGACCAGGCCTATGCCAAGCTGCGCAGCATGGGGATCAGTGCCGTGGTGGTGCCGAATCACTAAGCGGAACACCGGCCTGGGTTCTAGTGCCGGGATCGAGTGCTGGGGACCAGGCCAATTTCCGAGGCGCCCGCCTGATAAGCGCAATCCACGCCGATGCCGGGTACCCAGACCAGTTGCTCCCCGCAAAACAGCAGCGGCAGGCTAGCCCTGCGCCAAGGGGGGGTGCCGCTTTCCTGCAGCAGATTTTTCAAGCTTCTGTTTGGGCGGGCGCAAGAAGGCTGAAAGCGCTCTCCTCCTCTGCGGAAGCGCAACGTCACCTCCCGGTTTTCCAGCATTGCCAGGCTGATTCCTTCCCCTTTGCGGCGCTCGAAATTGAGCTGGACGCCAGGCAGCTCGAGTTGTTCTTCTCCCCGCCAGGCTTGAGACCAATCAGGGGGCAATTCGGGCTTTGCTTTCTGAGCGACGGCTTGCCAGTGATAGCGACGGATTTCAAATTCGCCGAAGCGGACGCGCACCTGGGCGTCGTCCTTGGCTTCCCGCAATTGCCGCAGCGCCTCGTGGAGGCGCTCCGTATCGGGTAAGGGCAGGCGCTGCAAGGTGAGGTAGTGGCGCAACAGATTGGCCGCCCGGGCTGGACTGAGGGCCTGCAGGACCCGGACATCCAGGAGTTCGCCCTTTACGGCGGATTCGGCGTCCAGGGAGGCAAGCTCCTCCAGCAGTTCACCCGCTTCGGCGAGGTGTCGGCAGGCGCGGCCCAAGGTTTGGCGGTAGCCAGGAAAACGCTGCTCCAGACGGGGAAAAATTTCGTGGCGCAGGAAATTCCGGTCATAAGCGGGATTCCTGTTGCTTTCGTCGTCCACCCATTCCAGCTGATGCTGCGCTGCATAGGCTTCCAACAGCGGGCGCGGAATATCGAGCAGGGGCCGCAGGAGACGCACCCCGGTTTCCGGCATGGTCCGTTCCTCGGGCATGGCCCCCAGCCCCTTGGGGCCTGCGCCGCGCAAAAGCTGCAGGAAAAGGGTTTCCGCCTGGTCGTCAGCATGCTGCGCAAGGAAAATTACCTCATGGCCGCTATGGGCAAGGGCTTGATAGCGGGCTTCCCGCGCCAGCGCTTCCAGGCTTTGGCGTGGGCGCCGGGCGATTTCGACCCGCTTGGCCTGGAAGGGAACGGCATGCCTCTGGCAAAGCTGGCTGCAGAAAACCTCCCATTGGTCCGCATTGGGGCTCAGGCCATGGTGGACGTGGATGGCGGAGAAATCGAATCCCTGGGATTGGCGCAGGGAGAGTAGCAGGTCGAAGAGGACGACGGAATCAAGGCCGCCGCTCAAGGCTAGCGCCACGCTCCGTCGGGGAGGCGAATGGCGCCGGATGAAAGCGGCTAGATGATCAGCCAGCCCATCAGGCTGCGGCCTCTTTGAACTTGCCATAATCCATCAGGCGCTGGTAGCGGGTCTTGAGCAACTCGTCGGCGGACTTCCCGTCAATCTGTTTCAGGCCTTCCTGCAAGGCTTTTTTCATGTTTTGCATGGCGGCATCGTAATCCCGGTGAGCGCCCCCCAGGGGTTCGCTGATGATCTTGTCGATCAGGCCCAGGGTTTTCAGTCGCGACGCGGTGATGCCCAGAGTTTCCGCCGCCTCGGAGGCCTTTTCGGCGCTTTTCCACAGGATGGAGGCGCAACCCTCGGGGGAAATGACAGAATAGGTGGAATACTGCAGCATCTGCACGATGTCGCCGACGCCGATCGCCAGCGCGCCGCCGGACCCGCCCTCCCCCACCACGGTGCAAATCACGGGCACCCGCAGCTTGGACATTTCATACAGGTTGCGGGCAATGGCTTCAGACTGGCCGCGCTCCTCGGCGCCGATGCCAGGATAGGCGCCGGGGGTGTCGATGAAAGTTATCACCGGCGTACCGAATTTTTCCGCTAGGCGCATCAGCCGCAGGGCCTTGCGGTAGCCCTCGGGTCGCGGCATGCCGAAGTTGCGGTAAATCTTTTCCTTGGTATCGCGGCCTTTCTGATGGCCGATCACCATGACGGGCTTGCCTTCGAAGCGGGCGAAGCCCCCCACGATGGCCGGGTCATCGGCATAGGCACGGTCGCCGTGCAGTTCTTCGAAATCGGTGAAAATCCCCTGCAGGTAGTCCAGGGTGTAGGGACGCTGGGGGTGGCGCGCCACTTGAGAGACTTGCCAAGCGCTCAGCTTGGCATAGATGTCCTTGGTCAGGGAGGTGCTTTTTCTTTGCAGGCGGGAGATTTCTTCGGAAATATCGACCGCGGAATCCTCCTGCACGAAGCGCAATTCTTCGATCTTGGCTTCCAGTTCGGCAATGGGCTGCTCGAAATCCAGGAATGTGATTTTCATACGTTGAGCTTAAACATGAAAGGAGCTAATCATACCGTATTGCCGCTTGTCCTGCACGAACCGGCAAACCTTGCCGTCCTTGGCGGAGACTCCGCTAAAGATTCCCCCTCGAAATCCGATAAACTACCTAACCGGCGCACTTTCTTTCACTTGGTATGGCGGTTGCTTAAGAACAAGTGAGCAGAACCGAAATAGATGGAGAAACATCATGAACACCTCAAGCTTCCTTTCCCGCTTCGACGCCGGTGCGATTTCCAGCGAACGCGAATTGGCCGAGGGTTTTCAGCGCCTCTTGAACAACGGTCAGATTTGGAGCCTGCAAGAGCGTTACGTCAATGCCGCCTTGGGGCTGATCGATGTCGGCCTGTGCTACGCCCCCGGCCAGATATTCGAAAACTAGGCGAGTCGGGCATGCAGGTCATGGGCATCCGCATCGGTGATCTCCACTTCCGCCCACTCGCCGGGTTGGAGATTGGCACCTCCGGTATCCAGGTAAACCACCCCATCCACCTCGGGCGCATCGCCTGAGGTACGGCAAACCGCCCCTTCCTCGTCGCATTCGTCCACCAAGACGGTCATTCTTCTTCCCACTTTGGCGGCCAGCTTATCGGCGCTGATGGCTTCCTGCAATTCCATGAGCCGGGCCTGACGCTCAAGCTTGACTTCTTCCGGTACGGCACCCGGCAAATCGTTGGCAGCCGCCCCTTCCACCGGCGAATAGGTAAAGCAGCCTACTCGGTCCAATTGAGCTTCTTCCAAGAAGCCCAGCAGCTTATCGAAGTCTTTTTCGGTTTCTCCCGGAAAGCCGACGATGAAGGTGCTGCGCAGGGTGATATCCGGACAGATTTCCCGCCAGCGGCGGATGTGGTTGAGGGCATTCTCCCCGCCTGCCGGGCGTTTCATGGCCTTGAGTATCCGCGGGCTGGCGTGCTGCAAAGGCACATCCAGATAAGGCAGGATTTTTCCCTCGGCCATCAAGGGCACGACATCGGTGACGGCTGGATAGGGATAGACGTACATCAGGCGCACCCAAACGCCCAGTTCACCCAGGGCGCGAGCGAGGTCGGTAATCCGGCTACGGATGGGCTTGCCGTTCCAGAAACCGGTGCGGTAATGCATGTCCAGGCCATAGGCGGCGGTATCCTGGGCCACCACCACCAGTTCCTTGACCCCGGCCTTGACCAGGTTTTCCGCCTCCTGCATCACTTCATGTACCGGTCGGCTCACCAGGGGGCCGCGCAGGGACGGGATGATGCAAAAGGTGCAGTGGTGGTTGCAACCCTCTGATATTTTTAAATAGGCGTAATGCCTCGGCGTGAGCTTGATGCCCTGGGGCGGCACCAGGCTGGTGTAGGGGTCGTGGGGTTGGGGCAGGTGCTGATGCACCGCCTGCATCACCTCTTCCGTGGCGTGGGGACCGGTGACCGCTAGAACTTGGGGATGGGCTTCCAGCACGACATCCTTCTTGACGCCCAAACAGCCGGTGACGATGACCTTGCCGTTTTCGTCCAGGGCCTCGCCGATGGCTTCGAGGGATTCCGCCACGGCGGCATCAATAAAACCGCAGGTATTGACCACCACCAAGTCGGCATCCTCGTAGGACGGGGAAATGAGATAGCCCTCCGCCCGCAGGCGGGTGAGAATTTGTTCCGAATCGACTAGGGCCTTGGGGCAGCCCAGGGAGACGAAGCCGACTTTGGCAGGTGTTTGGGCGGATTTCTTCATTTACAATAGCGCCATGTATATCGTTGCAATTGGCTGGCTGTACGTTGTGCTGATGATGGCTCTCTCAGAGAACAGCGTCGTCGCCGGTGTTATGACTTTCTTCTGGTACGGCCTCGCTCCCCTGGCCCTGCTGCTATGGCTGATCGGAACGCCACGCCGCAAGCGGTCAGGCGTGGCCGCCAAAGAGGATGCCGGTGAGCCAGATCGAGGCGACCCCCAACCCGATTAACGACACCTGCTCTAGCGTGGCCTTCAACTCCGCCCGCTTGTGCAGGCCGGGAATCAAATCGGCCACCGCCACATAGATCATGCTTGCCGCTGCAATCCCCAACAGGTAGGCGATCCAGCCGTGCAAAGCCTGAAGGGCGAAATAGGCCAGGATGCCACCGAGGGTCATTGCCAAGCTCGATACCAGATTAAACAAAAAAGCCTGCCGGCGGCTATAGCCCGAGTGGAGCAGGATCAGGAAGTCCCCGACTTCCTGTGGGATTTCGTGGGCGATGATGGCCACCGCCGTCACCAGGCCCAGCTGCGTGTCCACCAGAAAGGCGCCGGCAACGATGACGCCGTCCACGAAATTGTGGAAAGTGTCGCCGATCATGATCATCAGGCCACTGCGGCCATGGTCGTGGCCGTGGGGCTCCATGCCGTGGGCCTCGCAAACTTCCGTGTGGCAATGGCGCCAGAGCACCAGCTTTTCCAATACGAAGAACCCCAGAATACCGAACAGGATGGTGGCCGTCATGGCCTGCACGTTGGGGGCTTCCTCGAAGGCATGGGGCAGGATTTCGAGGAAAACCGCCCCCAGCAGCGCGCCGATGGCATAACTCACCAGCAACGGCACCCAGGAAGCCCGGGCCGAGAAGGCAAAAAAGGCCGCTGTCAGCACGCTCAATGCGCCGCCGAAAAGGCTAGCCAAAATGATCCACAGCAGAATGGACATGGGGGCAGTTCTATCAAGAAGGCGCAATGATACGCGAAAGGCGCAGGCACTGCACTTTAATGGGGCATTCCCTGCATGGGCAGGAGTACTTCGAACAGCACCCGCTGCCTGGGATTGCGGGATTTTTTCAGGCGCACGATTCTCGCTTCGGCTTTCATGCCCTGGTCGAGAAAACGGGCCAGGGCCTCGTTGTCGGTACGGGGCACGTACCCGATGGGGTGCCCCTGCCAGTCCACCCGCACCGCATGGCCATCGTAGGGATTGTCGGGCTCCCGGACCAGGGTCAGTCTATCGCCGACCTTCATTTCCTCCCAGACCGCTTTGCCCTCGTGATAGCGGAATCCCGCCACGGGGGATTGCTGGAGCAGAAAGCGGCTCCGAACATCGGTCGCCCGGACGGGACCGGTCCAGGGAAACACTACCGCCATCAGCGTCAAGGCCAGGATGCGGCAGAACACGGTCAAGCTCCCGATTCGCGAGAGAAAAACCCGATGACTTCAGCCGGGTCCCGCGTCCGCTTCATCGGCGGCAGACTTTGCCAGATTCGCCGCCCGTAGGGTTTGTCCACCAGACGGGGATCGCAGATCATCAATACCCCCCGGTCCGTCTCCGAACGGATCAACCGCCCTGCCCCCTGCTTGAGGGTAATCGCGGCATGGGGAAGCTGATATTCCATGAAGGCGTTGCGCCCCTCCTTATTGAGATGTTCGATGCGGGCAGCCAGTACCGGATCGTCAGGGGGGGCGAAGGGCAGTTTATCGATCACCACTAGGGACAGGGCCTCGCCCCTTACGTCCACGCCTTCCCAGAAACTTTGGCTGCCAAGCAGGACGGCGTTTTCCAGGCGGCGAAAACGCTCCAGCAATTCGTTGCGGGGGCCGTCCCCTTGCAGCAAAACGGGGAACTCCAGCCCTTCCCGTTCGAACGCTTCTTTCAAGCGCTCGTGAGCCAGCCGCATGGCCCGCAGGGAAGTGAACAGCAAGAATGCCCTTCCCCGGCTGGCCTTCAGGACAGGCAGCGCAACGTCCACCACCGCCTCGGTATATCCCTTGCTGTTGGGTTCGGGAAGCCCGGCCGGCACATAGAGCAGCGCCTGATGGGGGTAATCAAAGGGACTTTCCCAGCAAGCCGTGGTGGCGTCGTCCAATCCCATTTCTCCCCGGTAGTGGGTGAAATCCCCTTTCACCGCCAGGGTGGCCGAGGTGAAAATCCATGCCCGTGGGCTGCCCTGCAACTGCTTGCGGAAGATTTCAGCCACCGACAGCGGAGTGGCATTAAGCTGCAAGCCCGGCCCCGCAATGTCCAGCCAGCGGACATAACCCTCCACGCCATCCCCCCGCCAGCGCTCCAAGCTCTGGGCGAGCACGGCGCTGCGCTGCCAGCAGTTTTCCAGTCCCTCCGAACGCTGGGCTTGGCTTTCGAGCAGGGAGGAAAGCTCTTTCAGGCGATTCGCCACCCCTTCCAAGGCCCCCTGGAATGCCCGGATTTGGCTGGCACGCTGCCACGGCAGCTTCCCGCCTTCCTCCGCCAGGGCCAGGCGAAGGTCGCGAGTGGCCTTCTCCAGCGCCGCCGCGGCTTCGGTCAGGGCCGGGAAGTCCTTGGCCGACACCAGGGCTTCGCCGGTGGTATCCCGGGACAATTCCAGCAATTGGCCGCTGGAGATGTTTTCGCCGAAGAACAGGCTGGCCGTTTCCGGGAGCTGGTGGGCCTCGTCGAAAATCACCGTGTTGCAGGCGGGCAGCAGTTCGGCCACGCCCTCGTCACGCAGCCAGACATCGGCGAAAAACAGATGATGGTTCACCACCACCACGTCCGCGGCTTGGGCCCGCTTGCGCGCCTCCATCACGAAACAGTCCTTGTACCAACCGCAGTCCTGGCCCAGGCAGTTGTCACGGGTAGACGTGACGTGGGACCAGATGCCCGCATTCTCCGGCACCGAGACGAGCCCGCTTTTGTCGCCGTTATCCGTGTTGCCGGCATAGGCCTGGATCAGAGGCAGATAGCGCACGTCGTCCCTGCTCATGAAACGGCCTTCATGGGCTGACCGGTCCAGGTGGTAGTGGCAGACATAGTTGGCGCGCCCCTTGAGGATGGCCACCGTCACCGGAACTTTGAGCGCATTTCGGACCGCGGGGATATCTTTTTGGAACAATTGATCCTGGAGGGTTTTGGTGCCGGTGGACACGATAACCTTGCCACCGGAGAGCAAAGCGGGAATCAGATAAGCGAAGGTTTTGCCAGTACCCGTGCCGGCTTCGGCCACCAGGACGCCATGGTGCTCGATGGCTTCTTTTACTTGGCGAGCCATTTCCAGTTGCTGGGGGCGCAACCGGTAACCCGGCGTAACTTGGGACAACAAGCCGCCGTCGTGGAATATGGCGTCGAGATCGGGCATGAGAAAGGCGAAAAGGACCTATGGTAGCACGGGCTGCCCCACCAGTTGCCGCAGCAAGAGCGCATCCTCCACCGCATAGCCGGCCTGGTCATTGTCGAAATAAACATAGGCCTGCCGCAGGCCAGATTGCTGCGACAGCCACTCAACCCACGGCACTAGCTTTTCCTCACCGTAACGGCCACGGTAGGCTTCTTCCGGGCCATGGAGGCGCAGGTAGGCATAATCAGCGGTAACGACGGCGGGAGACGTGAACCCGGCCAGATCGTAAATACAGAACGCGGCGCCACGGGCATTTAGCAGGCGATATATCTCCTCGCAATGCCAGGACGGGTGGCGAAGCTCGAATGCCCACTTCATGCCGCGCGGCAGCAGGGACAGAAAATTTTCCAGACGGGCGCTATCTTTCTGCCAACGAGGGGGAGACTGGAACAATACCGGCCCGAGTTTGCTGCCAAGGCCCCGGCTTCGCTCAATGAGTATGCTTAAATAATCAGTTACATCAGAAAACTTTTTCATGTGACTGATGAGGCGGCTGGCTTTGACGGCGAAGCGGAAATTATCTGGCGTGGCATCACACCATCGAGCGACTGTCCGT
Organism: Pseudomonadota bacterium; assembly: GCA_021845865.1. Lineage (GTDB taxonomy): Bacteria > Pseudomonadota > Gammaproteobacteria > Burkholderiales > UBA9220 > UBA2239. The sequence goes on along the minus strand of JAJZVC010000005.1, from coordinate 32,081 downwards.
TCGGTGGGAAGGCGATAAAAGCTGCTGTTGATTTCCACGCTATCAAAATGGCGCGCATAGTATTCAAGCCACTTTCCCGGCGGCAGCTTGCCGGGATAAAACACGCTGCGCCAATGGGGATAATGCCAGCCGGAAGTGCCGATACGCCAGCACGCTGTCATCGAACCCCCATTGCCAATTGCCGGTCATGCCAGGACGCAAGAATCAATTGGGCAGTCACCGCGCCACACAAGGCAAGAAACATATCCCACTGGGTGTCCCAAACATCCCCTTGGGTGGCGAGGAAGGCTGTTGCAGCACTCCCCGACGCCACGGCCACCCACCATTCGATGAGTTCATAGAAGGCGCTGATCGCCAAGCAGACGCTGGTTACCAGGAAAAAAAGCCATTTCCCCGGCTGCAACGGCGAGCGTCGCAAAAGAATCTCCCGGGCCACCATGGCGGGGACGAAGCCCTGGAAGACATGGCCGACACGATCATAGTGGTTGCGGCTGAGGTCCAGGGTATCCCTCAACCAGTTGAACAAGGGCATTTCGGCATAGGTGTAATGGCCGCCGACCGCCAGGACGATGGCATGGAGCCAAATCAGCACGTACGCGAGGGACGTGAAGCGGAAACGCGGATAAACCCCGATCAGCGCAACCACCGCAACAAATGCCGGCAAGGTTTCCAACAGCCAGACGAAACGGTCCTTGGGGTGATAGCCGGACCACCACAGAATGATCAGGAGCGAAATTAACAGCGAAACATGAAGGGACCGGGATTGGGGCATGGATCTAAGGCAGCTCCTCGACCTTGAGCAGTACCCGTTGCTGTTCAGTGTGCAGGCTGCGGGTCGAATAAACCGTGCCGCTTCGCTCATCGCTTCTCTCTTCGGAAACACCGCCGATCTCCAGCCATTCTCCCAGCCTTCCTGACACTACAGTATTCATTCGGCGGATATTGATTTCCCCCGGGTGGTCCCCGACCGTATTGCGCTGCGGGTTGATTTCCAGCGTCACTTGGTTACCGCTGACCCTGGGTAGCACGTAGAATCCGCTGGTGGCGTCCTGGTAGGATGTCGTGTCTTGGACAATGACCCGGGAGCCAGCAATGATCGTTTGTTGCTGGGGAACCGGTATGACTTTTCCCGCTTGGATAAATGCCGGCCGGCCTTCGACCACTTGAAGCTGCTGGATGATTCCCTCCTCCCCCATGGCGCGGGTCCCGTAGATTCTGGCTTTGACGGCATCGCCCCCACCGCGGTATTCGACGGCGGCGCCTTCCCTTGACCTGTCATCGGGCAGGCTTAGCCTGCCGCGGCTGCCCCCCACCTCACCGCTGAGCCTTATGCCGCTATTCTCCTGCGCGCTGCCCCCACCTTGGCGAACGGTAATCAGCAACCGGCGCGGCGGCCGGTCGAGCTCCGCCAGCAGTTTGCGCAGCTCGGCGAGATTTTTCGGGGTGGACCGCACAATCAAACGGTTGTTGAGGCCGCTAACCGTCCCTTGGCTATCCACGAAGGGGCGGATAAGCGGCAGCACATCTTCGGCGCTGCGGTAGTTCAGGGGCAGCACCTCGAGAACGGTCTGGTCTGCAACGGCGGAAAAAGGAAGGCCGAGAAGAAGGAGGAAGAAATATCGGAGCAATATTCCCTGCATATCATCACCTGCAAACGATTTTGCCTAGCGTGGTTTTAGGTGCTAAATTTCATTGCAGTATGGTCTCCCCCACTCTCACGCGCAACATAACAACCCAAGAAGGGCGACGCTTCCCATGATCGAAATTCGAATCCACGGCCGGGGTGGACAAGGCAATGTGGCCGCCGCCTACATGCTCGCCACCGCCGCCTTCGAAATCGGCCGTTACTGCCAGGCATTTCCCAATTTCGGCGCGGAGCGCCGCGGTGCCCCCGTCACGGCATTCGTCCGTATTGCCGAACAGGCTTTCCGGCGCCGTAACCAAGTGCAGAATCCGGCCTTTCTGATTATCCAGGACGAGGCCCTGCTCCATGTGCCTGGCGTAACAGACGGTTTGCTGGAGGGGGGGAGTATTCTGGTAAATTCCGGCCACACGTCGGAACAACTTACCGAACAGATGAAGGTCCCGGTCATCGCCCTTCCTGCCTCGAGCCTGGCCAAGCGCATCCTCGGCCGGCCGGTGCCGAATACTGCGCTTCTCTCCGCATTTTTGACCTTGACCGACATGATGCCGGTCGATGCGTTGGAAAAGGCGGTGAACCGCCGCTTCAAGGGGGACGTGGCGGACAAGAATACCCAGTTGATTCGCGAGGCAGCTTCGATGGTGCCAGCCAGTTTGTGGAAGGAGAATACCCATGCTGCAGGTGCTTGAAGGCTCCCAGGCTATCGCCCAGGCAGTCGCCATGTGCCGCCCCCAAGTGGTGGCTGCCTATCCCATCACCCCCCAGACCCATATCGTGGAAAACATTTCCAAACTGGTGGCGGACGGTAAATTGAAGTGCGAGTTCGTCAGCGTGGAAAGCGAGTTTTCTGCGGCATCGGTGGTGCTGGGGGCGGCGGCGGCCGGTTCGCGAGCCTATACCGCCAGCGCTTCCCAAGGCATCCTTTTGATGAGCGAGGTCCTGTATAACATCGCCGGTGTACGGGTGCCGCTGGTGCTGACCTGTGCAAACCGTGCCATTTCCTCGCCCCTTTCGATCTGGAATGACCAGCAGGATTCCATGGCGGTGCGGGATGCCGGATGGATCCAGTTGTACTGCGCTGATAACCAGGAGGCGGTGGACACCACCATCCAGGCCTACCGTATCGCGGAAGCCACCGAGTTGCCGGTGATGGTATGCGTGGACGGATTCATTCTGACCCACACCCTGGAACCCATCGACATTCCTTCTCAGGATGAGGTCGACAAATTCCTGCCCCCATTCAAGTTTTCCCGCACCCTTGATCCGTTCAATCCCATCAGCGTCGGTACCCTGGTGTCGCCGGACCATTACAGCGAGGCGCGCCATTCCCATCATACCGCCCTGTTGAAAGCCCAGCAGGTTATCGTCGATGCCGATCGCGAGTGGCAGGCGATCACCGGTCGCAGCACGGGCGGCTTGGTGGCCGTGGACGGCCCCGAGGATGCCAAAATCGGGATTGTTACGCTGGGGTCGATTCAGGGAACATTGCGTGATGCCATGGACGAATGCCTAGACCTTCCCCGGGCGAAAATCATCCGTTTGCGCAGTTTCCGCCCCTTCCCTATCGATGCGCTGAAACAAGCCTTTGAGGGTTTAACGGACGTTATTGTCCTGGAGCGGGCCTTGTCGATGGGGTCAGGCGGCATCGTAGGCGCGGAAGTCCGCAATGTCTTGGCTGAGATGGACTCACCGCCGCGCTTGTTCAACTTCGCTCTGGGCTTGGGCGGGCGGGACGTCCCCCTTTCCACTTACCGCAGCCTGATAGAGACTGTGCGGAAAGGGGCACCGGGGCGTTTCTCTATTTTCGATCTTCGACCGGAAAGATTGCCGCCGGAAGAGCGTTAAGAAAAGGGGCCGGGAAACCGGCCCTTGATTTTTGGCAAAAAAAAGCGCGGCCAAAGGGGGGAGGCCGCGCTAAATATCCACCAAAGGAGGATGGAGGAGACAACACGAAATACCCAAAAGGGGGATGAGCACTTCGTGTTGATTAGTATTATCTAATATTGTTATTTTCATTGCAAGTATTTCTACTAATAAAAAAGCGCACTCTGTCCGAGTGTGCTTTTATTTTTAATGTAACATATTGATAAATAATGCTATTGCACCAGGAAGGAAGTGAAGTTGACCGATTGAACCGTATCCTTGAGGCCTTCCTTGCCCAATATTTCATTCAGGTTCGAGACCAGTTCCTCACCCAGTTTTCGCTTCCCGTCGGCTGAAGCAAGTTGTTCACCGTTTTTGGAAGTCAGAAGCATGATTACTCCATTGCGGATGAGTGGAAGATATTGACGGACCTCTTCGGCCGTTTGCTGATTGGGCACCTTCAACTCGAATGTCGCTTGGAGGTAGTTGTCGACGCTACTTAAGTTTACGGTGAACATATCCAGGGGAACAAATACCGGCAAATCTTCCTTAGGCGTATCGTCTTTTTTACAGGCGGCAAGGCTAAGAAAAAGTAAAGCGACCGCCAAGGCGCGAAACAGATATGGCATTGCAGGCTTCCTTCATGTCTCTAACATTATGGCATTGTGCTACAAATCGGTGGCCATGAAACTACGTAATTTCCGTAGGGTTTCTTGCTGGTCGTTTTTCCGACAGCCTTTGCGGTCTTGTCTTACATAGGCATTGCGTCGACATGGGAAATTAGTCGATAACAATATGTAATACATGAATTTTATCTATTAGCACGACTTTTGCTGGTTCCCCCCTCGGCGCACGGATGCAGTCGCCACAATCATTAACGAAACACAGGGGAAAAACCATGGACGAAACGATCGGCTATATCAATTTCAACAGTGTGGAAGACGTGGCGAGCAATGCCGTGAAGATGGCCCGCGACCCGCTACAAGGGCACGCCCAGTTAATTCAGTTGATTTACGAACTGATGGGAAAGCCCGAGCCGGATGCGGCAACAGTCGAGCATATCCTCGGCGTCAAGTGAGTGCCCTGCCGCCCCTTCGGGGGCGGTATTCAGGCGGCTCGATACTCGACCGTTCCAATCCGGCCCGAGAGTTGTGCCATGAGCTCTTGCGAGGGCGGCTCGGATTTCTCTTCTGCCAGGGCATCCTTACATCCCTGAGGACGGAAAGCCTGTAATATCCAGTTGGTCGCCCCCAATTCCGCCAGTTCAGCGGCCAAATTCAGCAGATCGCTTTCCGGCAACAGGCGCGAGTGGCAAGTGGTCCGGAACTCGACGGGAATACCGGACTTCAGCAGCAAACGAATGCTTTGCCGCACCGCCTCCCCTCCCCCCGCTCCCGTGATCTTGCCGTAATCCGCGAAGGGTGCTTTGACATCCAGGCCAACCCAATCCAGCCAGGGAATGACCTTTTCCAGTCGGTCGGGGTAGACGCCCGCGGTATGCAGTCCCACGCGGAATCCCATGGCCTTGGCGTCGGCCATGGCTTCTGCCAGGCCGCTTTGCAGGGTGGGCTCGCCACCGCTGAATACCACGGCGTCCAGCAGCCCTTGGCGTCTCGCCAGGAAAGCCATTGCCTGCGACCAGGTAAAGGCCTCCGGGTTCTCCCGCGGAATCAAGTGCGGATTGTGGCAATAGCGGCACTGCCACGGGCACCCCTGGCAAAACACCACCGCCGCCAGACAGCCTGGATAGTCGGTGGTGGTGAGGGGAACCAGGCCTCCGGCAAGAAGCTGTGCCATGGCCTCAGGCGGAAAGCTTGGCCCGGGCTTCGACGAAGTAGCAGCGCTGGTAGTACTCCCCTTTCTTGCCGGTATTGAAGGAGGACACGGGGCGGTGGTAGCCCATCACCCGGGTCCAGATTTCGCAGGGCTGACGTTCCTCGTCTTTGAGCGTGGGAATTTCGAGGGCTTGTGTTTCCTGTTTGGAAAAGTCGTTCATGGTCGTCTCCTTAGGGCTGGTTCAGGCGGCTTGGCGCCGTTTGCGGGCGAGCAGCTCTTCGTCGCACTTCGGGCAGAAGGGATGCTCCCCTTGCAGGTAACCGTGCTTGGGGCAAATCGAGAACGTCGGCGTCACGGTGATGTAGGGCAAGCGGAAGCGTTCCAGGGAGCGCTTCACCAATTGCTTGCAGGCGTCGGCGCTGGAAATGCGCTCGGTCATGTAGAGGTGCAGCACGGTGCCGCCGGTGTATTTGCGCTGCAGTTCCTCCTGCCGTTCCAGGGCTTCGAAGGGGTCGTCGGTGAAGCCCACGGGAAGCTGGGAGGAGTTGGTGTAGTACGGCATGTCCGGCGTGCCCGCCTGGAGGATGTCGGCGAAGCGCTTCTTGTCCTCCTTGGCGAAGCGGTAGGTGGTGCCTTCCGCCGGCGTGGCCTCCAGGTTGTACATGTGGCCGGTTTCCTCCTGGAAGGCGACGATGCGCTCCCTTACGTGGTCGAGGAAGCGCACGGCGAAGCCATAGCCCCAGGCGGTGGTGATGTCGTGCTCGTCGCCGGTGAAGTTGCGGATCATCTCGTTGATGCCGTTCACCCCCAGGGTGGAGAAGTGGTTGCGCAGGGTCCCCAGGTAGCGCTTGGTGTAGGGGAACAGGCCCGCGTCCATGTGGCGCTGGATCACCTTGCGCTTGATCTCCAGGCTGTTCTTGCCGATCTCCAGCAGCTCGTCCAGGCGTTCGAACAGCGCCTCCTCGTTGCCCTTGTAGAGATAGCCCAGGCGGGCGCAGTTCACCGTCACCACCCCCACGCTGCCGGTCTGCTCGGCGCTGCCGAAGAGGCCGTTGCCGCGCTTCAGCAGCTCCCGCAGGTCCAGCTGGAGGCGGCAGCACATGGAGCGGATCATGTTGGGCTTGAGTTCGGAATTGATGAAGTTCTGGAAGTACGGCAGGCCGTACTTGGCGGTCATCTCGAACAGCAGCGCGGCGTTCTCGCTCTCCCAGGGAAAATCCGGGGTCATGTTGTAGGTGGGGATGGGGAAGGTGAACACCCGTCCCTTGGCGTCGCCGGTGGTCATCACCTCGATGTAGGCCCGGTTGATCATGTCCATCTCGGCCTGAAGCTCGCCGTAGGTGAAGGGCATTTCCTCGCCGCCGATGATTGGCACCTGCTCGCGCAAATCCTCCGGGCAGGTCCAGTCGAAGGTCAGGTTGGTGAAGGGCGTCTGGGTGCCCCAGCGGGACGGCACGTTGAGGTTGTAGATCAGCTCCTGGATGTATTGCCGCACTTGGGCGTAGCTCAGGTTGTCCTTGCGGATGAAAGCCGCCATGTAGGTGTCGAAGGAGCTGAAGGCCTGGGCGCCGGCCCACTCGTTCTGCAGGGTGCCGAGGAAGTTGACGATCTGCCCCACGGCGCTGGACATGTGCTTGGGCGGCCCCGCCTCCACCTTGCCCGGCACGCCGTTGAGGCCTTCGTGCAATAGGGTGCGCAGGGACCAGCCGGCGCAGTAGCCCGCCAGCATGTCCAGGTCGTGGACGTGGATGTACCCTTCCCGGTGGGCCACGCCCACTTCCGGCGGATAGACATGGCTCAGCCAGTAGTTCGCCACCACCTTGCCGGAAACGTTGAGGATCAGCCCGCCGAGGGAATAGCCCTGGTTGGCGTTGGCGTTGACCCGCCAGTCCATCTGGTTGAGGTACTCGTTGATGGAGGACTCCACATCCACCACGGTTTTCTTGTCCTGGCGCAGCTTGGCGTGCTGTTCCCGATAGACGATATAAGCCCGGGCAGTCTTGGCGTGGTTGGCGGAAATCAGCGCCTGCTCCACCGCGTCCTGGATTTTCTCGATGTGAGGCGGCTCGGTGCGGAATTTATGGATCAGCACTTTCACCACCTGGGCGGTGAGCAGGAAGGCCTCGTTGGCGTCGAACTCGCCCGTGGCCGCTCCCGCCCGCTGAATGGCGGAGCGGATATTGTCCGCGTCGAAGGGGGCCAGGGAGCCATCCCGCTTGATGACCCCCTTGGGCAAAGTCGTTAAGGTGTTGTCGGTGCTTGGGGCTGCCGTCATATCTCCTCCCGTTGTCATCCTGGCCATGGGGCCGGGATTGGGTTAAGGCTATAGACGACCCGCCTGCTGCCTTTTTCCTCGGTTCAGGTCGTCACCGGACACAACATGTTGGGAATGGTACGCTTATCGGACACATTGTCTAGTGGTTTTTTGGATTGAGGTAAAATTTTTTGACCCAAATCAAGATTGCCCGAACAAAGGCCGATAAAAATGGTCAACGTTTATATTAATTCAGGCATCTGGGCCAATTAAGACCCAATAACTGCAAGCTTGCGCTAAGCGCGCCATTGCTTGAGGAGGGCATCATGAAAGACATCAACATCAGCCTGTCCGGCATGGACGTGGACTACAGAACGGCTCGAGTCATCGCCAATACCCTCGCCAATGAATTGAACGGCCACGAACCGGTGGTGGTCGCCTGGCATGACAAGACGGCGGCAAGAATGTCGCCGGTCATAGAGGGGGCGGATATCCATACCCGGTGGCACGATTACGGCGAAAGCCACGGCGGTAAATTGGAAATCAGCGTGAATGGCGAGTTTGATTTCATTTTCGCCGATTCGAGCGATTTTGAAACCCTTGGCCCCACGCCTCTGGTCAATTTGCGTGACACGCTCGGCAATGAATACCTGTGCCAGATCAGCGCGCTAAAAGACCCGAAGCACCCTAGTGAAGACGCCTGCGTTCGCCTGGAGGGCTTAGCCACGCGGGGGGATGACGCCTAAGCGGCGATTCATCGGCTAGTGGAAAATACGGGCCTTCAGCTTGCCCAGAAAATGGCGGGGAAGAAGCTTTTCCGGGTTGAGGCGGGGGAGTTCCAGCGCGTCGAGCGCGTTCTTGGCCACCAACCCCAGTTCGGTATTTCCCTCCACCAGGAGACGGCGGCTGAAGAACAGCGTGTCGGGGTCCTCCTTGCGGCTGGCCAGGAGATAGAAATCCCGGGCCATGGCGCTGATCGCCAGGTCGGGCATGGCGTCGGAGCGGGTGGAGGCGAATCCCTTGTCGTCGATGGTGAAGTGGAAGCGCAGGCCCATATCCGTCACCTTGATGATGATCAGCTTGCCATGCAGCGGTTCTAGATGTTCGCGCCGGATAATCCGCCCCAGGGCGAGATTCAACACCTTGGCGAAGGCCCGGGACGGCGGGTAGGAAGGCAGCTTGGCCGCCACCTGTCCCAGAATGGCGGGAAGGGCGAAAAGGTCCTTATTCATGGCTTCTCCTTGTCAAAGGGCGGTTTCCAGATGGGGGGAGCGCTCTATTCCCGCTTTGCCGTGCCAGTAGCCGTCGCAGGCATCGCTGGCCAAGAATGAACTGCTGACTTTCCTTTCCCTTTCAATGTTCAGGCCGCCGTCCATGGCATTCCTGAAGAGGGCCGCTATTTTTCCTGTGTGGAAAGGCTGCGGGCTGATACGAACCACGTCCACGCCCATGCGGGCCATCTCTCCAAGCTCCGCCAGCAAATTATAGGTGCTGGCTGACTGGGTCTGGATACCGTTCAGGGCCAGGAAAGGCTGCCCCTCGCGGGTTTTTAGGGTGAGGCCGGCGGGATGGTCCAGGCAGCGGAACTGGCAGTCATCCTTGGGCAAGTTGTAATGACGGGCGGTGAAACAGCGGGCGGAAAAAGCCAGCGGGAGGCGGCCGTAGGCGAAGACTTCCGTTTCCATCGCGGCGGGTTTGCGCGCCAGCATATCGGCCAGCATTTGGCGGGAAAACTCCACCGGCATGACCCAGCGCTTGGCCCCCGCTTCGGCCAGCAATTCCAGGGTGGCGGCGTTATAGGTATTGAGATGCGGGCCGGCGACGAATCCGCCGCCTGCTAGGCGCACCGCTCCCATGTCGTTGGCCTCGATGGCAAAACGGCCGTTGGAGGCGAGGCGCCGCAGGGTTTTGAGATCGGATTCCGATTCGATCAGCGCCTGGGTGGAAAGCACCACTTCTTTTCCCGCTGCCGCCAGCGCCTCGGCGGTTTCCAGCCAGTCCTCGGTGCGGAAAGTGTGCCGACGGGAACAGACCGCTTCGCCAAGGTAGACGATATCCACCGGCCAAGCGGCGGCCTGGGCATAAAACTCCTGCAGGGTTTCCCGCTGCCAGTAGTAAAGGACAGGGCCGAGGGAGAGTTTCATGGCTATTTCCAGGGGCGGTTGTAGGCGCCGAGGGTATGTTGCTGCCCCTCGGCCAGTTTGTTGAGCTGGGCCATCCAGGAGGGATTCACCGCATAGCGCTCGGCGGCCCGTTTTGCGGTGTCGATGGCCTGGCGCCAGACCTTGGTGACCTGCTCCACGTAGACCGGACTACGCTGGCGGCCTTCGATCTTGATGGCGGCGATGCCCATGCGCAGCATCTCCGGCAGGAGTTCCAGGGTATTCAGGCTCGCTGGTTCCTCGATGGCATAGTAGGTTTCGTCGTTGACCTCGAAGCGCCCCTTGCACAAGGTCGGATAACCGGCATTCTCGTTGGCGCCGTAGCGGTCGAGCAGGATGCCGTTGAGACGGGATTCCAGGCCTTTCTCGGTCTGCTGCCAGCGCACCGCCTTGGCCGGGGAGCATACGCCCGCCGTGTTGGGGGACTCCCCCGTGGCGTAGGACGAAAGGACGCAGCGCCCTTCCACCATCACACACAACCCGCCGAAGCCAAACAGCTCGATTTCCACCGGCGTGTTCTGTACTACGTTCTCCACCTGGGCCAGGGACAGCACTCGCGGCAGCACCGCCCGCTGGATGCCGAAGTGCTCGTGGTAGAAATTGATCGCCTCGTAGTTGGTGGCGGACCCCTGCACCGACAAGTGCAGCCGCAGCTTGGGATGAGTGCGGGAGGCATGGCGCATGAGGCCGGCGTCGGCCAGAATCACCGCATCCACCCCCGCTTCCGCGGCATTGTCCACCGCCTTTTGCCACTGGGCGAAGGTTGCGGCCTGGGGGAAGGTGTTCAGGGCCAGCAGCACCTTCCTGCCCTTGCTATGGGCGTAGCGCACGGCCTCCTTGACGCCGGCGAGGTCGAAATTCAGGCCGGCGAAGGCGCGGGCGTTGGTGTTGTCCCGGAAACCGAGATACACACAGTCCGCGCCGTTGTCCACGGCGGCCTTCAGGGCGGGCATGCTGCCCGCCGGGCAGACCAGTTCCAAGGCAGGCTTAGGCGACATGTTTCAGCTTCTCTCTTTCCACGGTGGCGAACTGTCCCTGGCGGTGGCCCCGGCGACGCAGTTCCTGTTCTATGCCATTCAGCACATTCCATTTTTCCGAACACCAGGCTGGCGCGAGGAGGATGTCCTTCGATGCCGTGGCCGTCACCCGATGAAAAGCGACCTGCGGCGGCGTACGCTCGATGAGGTCGGCGGCAATGCGAATGTACGCCTCCTTGCTCAGGGGCTGGTATTCTCCCCGCCGCCACTGGTTGGCCAGGAGGGTATGCTTGACGACGTGCAGGGGATGCAGTTTGAGGCCGTCCACGCCGATATCGAGCACGGTATCCAAGGTGGCGTGGTAATGCCGCTCCCCCTCCCCTGGCAGGCCCACAATCAGATGGGCGCAGAGCGGAATGCCACGGCGGCGGGCGGCCAGGGCGGTTTGCCGGTATTCTTCCAGGGTATGGCCCCGGTTCACCCGCTCCAGGGTTTCGTCAAAGGCCGATTGCAGGCCGAGTTCCAGGCTGACGTCGTAGCCTTCTTGGCGGAAACGTTCGAGCAGGTCGAGCACGTCCTCCGATACGCAATCCGGCCGGGTGCCGACGGCTAGCCCTACCATGCCCGGTTCCAACAGCGCCTGGCGATAGAGGGCTTCCAATTGCTCGGTCTTGGCGTAGGTATTCGTGTAGGCCTGGAAATAAGCGATGAACTTGGTGGCGCGGGTGCGCCTGGAAATGGCGCGTTTGGCGGTGGCAATCTGGCTGGCGAGGGCCTGGCGGGTGTCGGCGGCGGGGCTGAAGGAAACGTTGTTGCAGAAGGAACAACCACCGATGCCTTTGGTTCCGTCCCGGTTGGGGCAGGTGAACCCGGCATCGAGCGCGATTTTGTGCACCCGCTCGCCGTGGCGGCGCAACAGGTCCTGGCCGTAGGTATGTACCCGGTCCGAAAGATGCATCACATCCCCTCAGATGTCGCGGGGACTCCCCCGCATCTTCCCCCCACCGCGGGTAGTATTGTTGTGCCGTCGGCGCGGGGCTGGCCTTGATGTGAATCAAGGCGCTTATATTTGTCTTCCATCGTTGACGACGGAAAGGGGGCAATGTACGCCCGGGAGTCCGGCCCGTCAATTCTCCAGCCGCCCTGCTTCCCGGCGCAAAGGTTTAGCCTTGCGCTTTCGGGCGCTTTTGGTGAACAATGGGAACAGCCTCCCCGTTTCACTCTCAAGATCAATAAATGCCGAATCAGTCCGTAGCCGATTTTGAACTGCCCGCCACCGGTGGCAAGACTTTTCAGCTTTCTGCCCTGAATAACAAATTCCTGGTTCTCTACTTTTATCCCAAGGACTCGACTCCCGGCTGTACCACCGAAGCCCAGCAGTTTCGCGATCTTTATCCCCGCTTCCAGGCTGCGGGTTGCGAGGTGCACGGCATTTCCCGGGATAGCCTGAAATCCCATGAGAACTTCAAGGCCAAGCAGGCGCTCCCCTTTGATTTGCTGTCCGATGCGGAAGAAAAGGCCTGTGGCCTGTTCGGTGTCATCAAGATGAAAAACATGTACGGCAAACAGGTTCGAGGCATCGAGCGCAGTACCTTCGTCATCGACAGCCAGGGCGTTCTGCGCCGTGAATGGCGAGGAGTGAAAGTACCCGGTCATGCCCAGGAAGTGCTGGAGTTCGTCGAATCCCTTTAAACCCACCGCGATAAGGAAAAGGAAGCATGGCGCGAAAATCCCGCGTACAAACCAAGCTGTTCGTGCTCGACACCAACGTGCTGATGCACGATCCCACCAGCCTGTTCCGTTTCGAGGAACACGACATCTATCTGCCGATGACCACCCTCGAGGAACTGGACAACAACAAGAAAGGCGTGTCGGAAGTCGCCCGCAACGCCCGTCAGGCCAGCCGCTTCCTGGACGAAATCGTCGTCGACACACGCAGCGACATGGAAAAGGGGTTTCCCCTTGATTCCCATGGCCAGACGGTCTCCGGAAACCTGTTCCTGCAAACCCAGGCCATCTCCACCGACATTCCCATCGCCCTGCCCAGCACCAAGGGCGACAACCAGATTCTCGGCGTCGCCCTGCACCTTAAGCACCAACACCCTACCCGGCAGGTCATCCTGGTGTCGAAAGACATCAATATGCGCATCAAGGCCCGAGCCCTGGGCATACCGGCCGAGGACTACTTTAACGACAAGGTGCTGGAAGACACCGACATCCTCTATTCCGGCACCCGTGAACTGCCCGCCGACTTCTGGGAGAAGCACGGCAAGGACATGGAGTCCTGGCAGGAGGGCGGCCGCACCTTCTACAAGGTAAAAGGCCCCCTGTGCGAATCCATGATGGTGAATGAGTTCCTGTATCTGGAAGGCAGCAACCCGTTCTACGCCATCGTGACCAAGACCGAGGGCAAGACCGCCGTTCTGGAACTGCTCAAGGACTACACCCACCAGAAAAACGCCGTATGGGGCATCACCGCCCGCAACCGGGAACAGAATTTCGCCCTCAATTTGCTGATGAATCCGGAGATCGACTTCATCTCCCTTCTCGGCCAGGCCGGTACCGGCAAAACCCTGCTCACCCTGGCTGCCGCCCTCACCCAGACCATCGAGCAGAAAAACTTTTCCGAGATCATCATGACCCGGGTCACCGTTCCCGTGGGCGAGGACATCGGCTTCCTTCCCGGCACGGAGGAAGAGAAGATGACTCCTTGGATGGGAGCCCTGGAAGACAACCTGGACGTGCTCAACAAGACCGACGAAGAAGCCGGCGAATGGGGCCGCGCCGTCACTCAGGACCTGATCCGCTCCCGCATCAAGGTGAAGTCCCTCAACTTCATGCGGGGCAGGACCTTCCTCAAAAAATTCGTCATCATCGACGAGGCCCAGAACCTGACGCCGAAGCAGATGAAAACCCTCATCACCCGAGCCGGCCCCGGCACCAAGGTGGTGTGCCTGGGCAATATCTCCCAGATCGATACCCCCTACCTGACCGAGGGCAGCTCGGGTTTGACCTATGTGGTGGACCGCTTCAAGGGCTGGGCTCACAGCGGCCACGTGACCCTCCAGCGCGGGGAGCGCTCCCGCCTGGCGGATTACGCGTCGGATGTTTTATAACTCCTGGCGCAGCCATGCAAAACGCCGCGGTTATCCGCGGCGTTTTTTTTGCAACCCGGATTATTTTCCATGGTCCACAGTAAATGGACATACCTGCTAGTCAGTCCACCACCGGAGGGAAAACCATGGCGAATGTTATTGAGCATCCTGATTCGAAAATGGACACGGAACCGCAAGCCACGCCCAAGAAACCCATAAGCATGCATGAAGATATTCCCGTGTGGGCCGACTGCTGTTGCTGCGAAGCCGAGCCTTACTGGCTTGCCTTGGCCGAGGAGCAGAATCCCGGCCTCTACGGGAACGAAGAGGAGCCGGAAGAATAGCTTGCCTCGGCTATTCAGGAGTCGTTTCGCCCTTGTGTTCTTCGTACCGCCGGGCGAAAACCGCTTCCATCTCGTCGATCACTTCCTTGGCCGGTTTGCCGTGGACCACGTGCTTGGTCATGAACCCGGCGGTTTCGTTAAGCAGTTTGCCGGGGTCGATCATCGGATAGGTGGCCCGCAGACGCTTGATGGCGGCGATGACGCTTTCCTCCTCCGGTCGCGGGAGCGGGACGGGTTCCCTCGGCACGGCGGCTTTTTCCTCCGGGGCGGCACGGGCGGCCAGGAATTCGGCAAAATCCAACAGGCTTTGCCGCTGGCCTTCCGGTAGGGCGCGGAACAGTTCTAGCAGTTTTTTCTCGACCGGTTTCATGGCGTCATTCCTCTGTCGCGCGGGTTTGCTACACTCAAGCATTCGAACGGCCCCGCATCTTACCATGAGCCCTGAAGCCTCTCCCGCCTTCATCCGCGCATTCTTCGACCCCTCGGTGTATTCCCATCCCGTGGGGGAGGTGGAACTGATCGAAACGCATATCTCCTGGGTGCTGCTGGCGGGGGAATTTGCCTACAAGATCAAGAAACCCGTGGATTTCGGTTTTCTCGATTTTTCCACCCTCGACAAACGGCATTACTACTGCGAAGAGGAGCTACGCCTCAACCGGCGTTGGGCGCCGAGCATCTATCTGGAAGTGCTGCCCATTACCGGCACTCCCCAACGCCCTTTCCTCGGCGGCGAGGGATTGCCCTTCGAGTATGCCTTGAAGATGCGGCGCTTCCCCCAGGAAATCCGTCTCGACCATTTACTGAATAGGGGCGAGCTCGGCGCGTCCCATATCGACCTCCTGGCGAAGAGTCTTGCCCATTTCCATGTCGCTTTGCCCGCCGCAACGGTGGATTCGCCCTACGGTTCCCCCGAACGGGTATTGCATCCGATGGAGGAGAACTTCGCCCAGATTCGCCCCCTGCTGCGTGAGAACGAAGACAAGGCACGCATGGAGAGGCTACGGTTTTGGAGCGCGGAGGAGGCAATCCGGCTTCGCGGCGAACTGGCCGAACGCAAGCAGCAGGGCTTTATTCGCGAATGCCATGGCGACTTGCACCTGGGCAATATCGTTCTGCTGGATGGCGTGCCCGTACCCTTCGACTGCATCGAATTCAACGACAATCTTCGCTGGATAGACAGCGTAAGCGACCTGGCCTTCACCGTAATGGACCTGCTTGACCGCAAGCGGCCGGATTTCGCCCAACGGCTGCTGAACGGCTGGCTGGAGCATACCGGCGATTACCAGGGGTTGCGCCTGCTGCGCCTGTACCAGGTTTACCGGGCCATGGTCCGCGCCAAAGTCGCCGCCCTGCGCGCCGCCCAGGCGGGACACGATGCCGTGTCCCTGGAGGCCATGTGGACGGAATACCGTGGCTACATAAGTTTGGCAGAACAGCTTTCGCGGCCCGGTACTCCCCTCCTGCTGATTACTTGCGGATTATCCGGTTCCGGAAAAACCACACTCACCCAGCCATTGGTCGAACAGGCCGGCGCCATCCGCCTGCGCTCCGATATAGAGCGCAAGCGCCTTTTCGGCTTGCAGGCCCTGGAAAAAAGCGGTTCGGCGGTGAATGGCGGCATTTATACCACCGATGCTTCTCAACGAACCTATGAACGGCTATTGGAACTGGCTTGCCAGGTCATCGGGGCGGGCTATCCGGTAATCGTGGACGCCACCTTCTTGCGCCGCTCTCAGCGGGACGCCTTCCACGATTTGGCGAGCCGGTTGAACGTTCCTTTCGCCATCCTTGATTTCCAGGCGAGGGAAGAAACCTTGCGAGAGCGCATTCGCCGCCGTCAAGCCGCGAACAACGACGCCTCCGAGGCGGATATGGTTGTCCTGGAGAAACAACTTGCCAACCGGGAGCCTCTTTCGGCACCGGAGCAGCCCTATGTCATCCCCGTCGACAGCGAATTGGCCGATGCCAGCAGAGGCATGTTCTCTGCCTTGAGGCGCAAGGAGTTGTTCAAGCAATAAAAAATTTATACGCTTTCCCGTCAGGCTTACTTACAATCCTCATAGTGGTGTCGTGCATGCCTGGGATAAACGAACAAATTAAAGAAACCTTGCCATGTCTCTCTTTCCAAGAAAAAAACTGACTCCCCATCTTCAGCAGCTTGCCCAGATTCCGCTGTTTTCCACCCTCAGCCACGCCGGCTTGATTGTCGTCGAAGGACTGTTGCATGAGCGGGAATACGTGGCCGGCGAGGTGGTCTTCGACGAGGGCGAAGAGGCGCAGGCCCTGTACATCGTTCTTTCCGGGCGGGTTTTAATCAGCAAGCAGACGTCCTCCGGCCTGCAGCGCATCGCGGAACTGGGGCCCGGGCAGTTTTTTGGCGACATGGCCTTGTTGGACAATTCCCCCCGTTCCGCCCAGGCTCGGGCAGCGGAAAACTGCGTCCTGGCGGCGTTCTTCCGGGAGGATTTCATCGGCCTGCTGGAGACCCATGCGGCCATCGCCTCCAAGCTCTCCCTGCAACTTGCCCGCCACCTGGGGAACCGCCTGCGGGAGGCGCTGCAGGCAAGACCCTTCGAGTAGAGCATGCAGTTCGTCTCCCGCCCCTCCTCCTCCGGCCCCCTGGTGTGGGCAAGCATTTTTGCCGCCACCTGCCTGCTGCTCTTTGCCTTCCAGAAAATCCTCTGGCTGGTGGTTCCTTTCCTGCTGGCCTGCGTGATTTACTACGCGCTCTACCCCTTGGCGCAAAGGCTGATGCTGGCCGGCGTGTCGCAGGAACAGGCGGCGGCCTGGGTGGCGGGTAGTTTCACCCTCGTTCTGGCAGGATTGCTGGTGCTTTTTTCGCCCTGGCTCACCACCAAGGGGGTCATGCTGCAAGAATTGGTGGACCATTATCTGGACGGGGGGCAGGAATTCCTGGAAAGGACCCTGTCCAACATCGAGAGCACCATGCCATTCTTTAGCAATGCCCACCTCAGCGACAAGGTCCATGCGAGCCTGACCAGCTTTACCGACAATTTCGCCCAGGCCTATTTGTTCCCCTTCCTGATGACCGCCGCGAGCTGGCTGCCATCCCTGCTGCTGGCGCCCCTGCTGTCTTTTTTCATGCTGCGGGATGGGCAGAAGTTCAAGCGTTTCCTGCTTCAGGCCGTGCCCAATGCCTTTTTCGAGCGCACCCTGCATCTGGTTCATGAGGTCAATCAGACGGCAAAAGCCTATTTCCATGGCATGATGGTGCTTACCGTTCTCGATGCGCTGACGCTGGGCATCGGCCTGTGGCTGCTCGGCATGACCTCGCCCCTTGCACTGGGGATCATCACGGCAGTCCTGGCCTGGGTGCCTTTCGTCGGTTCGGTGGTGGGGTGCATCCTGGTGGTGCTGGTGGCGGCGACGGATTTTCCAACCCAGCCGGGAATGGCCTACGGGGCCATCGGGCTATTCATCGTCGCCCGGATGCTGGACGATTTCCTCTACATGCCGATGACCGTGGGACGCAAGCTGAAAATGCACCCGCTAACCACAGTCCTGCTGATTTTCATCGGTGGCGCCATCGCCGGAATTACCGGTTTGATGCTGGTGCTGCCGCTGGCGGGAATCGTCATGGTATTCGGCCAGACCATTGGCGGCGCCATGACCGACATGCGTTTGCGCGCCCGCCATATCCATGCCGTGAAATTGCGGCGAGACATCGCCAACCGGGATCTGTGAGTTCAGTCCTTGCCCGAGCGCCAGATGGAAAACAAAATCCACATGCTGTTGACGAAGGCCAGCATGAAACCGATGAAGCCGAACAAAGGCAGACCGAACAAGGTGGGCCCGCCCTTCACGGTCATGACGATGGATGAGCCGATTACCAGGGATGCCGTCAGAATGCCCATGGTCAGCCGGTTGGTGCTCCGGTCCAGCTGATGCCCGAAGTGGTCGAGGCGTTTGAGATCGAGATCGATCTTGAATCGGCCCCGCCGCGCTTCCTTGAGTAAACGCGCCACGTCACGGGGCAACCCCGTGGCGAGGGAAAAAAGGTCCTTCAGGTGGCGCTTGGCGCGCTTCTGCAGAGCATGGGGCGAATAGCGGTCCGTAATCACCTGCCGTACGAAGGGGCCAAGGTGGTCCACCATGTGGAATTCCGGATCCAGTTGGCGCCCCAGCCCTTCCAGGGTCACGAGAGCCTTGAACAGCAAGGTGAGGTCCGAGGGCAGCACCAGGGAGTGCTCCCGGATGATGGCCGTCAGTTCCCCCAACAAGACGCCGAAGCGCATATCCTTGAGCTGCATGTCCTCGTAATTGGACACCAGCTCGTTGACGTCGCTGGCCAGCTTAACCTCGTCGACGGTGGCGTCGCCTACCCATTCGAGAAGGACGTCGAGCAAGGCATCGTCATCCTTGCGCGAAAGAGCGGCGAGCAAATCCACGATCTGGTCGCGGCGAATTTCCGGCAGGCGCCCGACCATGCCGAAATCCAGCATCGCCAGA
This sequence comes from Pseudomonadota bacterium, assembly GCA_021845865.1. Taxonomy (GTDB): domain Bacteria; phylum Pseudomonadota; class Gammaproteobacteria; order Burkholderiales; family UBA9220; genus UBA2239. The sequence goes on along the minus strand of JAJZVC010000005.1, from coordinate 13,498 downwards.
CGGTTTCCCGGCAAGTAGAACACGTTGCCCGGGTGGGGATCGGCATGGAAAAAGCCGTGGACCAGTATCATCTTGAGAACGGCATCCGCGCCGCGCGATGCAAGAACCTTACGATCCAGGCCGGCCACCTCGATTTCCGCCAGGCTGTTGCCGTGGATGCCGTCAATGCGTTCCTGGACGTTCATCACTTCGCTGGTCCATTCCCAATAGACCTTGGGAATCACGATGTTTTCATCACCAGCGAAATGGGTGGCGAAGCGCTCCAGGTTGCGCGCCTCCATGGCCAGGTCCAGTTCCCGTTTAAGGGATTTGGCGAACTGCTCAACAATCTGGCGCGGCCGATAACGGCGGCTGTCGGGAATTTCCAGTTCCACCAGGGTGGCGATGTGGTACAGGATGCGCAAATCGGCTTCGATTTTGGCCCGAATTCCGGGACGGCGAATCTTGAGCACCACCGGCTCGCCGCTGGGCAGCTTGGCGTAGTGCACCTGGGCGATGGATGCAGCCGCCACGGCCTCGGGCCAAAGATCGACGAAAATCTCGAAAGGCGAGCCGCCCAGCGCCTCTTCCAGTTCCGGCAACAGGGATTCGAAGGGAACCGGGGGCACTTCGCTTTGCAGTTTTTCGAATTCCGCGATCCAATTGGGGGGGAAAACGTCCACCCGTGTGGCCAGCACCTGCCCCAGCTTGACGAACGTGGGCCCCAGTTCCTCCAAGGCACGGCGAACCCGGACCGGCGTTTCCTCGTGGGCGGTTTCTCCCGTCTCTTTCCAATGGAGCATCCGCCCGGCCCGTTCGAGGATATTGCCGATCCCGACGGCCCGCACCAAGTCGCCCAGGCCAAAACGGATCAGAACGGACGTGATCTCATGGAGGCGGGGCAAATCCCGCACTACATTGATGGTTTCCCAGAGCATGGAGGGGGCTTAGTCCTTTTTGCCGCGCAGCCCTTCTCGCATTCCCGCAAGAATTCCCCCGGCCAGGGCGGTCAGCCTCAGGCTGAGCTCATGGGCGGCCTGGCTGGCAGAGGCCTGGCCTTCGTGGGCGGAGGCCGCCACCCGGTTGGCGAAGGACTCGAGCGTGGAGCGCACCTGGACACCGGTATCCGTCCCCGTGTGGCGCATATGGCTGACAATCGCGGCCAGCTCTTCCTTGGCCTTGCCGCCAGCCGTCTCGGCGGCCTTGCCCATGGTGGACAGGAATTCGGATTCGAGGCTCTTCAAGGACTCCAGGGATTGCTTCAGCTCCTGTTCGGAAAAATCCTTCGCCTGAGAGGTGAGCTGCTGCAAAGCCAAGTGGGTGGCCTCCGCGGCCTTTTTCAGCGCATCGTCCATCCCTGACGCCGCCTCGCGCAGGGCATGCTTCATTTCCGGGCCCCGATGCTCCACGCCCAGGCTTACGCCTTCGGTAATCATGCGCACGACTTCTTTGATCTGCGTCACATCCAAGCGGCGGTTTTGGAGAGAATCAAGAGTCAGATCCCGTACCTTCGCCCGGATATCACTGTCCTCTTTCAATGCGTTGCGGAGTTCTTCTTGAAACGATGCGGGGGTTTTGTCTTCCATCTCGCGCTCCTTGGAAATTGTCATGGCGTCTGGACGCAATGGTAACCGGTTGATGACTACATTGTTAAGAAAAAACCTTAAGAAAATGCTTTACAAGGATAAATATATTTTTTTACACTTGGCACCCATGAAAATAAAAACGACGGCAATCGCCGCTCTACTTTTCCTTTACCCGCTAGCGTCCCATTCCGCGGACGTCGCCGACGCTCCCCCCTCCTCCGAGGCGTCTGTTCAACAGCAAGCCGAGCCGAATGGCGTTCAAAAGCTGCTGAACTATGCCGTTGGCCTGACGGGGATCAATTACAAATTCGGCGGCAAGTCTCCGGAAACCGGTTTCGACTGTAGCGGCTACGTGCGCTACGTGTTCAAACAGGTCGGCGGCATGTCCCTGCCCCATAACGCTCTCGCCATTAGCAAGGTAGGGGAAAAAATTTCCCATAACGAGCTGCGCCCCGGGGACTTGGTGTTTTTCACCACCCTGCGCCGGACCATCAGCCATGTAGGCATCTACCTGGGCAATAATCAGTTCATCCACGCCAGCAGTACTCGAACCGGCGTGGTGGAGATTTCAGACCTGCGCGAAAGCTATTGGGCCAGGACCTTCGACGGCGCCCGCCGGGTCAATCCCTTTGGCGCCCCAGACGCAGCCGGGAACGAATAAGCGGCATTGCTTCCGTCGCCGCCTTTTCCCCTTCCATAATCGCCAGGTGTTTCTGTTCGAAGTCCGTTGAGCCGATGCCGCCGATTTTCGGCCGGATTACCACGTCGGCTGAGGGCAGTTCCTGTGCCGCAATGCTTTGGCCCATGATGGCAAAGGTTTGCAACAGGATATCGACCATGCTGTCCGTCTTGGCGTAACGAGGCTTGGCGGAAATATCCACGGCGATTACCACGTCGGCGCCAAGGCTGCGCGCCACTTTTACCGGCACCGGGCTCACCAGGCCGCCGTCCACGTACTCCCGGCCATTGATCGAAACCGGGAGAAATACCCCGGGAACGCTGCTCGACGCCCTGACGGCCATGCCGGTGTTGCCTCGCCGAAATACCACCATTTCTCCGCTGGCCAAGTCCGTGGCAACCGCGGCAAAAGGCCTCCCAAGCCGCTCGATCGGACGATTCCCGACGGCCTTGTTGACGAAATCCTGCAGCAGTTCACCCTTGATGAACCCACGGTTGGGAAGGGTCAGGTCCCCCACGCTGTTTTCGTCGAGTTGCATGGCGATCTTCTGCAGGGAAAATCCACCATACCCGGCGGCATACAGGGCGCCAACCACGCTACCGGCACTGGTGCCGACGATGATGTCAGGGGTAATGCCGTTGGCCTCCAGCACCTTGATCACTCCCACATGCGCGAATCCCTTGGCGGCTCCGCCGCCCAGGACCAATGCCACCTTTTGCGGTTTGGTTTGGGCTTCGCGGGAAGGCGTTTCAGCCGGCTGGGTTGCACACCCTGTCAACAAAAGGACTGAAGAAATTACCAGAAAAATTATTCGCATTGCTATGAATTAACGTAGAAATCCGCAAAAAACAAGGCGGCGGCAAAAAAGACGATGAGGTGGAACCAGCCCCAAAGGAAATATTTCTTCGTCAAGACTTCCTCGGACAGGTTGGAAACCAGGAACAGGCGCCCATCCCGCGGCTTGCGCAACATGGCAATACTGTCCCGCAAACGAATCTCCCGATGTTCCGCCTCCACCTGCCGAACAGCTTGGCGACGAGCCTCTTCCCATTCGCGGTGATCGATCTCGCCGTTGCCGTCCTTGTCGAAGCGGGCCAGGAGCTGATGTCTGTCCTGTTTCCACTCGCTAAGCAAATCTCCCACGTCCTTGCGCAGATCGAGGTCGGTATTCGCCCCGCCGATGGATGCGAACTCGCCGATGGCATAAAGGTAATCCCCAGGCAGCAGGCGCCATTCTGTGTGCCGATAATCCCCTTGTATCCAGGTGCGGCGGTGGCTGGAAATGATTTCGGCCCCATCGGGGTCGATGACGCACTCGCCGCTGCCGTCGTCCAGAAGGAAAGTATCGTCGCTGCGCCCTTCTTCCACTTTTTCCCAGCGGTCATCGGATCGCCGTTCCACCCGGTATTTGAACCATAGGCACGGCGTGCCGCTGAGTTTGCTGACCAGTTGCTGGCCGGAAAAAGCCTTACCCAGGCCCGCCAGCTCCACATAACCTTGGGCAGCAGAGGCTACCCGCGAGGTAGGCGTATCCTTGATCAGCCGCGAGCGTCGCAGGTTACCGCCCCAGGCGACGAAACTCAATAGCCCCATCACACCCAGGCTGGCCATCCAACCCTGGGGCGTGCCGATCTGCGCACCCACCACGAGCAATGCCACGTTGGCGGCAGAAGTCAGGAGGTTGGCGTAGTGCTCCCGAATGGCCTCGATCATGGAGCTAGCTGAAGAGGCGCTTCATGTCCACGTCGGCGGTTTCCGCCCTGTCAAAAACCAGTAATTCGAAAGAATCGAAGTGGAACATGCGCGCCACGATAATATCCGGGAACTGCTCGATTCTGACGTTGTTCAGATTGACACTGTCGTTATAGAGTTCGCGGCGGTCGGCGATGGCATTCTCCAAGCCGGTGATACGGCCCTGGAGATGTTGGAAATTCTCGTTGGCCTTCAGGTCCGGATAGGCCTCCACCAAGGCGAAAAGTTGCCCGAGAACCGATCGTAGCCCTGCTTCCGCCGTGCCAAGGGCCGCCATGTCGTGGCTCTCGCTGGCCGTGGCCACCCTGGAGCGGGCTTGGATCACTTTCTCCAGAGTTTCCTGCTCGAACTTCATATATTGGCGGCAAACCTCCACCAGCTTGGGAAGTTCATCGTGGCGTTGCTTGAGCAACACCTCGATATTCGACCATGCCTTGCCCACATTGTGCTTCAAGGTCACCAGATTGTTATAGAGGGTGATGCCGTAGAACACCACCACGCCGAGGACCGCCAAAAAAACTACTCCGCCGACTGTCATTGATTACCCTCCATCTGATTATCGGTTCAGTTTAGCTAGCGGAATTACCCGGTGCAAATAGGGGTTCAGGGATTGTTGCTCGTGCGGTCACCGAAACACTCCCCCATCATCAACCTGCTTGCAATTGATAATAATTCTCATTACAATGCTGTTACCAAGTTCGAGGAGATGGACATGAAAATCGTGATCGACGCCTGGCTGGAACGCAATGACCCGCAAATCCGCTTTTTGGATGCAGAAACAGCTACAACCATCATGCAATGGGGGAGCACGCTGACCCGCTATCTGCTGGAACGCGGTGAACTCAATCTTGATGAGCTTCAGCAGCTCACCGATGCTGGCCTGGGGGCCCTGTACGACTATCTCTCTGCCATTTCCACAGGCTGGCAACGGATATAGCACGATGAAAAACACTCCCAACGGGCATCGATCCGTACTCGGGCAGAGACAGGCGGACAGCGACGTGCCATCGGCACGGCGCATGACGACAAAAGAATTGTTCGCTGGAGCACGGGAGCTGTGGATTGTTCATGAAGGCGAGGCATACCGCCTGACCATTACCCGCAACGGAAAACTTATTTTGACCAAGTAGCGACATCCAGCCAGCCATCGGGCCTCCTTGCCCGGCAGCCAGCCAAACGACTTACCGACTGACTACCCAAGGAGGCTTTATGTTCAACGCAACGCGCACTTCCCTTCTCTCCGCCATCACCGGCCTTACTCTGGCAGGGTTCGGTGCTGCCGCCCAGGCGGTGGAATACCCCATCGGCACTCCCCAGCAGCGGGCCGGCATGGAAATCGCCGCTGTCTACCTGCAGCCGGTGACCATGGAACCGGACGGCATGATGAGAAAGGCCGAGGAATCCGACGTCCACATGGAGGCCGATATCCATGCCCTGGCCAACAATCCCAACGGTTTCGAGGAAGGCGCCTGGATTCCCTATCTGCTGGTGAAATACGAAGTCACCAAAATGGGCGACAACAAGAAGATCAGCGGCGACTTCATGCCCATGGTCGCCAACGATGGTCCCCACTACGGCGACAACGTTAAGCTGATGGGGCCCGGAAAATACCGGGTGAAATACACCATTCTCCCCCCTAGCGCCAATCCCCAAAGCCATTTCGGCCGCCACACCGACCGGCTGACTGGCGTACGTCCCTGGTTCAAGCCGTTCGAGGTGGAATATGAATTCACCTACGTGGGTATCGGCAAGAAGGGTGGCTACTAATTATGCGTTACTTCCCCCTCCGTCCTATTGCCCTGGCCGCCGCGCTGATGGCATCGTCCGCCATGGCAAGCGCGGCCGACGTCAGCCAGGCCGAACTGCTGAAGGAGTTGAAGCGCCTTTCGGCCCGGCTGGAAAAAATCGAGCAGCGCAATGCCGAGCTGGAAAAACGCCTTGCATCCCCCGCTCAAGCCGGCAATGTCGAGCAGCGTCTGAAGTCGCTGGAAGAAAGCCGCGCCAGCCTGGAAAAGGGCCTGGAAAACGAGAATATCAGCGAGAACGAACCTGAAATCACTTCCCGCCTGAAGGCTGTCGAGTACCAGGCCCTGGGGATGCAGAAGCAGGCCCGCACGGTAGAAGCGCTGGAAGGAATTACCGCCGGCATGAGCCTTACCACCACTGCGCAAAAAGCTAGCGGCACCGCTCCCGGGGCCGCCCCCAACGGCGCGAGCCAGCTCAACTACCGGGGCGACGTTTACGTTACCCTGCCGCTGCCGGATATCGGCAATACCGAGAACCGCATCTTCGCGCAATTCCGTATCGGGCAAGGGAAAGGGCTCAACGATCTGCCGGTCTATGCCAAGCCCAACGCTTCCGCCTTCCGCGCCCTCAACACCGATCCGGACAACAGCGTGGCGATTCTCGGCCAAGCCTGGTACCAGGCCTCCATCCCCCTGCCTTTTGGCGGCTTCAAGCCCCGTTCACGGGAAAGCCTGGAAATCAACTTTGGCAAGATGGACCCCTTCGTGTTCTTCGACCAGAACACGGTGGCCAACGATGAAACACGCCAGTTCCTGAACACGGTTTTCGTCCATAACGCCTTGTTGGATGCGGGGGGGGACATCGGTGTCGATGCGAATGGCTTTTCTCCCGGTTTTCGTCTCTCCTACCTGAACCAGGAAGCGAAGCCGGAAAGCTGGCGCGCATCCCTGGGGGTGTTCGGCTCCGGCAGAGGCGCCAACTACGAGCGTTTCTTCAGTTCCCCCCTCGTCATCGCCCAGCTCGAAACCCAGCGCAAGTTCTTGGGCGGATTGGACGGCAACTACCGTATCTACGCTTGGCGCAACGGCCAGGGGCCGGCCTATGACAGCACGTTCGAATCCCATGCCGGCTGGGGCCTGAGCTTCGACCAGCGCGTCGGCGACTACACCACGCTGTTCGGCCGCCTTGGCCAGCAAACCACGGGGCACTTGCGCTTCGACCGCGCACTGTCTTTTGGAGCGGAGCTTGGCGGTTCCTACTGGGAGCGCGGTGGCGACGCGATCGGTCTGGCGTTCGGCCTCCAGCGTACCAGCGCTGACTTCAACCGCGATTCCGCAACAGTGGACGCGGATGGCGACGGCGTACCCGACTACGGCTATACCGCGTCGGGCTCGGAAAAGGTACTGGAAGCCTACTACCGCTATCGCATTCACAAGCAGTTCGAGCTGTCGCCGGATTTCCAGTACATCAGCAATCCAGGCGGCCACGGCGCATCCTCTGCCCTGAAGATACTGGGATTGCGTGCCCAACTCACTTTCTAATCAAGGAGCCGTCGTTGTCATGAGAAAGTTTTTCCTTGCCCTCTCCTTCCTTATGGCCCTGCTGCCGGCTGCCAACGCGGCGGAGCTGCCTGTTTACCACCTGACGATCCAGAATGGGCGTTTTTACCCGGAAACCCTTGAAGTCAAGGCAGGCGAGCGATTCAAGATCATTATCAGCAACAAGGGGCCTGGCGCCGAGGAATTCGAAAGCACAGAGCTGCGCAAGGAAAAGGTTCTTGCCCCGGGCGTTACGTCCTTCCTGGTGTTCGCGCCCCTCAAACCTGGCGCCTACCGCTTTTTCGGCGAATTCCATCCGGACACGGCCCAGGGCCGGATTGTCGCCAAATAAGGAGAAGCCATGGGTAACGCCCTGTTCATTGTTTGGCGCGAAAGCGTTGAGGCTTTGCTGGTCGTCGGCATTCTTTACGGTTGGCTGAAGAGCAGCGACACAGGCCGCCAGGGAATCCCCTGGCTGTGGGGCGGGGTCGCCGTGGGCGTGGCCCTCGCCGCCGGCCTGGCCGCCCTAATGCTGTTCGTGCAGAACGAATTGGCCGGCGAAGCGCTGGAATATTTTCAGACGGCCCTTCTGTTCGCTGCCGCCGGACTCATTACCCAAATGGTTCTGTGGATGGGCAAGCACGGACGCGGCATGAAGCGGGAACTTGAGGCGGGCGCCGCTCGGGCCGCCGAAAAGGCCAACTGGATGGGGCTGTCCGTTCTGGCGGCCCTGGCGGTGGCGCGGGAAGGAGGCGAGACCGCTGTTTTCCTCTACGGCCTGGGGGCGGGACAAACGGGCACGCAGCCCCTTTTCCTGGGTGCCGCGGCGGGATTCCTGTTGGCGCTGCTCACCGCCTGGGGAGTCAGCCGAGGCCTGCGCTTCCTGAGTTACCGGCTCTTTTTCCGCCTCAGCGGGATCGTGCTGCTGCTGCTTGCCGCTTCCCTCCTCATGGGAGGCGTGGAACGCCTGATCGGCATGGAATTGCTGCCGGCCCTGGTGGACCCCCTGTGGGACTCTTCAGCCATCCTGGACGACAGTTCGACGGCGGGAGGCCTCGTCGCCTCATTCACCGGCTACCGCGCGCACCCCTCGCTGACTCTCGTGCTCGCCTACGCCGCCTACTGGGCGCTGGTTGTCGTCCTGCTGCGACCACGCGCCATGGCCGTGGTAAAGCCATGAGCATGACGGCGGCGGCAAGCCTTCCCCTCCTTGACAGCGCCTGTCCCAAATGCGCGCTGACCGGAGCGGCTGTCGGCTTGCTGGCGGTAATGCTGCTGGTGAAGGTGATGATGTTTTCGGCTCCCGCCCCAGTTCTGCTGCCCGTCGATGAGGAATGCGATTTGAGCCGGAAGGCGTGCAGCGCCGTCCTGCCCGATGGGACGACGCTTGAACTGGGCTTCCGCCCGTTGCCGCTCTCGACAGCCGAGCCTTTTGACGTCGAGCTGCGTGCCGCTGATGGCCGGGAGGCGGCTGCCAGCGTGGAAATTACCGCCACGGATCCTCCCATGGGGAGCAGCCGCGTCACCCTGGACCTCATCGAACCCGGCCTCTATCGCGGGAAAACCGCCCTGCCCGTTTGCATTGCCGGCCACGGCGAGTGGTTGGCAACCGTGGAACTGGCAAGCAAGGACAGCATTGTCCAAATCCCATTCCGTTTCGAAACTGGCCGAGGAGGCCAATGACATGCAATATCCCCAGATTCCCATCCATCCTTATGCCATCCAGCCGACGGAGGATGCCGGCCTGCTTTACCAGGCCGGCGAATTCCTGCGCCGCAAACGGGGGTGGGTGATCGGTATCCAGTGGGCCGTGGTGGTGTTCTATCTGGCCCTCGTATCGTTGCCCGCGTTCCTGCCGTTGCCGGGAGAATCCGCCCATCTTTACAACAATCTCACCCTCTTCGCCCAATTCGTCTTCTGGGGGATATGGTGGCCCTTCGTCATCCTCGCCACCATGGGCCTGGGGCGCGTCTGGTGCGGCCTGTTGTGTCCGGAGGGCACGCTTACGGAAGCGGTCAGCCGCTACGGCCTGGGCAAACCCGTCCCCCGCTGGCTGAAATGGGGGGGCTGGCCCTTCGTCGCCTTCGTCCTGACCACCGTTTACGGCCAGTTGATCAGCGTTTACGAGTATCCCAAAGCGGCCCTGCTCGTCCTGGGCGGGTCCACGGTGGCCGCCGTCCTGGTGGGGCTTGTCTATGGCCGCGACAAGCGGGTCTGGTGCCGGTACCTGTGCCCGGTTTCCGGGGTCTTCGCCCTGCTTTCCCGGCTGTCGGCGTTTCATTTCAGGGTTGACCGGAAACAGTGGCAAGCCTCGCCCCGTCCCGCCCAGCCCACGAACTGCGCGCCGCTCCTGGATTTACGACGCATGCAGGGAGCGTCCCAATGCCATATGTGTGGCCGTTGCAGCAGCCACCGGGGAGCCATCCGCCTCGCCTCCCGCCTGCCGGGCAGCGAGGCCGTTTCTCCCGGCGAGCGCAATCTCGCCTGGGATGCCCGGCTTTTGGTATTCGGCCTGATCGGCACCGCTGCCGGCGCTTTTCAGTGGACGGCGTCGCCCTGGTTCGTTCAAGGAAAAATGGCCGCCGCCGGGTGGCTGGTGGACCGGGACAGCTATTTCCTCCTCCAGGACAACGCCCCCTGGTGGCTGCTGACCCACTACCCCCAGGCCAACGATATCTTCACCTGGCTGGACGGCCTTTCCATCGTCGTCTACATCGGCGCTGCCGCGCTACTGCTCGGGTTGTGGGCCACTTTCTGGCTGAAGATGGCCGTTCGCCTGGCAGGACTTGAGGGGGCCGCGGTCCGCCACCGGCTGGCGCTGGGCCTGACCCCCATTGGAGGATTCGGCGTCTTCCTCGGCCTCTCCGCGTTGACCGCGACCTTGCTTAACGCCGAAGGCGTCACGCTGCCATGGCTTCCTGCCGCCAGAGCCGCTTTGTTGGCCGTGGCGGCGCTGTGGAGCCTCGGCCTCGGCTCGCGGATACTGCGCGCCCTGACGCCTGGCGGGAATCGCCTGTTTCCCCTCGGGTGTTACGCCATGGCGGTCTCTGGCCTGGTCAGCCCCTGGATTTGGCTATTTTTTCTATGGTGAGCATGCTCGTGTCTAGCTGATAGCCATAGACTATCAGCGTCTTTTGAAAAACCAATTTCCTTCCACAAGGGTTTGGCAACTATAGTGAAACGGCATACCCACCAGCCCAACTCGGGCAATTAACCGTCTCCCCACGCCCAAAGGAGGAAACCATGCAACTCAAAGGAAGCAAGACCGAACAGAATCTGAAGGACGCCTTCGCCGGCGAATCCCAGGCCAACCGCCGGTACCTCTATTTCGCCGCCAAGGCCGACATCGAAGGCCAGAACGACGTGGCGGCGGTATTCCGCTCCACCGCCGAGGGGGAAACCGGCCACGCCCACGGTCACCTGGAGTATCTGGAAGCCTGCGGCGACCCGGCAACGGGGCTGCCCTTCGGTTCCACCCGCCTGAATCTCCAGACCGCCGTCGCCGGGGAGACCCACGAATACACCGATATGTACCCCGGCATGTCCAAGACCGCCCGGGACGAAGGTTTCGACGAAATCGCCGACTGGTTCGAAACTCTGGCCAAGGCCGAACGTTCTCACGCCAACCGGTTCCAGAAAGCCCTCGACAACCTGGTCGATTAGGCCCCGCCGCCGCCGGTCGATTCCCTGGCCGGTGGCCTTCACCAACGCGACCTGGAGAAACGCCATGGCCAGTTCTATCCGCGAAGGCAACCTGGAAGCCCCCACTCGCCACCCCATCGACTGGAAATCCGCCGATTTCTACGCCGAGGAAGCCTTGTTCAAGGAGATGGAACGGGTATTCGACATCTGCCACGGCTGCCGCCGCTGCGTCAGCCTGTGCCAATCCTTCCCGACCCTGTTCGACCTGGTGGACAACTCGGAATCCATGGAGGTGGATGGAGTCGCGAAGGCAGACTACTGGAAGGTCGTGGACCATTGCTATCTCTGCGACCTCTGCTACATGACCAAGTGCCCCTACGTGCCGCCCCACGAGTGGAACATCGATTTTCCCCACCTGATGCTGCGGGCCAAGGCGGTCAAATTCAACAAGGGCGAGGTCAAGCTGCGGGACCGCATCCTGACCAGCACCGAGGCGGTAGGCCGCTTTGCCGGCATTCCCGTGGTGGCCCAGGTGGTGAACGCCGTCAACAAAATCCGCCCTGCCCGCAAGATGCTGGAAGCGGTAGCCGGCATCCATGCCGACGCCAAGCTGCCGGAGTTCCACAGCAAGCCCCTGCGCAAACGCCTCCAAGGCCACGGCAGCCCCTTGACGGCGGAAGCCGCCGGCAAGACCCGTGGCAAGGTGGCCCTCTTCACCACCTGCTACATGAACCGCAACGAACCGGGTGTCGGCGAGGACTTCGTCGCCGTCTTCGAGCACAATGGCATTCCCGTCACCACGCCGAAGGTGGAACGCTGTTGCGGCATGCCCAAGCTGGAGTTGGGAGACCTGGAGGCGGTAGCGGCCGCCAAGGAGGTGAATATCCCCGAGCTGGCCCGCCTGGTGGACGAAGGCTGGGACCTCACCGCCCTCATCCCCTCCTGCGTGCTGATGTTCAAGCAGGAGCTGCCCCTCCTGTTCCCCGGCGACCCCCTGGTGCAGAAGGTGAAGGCGGCTTTCTACGATCCCTTCGAATACCTTATGCTGCGCCACAAGGAAGGCAAGCTGAACACCGATTTTCAGCACCCCCTAGGCAAGGTGGCCTACCATGCGGCCTGTCACCAGCGGGTGCAGAATATCGGCCAGAAAACCCGCGAGGCCCTGTCCCTGGTGCCCGGCAGCGAAGTGGAAATCATCGAGCGCTGCTCTGGCCACGACGGGACTTATGCCGTGAAAAAGGAATTCCACGAAGCCTCGATGAAGATCGTCAAACCCGTGGTGAGCCGCGTCCAATCGGCCAAGGCCGACCATTACGGCAGCGATTGCGCCATGGCCGGGCACCACATCGAGAACGGTCTCGCCGACGGGCGCCCTCCCGAGCACCCGATTACTTTGTTGCGCCGGGCTTACGGAATATGACGACTATTGGGAATAGCATGATGGAAAAACTGACGCCTCAAGCCCTTTACTCCCTCGAAGAGTATGCGCGCATCCGGAATGCTTTCCGGGCGGAGGTCATGGCCCACAAGAAAAACCGCCGCCTGCCCCTCGGCGACCACGCTGCGCTCTATTTTGAAGACCGCCTGACCATGCAGTATCAGGTCCAGGAAATGTTGCGCATCGAGCGGATTTTCGAACCGGAGGGCATCGCCGGAGAATTGGATGCCTACAACCCCCTAATTCCGGACGGCAGCAACTGGAAAGCCACCTTCATGCTGGAATATGCCGATGCGGAGGAGCGCCGCCAAGCCCTTGCTAAACTCATTGGCATCGAGCGCTCCATTTGGATTCAGGTGGATGGCCACGACAGGGTCCATCCCGTCGCCAACGAGGACTTGGAACGGGAAACCGATGCCAAGACCGCCTCGGTCCATTTCCTGCGTTTTGAACTCAGTCCACGGATGATCGCTGCCGTCAAACGCGGTGCGACCATGCGGGCCGGTATCGACCACCATGCCTACCGTACCGAATGCGAAATACCCATCGGCGTTCGGAGCAGTCTCGCCAAGGATCTCCATTGATCACCCCACCGAAGAAGAAAGGAACACCATGAAATCCCCCGCATCCATCGACATCGGCATCAACGACAAGGACCGCGCTAAGATCGCGGAAGGCCTGTCCCGTTTTCTGGCTGACACCTATACCCTTTATCTCAAGACCCACAACTTCCATTGGAACGTCACGGGTCCCATGTTCCAGACCCTGCACCTCATGTTCATGGACCAGTACAACGAACAGTGGATGGCCGTGGACCTGATCGCCGAGCGCATTCGGGCCCTGGGCTTTCCCGCCCCCGGCGGGTACAAGGAGTTTGCATCGCTGACCTGCATCAAGGAGGCTAGCGGCGTGCCCAAGGCCAAGGACATGATCCGCCAGTTGGTGGAGGGACAGGAGGCTGTCGTGCGCACCGCGCGTTCCGTGTTTCCCATCGCGGAGAAGGCCAACGACCAACCGACGCTGGATCTCCTGACCCAACGCATGCAAATCCATGAAAAGAACGCTTGGATGCTGCGAAGCCTTCTCGAAGATTGACATCGCAAAACCATGCGTTCTTTCGACACAGGTTAAGCCACAC
>JAJZVC010000049.1 GCA_021845865.1 Pseudomonadota bacterium | reverse complement strand
ATTTTCGTATCGACCACGGCAACAACGAATTTGCTGTGGGCCGCAATCACATCAACGGCATCGAGGGCTTCTGGGGCGTCGCCAAAACACGGCTCGCCAAGTTTAGGGGAATGAGCAAGAACACGTTATACCTGCACCTCAAGGAGTGCGAATTCCGGTATAACTACCGGAGCCAGAACTTGTACCTTACCCTCCTCAAAATTGTCAGACTGAACCCGCTGTTCTAGTCATGACCCTTGTTTTTGGTATTTTTGCTGTTAGGGGATGTCCTAATTGGCAGCGGCGGCAGAGGGGGGGATTATTCGTCCTACCTAGGGCGAAAAGGGGGGGCTCCATGGCGGCTGCAAGGCTAACTTACGAATGCGACGGGAGCGTGAGGAACTGCTGCAGCTGCCGCCACTGGTCCCCGCCGCGGAACTGCCTCAACGGCAAGCTGCTGGCGGTGGGCGGGGACGGCAGGGGCATCTGCCGCTGGCGGCTGCATCATGGCGGACAGGGCTACACCACCTCCTACGACTCCAACGAAGACTGCAGCGGCTGGGAGGATATCGAGCATTGCCGCCAAGTGGCTAGCCTAGGCGGTTGATTTCCCGGATCTGTTCCTGGCCGATGAGTTCGATCAGGGCGTGCAGCTGGTTGGAAAGCAGGTCCAGCATGTCGTCCGCCGAAATGATGCCCGCCAGTTCGCCTTTTTCGTTCACCACCGGCATGCGGCGGATGCCGTGACTCCGCATGAGTTGGATGGTATCCCAAATGCTGGCGTTTTCATTGACCACGGTCGGGTTCGGGGTCATGACTTCGGTGATTTTGAGTCCGTCCGGCTCCAGCCCCGCGGCCACCACCGATAAGACGATATCCCGGTCGGTGACGATGCCCACCGGCACTTTTTGCGCGTTGATGACCACCAGCGAGCCGACGTGGGCCTTGCGCATGAACAGGGCAGCCTCGACGATGGTATTGCTGTCGTTGGCGATGGCCACTTCGCGGATGAAGATTTCCTTGATCGTCATAAGGTTCTCTTGTCGGAAAGTCAGATTTCCTCTTCGACCGCGATAAAGCCACAGGGGCATTCGTTGGCGCAGAGGCCGCAGCCCTTGCAATAATCGTAATCGAATACGTAATGGGAGCCATCCGAGGCCAGTTCCTTGGTTTTCAGCACCGCCTGGTCCGGGCACAGGGTCCAGCAGTTGTCGCAGGCGAAACAGTTGCCGCAGGAGAAGCAGCGGCGGGCTTCCAGGGATACCTGGCTGATGGAGAGGCCCCCTTCGATTTCCTCGCAGCCAAGACGCTTGTCCACCGGCAGCACCACTTCGCGCTGGCGTGGGGCATGCTCGTAATAGTTGAGGTTCAAACGTTCGAAGGCGAGGGTGGGGGCCTCGTTCTCCTCCGGCGCCTTGTCTTCGCGCAGGAAGGCGTCGATGGCCTCGGCGGCCCGCCGGCCATCGCCGATGGCGCCGCTGACGGTGCCGCTGCTGCCAGTGCGGGCATCGCCGCCGACGAAAATGCCGTCCTGGCCGGCAATGCGCCCCCAATGGTCCACCTCGAAGGCGTTCTTCTGATGCAGCAGGGTTTCCATGCCGAAAGGATCGACTTCCTGGCCCACGGCGGGAATGACCTGGTCCACGTGGAGGACGGTTTCGGTGCCTTCGAAGGCGATGGTTTGTTTCTTGCCGCCCTTCTCCATTTTCTTCATGTGCACCAGCTCCACGCCCACCACTTTCTCGCCTCGCAGGATAAGGCGGCGGATGCCGCGATGGGTATGGATGACCACGCCTTCCTCGAGGGCCTGGTCGATTTCCCGCCGGATGGCGGACATGGCTTCTTCCTTGGGGATGTCCGGACCGGGCAGGGCCTGGTGGGTGACCACATGGACTTCGCCCACGCCGGCGCGTTTCAGAATGCGTGACAGGTCGATGGCGGTGTTGCCGCCGCCGACAATGGCGACGCTCTTGCACTGGGGCACCGAACCCATGGCCACCCACTCCTTGAGGAGGTCCAGGCCCACGTGGAGATCCCGCTGGACCACGCCATCGATGCTCCATTCGCGACTTTTCTGGTCGCCGGGGCCGAGGAACACCGCCGAGTAATCGGCCTTCAGTTCATCCAGGGAAACGTCCCGGCCGAGGCGGTGATGGGGGCGGAAATCGATGCCCACGGCGAGCAGCCTGCCCACTTCGGCGTCCAGTACCAGCCGCGGCAGGCGGTAGGCGGGCAGGGCGGTGCGCAGGATGCCGCCGGGTTCCGGCAACTGGTCGAAAAGGGTGACGTTGTAACCCCGCCGAACCAGGTGATAGGCGGCGGACAGGCCCGCCGGGCCGGCGCCGACCACGGCCACCCTGAGAGCGGACTTGCGGGGTTTTTCCACCGGGTAGGCCCAGCCCTGCTCGATGGCCTGATCCCCCAGCAGACGCTCGATTTTGTGGATGGCGAGGGGCTCGTCGAATTGCCCACGGTTGCAGGCGGATTCGCAAGGATGGTGGCACACCCGGCCGGTAACGGCGGGCAGGGGATTGACCGCAACCAGGGTTTCCCAGGCCTGCTGGAAGTGGCCTTCGTCCACCTTGGCGATGTAGGCCTGGGCGTCTTCTCCCGCCGGGCAGACGGCGTGGCAGGGGGCGGAAAGGTGGCGGTGGTAGGGTTTTTGTACCCGCCAGGTGCCGGTTTTGAAGTTGAGGGAAGTGCCGGGCAGGGCAAAGCCGCCGCGGGTCAGAATCAGTGCCATGGTTCTTGTCTCCTTATGCCCAGCGCACGCCGCCGCGCTGTACCGTGTCGGCTCCCTCGCTGTCCAGCTTGTCCGGGGCTTCGCCGCGCAGGCCGTAGACTTCGATGTTGTGGTCGGCCAGGGCCTGCAGGTGCTCCAGTTCCTCGCGGGCGCGGGGGTCGTCCTGGAACAGGTGGCGGAAACGCTGCTGGGCCTTGAGGTAGTCGGTCACCGGCTTGATGTCGCGGAGCGGCATGGCGCCAGCCAGCCGTCCCCGCTCCAGTTCGATGATCGGAAAAAGCCCCGTCTGTACCGCCAGCCGGGCCACGGCGATGCTCTGGTCCCCCTCGTGGCCCCAGCCCAGGGGGCAGGGGGCGTGGATCTGGAGGAAAGTGGGGCCTTCGATGGCCAAGGCCCGGCGCACTTTCTTGCGCAGGTCGGAAGGGTAGGCCACCGATGCCGTGGCGGCGTAGGGAATGTGATGGGCGGCGATGATGGAGATGATGTCCTTCTTCAGGTGGCGCTTGCCCATGCGCTCCTTGCCCGGCGGCGAGGTGGTGGTCATGGCCGCGTGGGGCGTGGAGCTCGAGCGCTGGATGCCGGTGTTCATGTAGGCTTCGTTGTCGTAGCAGACGTAGAGCACGTTGTGGCCCCGCTCCAGCATCCCGGACAGGGCCTGGAAGCCGATGTCAAAGGTGCCGCCGTCGCCGCCCTGGGCGATGACCTTGGTGGATTTGCCCTGGGCCTTGAGGGCCGCTTCCATCCCCGACGCGATGGCGCCGGTGTTCTCGAACAGGGAGTGCATCCAGGGTATGCGCCAGGCGGATTCCGGCCAGGGAGTGGTGAAGATTTCCAGGCAGCCGGTGGCGTTGGCGATCATCACGTCGGGGCCGGCGGATTCCGTCACCAGCCGGGCGGCGAGGGCCTGGCCGCAGCCGAGGCAGGCGCGGTGGCCGGACTCCATGGCGCGGAAACGGAGCTGGCTGTTGCGCAGATCGGGAATGGAGGGCGCGGTGTCGGCGGTCATGTCTTCGGCTCCAGGGGCGGGTTGATTCGTTATTCGTTTTTGCAGGCCGCAATCATAGCGGCATAATATGAAACTTATATTAGTTCACCCATCGTGGAATAGACAACGTGAAAAGCCTTTCTCAAGCCATCGTCAGCCAATCCCTCCTCGATGCCGTCAGCCGCGCGGCGGCGGAAAGTCCCCGGCGCAGAATGAACCGCAATTTTCACGATGACAACGAGGCGCCCTGCCACCGGCTTCTCAACGCCATCGAACCCGGTTCCTACATCCAGCCCCATCGCCACCTCGACCCCAACAAGGAGGAGTCGATGATCGTGCTGCGGGGGATGCTTGGGGTGGTTTTTTTCGACGAGGATGGACGGGTGCTTGAGACAGCGAAGCTTACCCCCGGCGGCGAGAATGTGGCGGTGAACATTCCCGTCGGCGTCTATCATTCCGTTCTCGGCCTGGAGGCGGGAACGGTGTTTTTCGAAGCCAAGGCCGGCCCTTACTTACCGCTTCTTCCCGAAGAGAAAGCACCGTGGGCGCCAGGAGAAGGGGACGGCGCTGCCGAGGCGTACCATGCCGGGCTGCTGGCGCGGGTAATGAAGACGTAACCAACCAAGGAGGCGACGATGAGCGGGGAAAACTTTACTCGGGTGACGATTTTCACGGGCCATTACCGCATCGTGGGGGACATCGACTTGCTGCCGGGGGCGAGGGTGACCGACTACCTGGCGGAGGCGCGGGAGTTCTTTGCCGTCACCAACGCCGAGGTATGGGACCTCAACGGACGCAAGATTGCCGCGGGGGCTTTCATGAACGTCAACCGCAACCGCATTGAAGTCATGATGCCTGATTCCTAGTGCGATTGCCGCTCGGCTTGGCTGCAGGGTGGGTTAGTATTTGTACGAATGTGCCCGGCCACGGCGTTTTGCTAATATCATTTTTATCATTTTATGGGTAAAAGTGTTAGGGGCAAGCCATGTCGAATCCGGACCAAGCGGCAAGCGTCAGCGTGGGCTGCGAAATTCTCGATGCGCAGCATGCCAAGCTGTTTGCGCTGATCCGGGAACTCCGGGCGGTGCCCCAGGACGCCGATCCCCTGCTGGAGTACCGCCTGGCGTGCAAGGCCTTGCGCGAACTGGTGGACTACACCCGCGTCCACTTCGGTGAGGAGGAGCAGCGGCTGGAAGAGGCGGGCTACCCCCATCTCGACGAGCACCGCAAAGAGCATGGCCGCTTTCTCAAGCGGGTGTCCGAAATCGAGGAAAGCATGCACTTCGGCGAAGGCGCGACATCCCTCAATATTTTCTGCAGCCTGCTGGAGGAATGGTGGACGAACCATATCCTGAAGTCCGACCGGCAGTACGTTCCGTACCTCAAGCGCTCTGCCTGATTTTTCCGGCGGTTTAGGAAAAAATTAGTAAAAACCCTAATTCATATTCCGGGTTGTCCTGATATCTCCCCAGTGCCGTCCGCTCTATTATTCTCCCAAGGAAGTCCGAAACGGAGAATAAATCATGAAAAGGGTAGATGCCTACGGCGCGGAATACGAAGCCTTGAGCGGGCAGAACAAACATCTGCGGGTATTGCTGCAGCAGCTCCGCGGCGCGCGGAATATCGAGGATCCCTTGGGGGCGTACCGCTTGTCGTGCGAAACCCTGCGCGAACTGTCCGACTATGTGCGGACCTATTTTGCCGAAGAAGAGCGCCTGATGCTGGAATACGGCTATCCCCAATACCACGCCCACCGCCGGGAGCACGTGAACTTTCTCGAAACGGTATTGGAAGTGGAGGAAGCCATGCGTACCGGGGAGGAATTGACAACCCCGGGCTTCTTCTGCGACATGGTCGGCGACTGGTGGGAAAAACACGCCCTGGGGCCTGACCAGCAGTTTGCCGCCTATCTTCTGGCCAACGCCACGGCCGCCGCCTAAGCAGTCGGAAAAGGGCTCAGGCCGTTTCCCGCCGCTCGAAGGCGAAATATTCGCCCGAGCCTTCCGACACCTCCACCTGTTCCACCCGCGCGGCATCCGGGCCGCGCCGGGACCAGGCGATAAGGGTTTCGACGTCGGCCTCCTCGCCCTGAAGCATCGCCTCCACCCACCCTTCCCGGCGGTTGCGCACCCAGCCGGCGACGTTCAGCGCTTCGGCCTGGAAGCGCATGGATTCCCGAAACCATACCCCCTGAACGCGGCCCTTGATGACGAGGTGCCGGGTGACGCGCATGGAATCAATATTTCCCGTGCTGACGGGAAATGTAATTCGAAAGCTCGATGTACTGCAGGTTCATGCGCCGCAGGATGGCATGGACCGTGCGCAGAATGGCGCGCATCACCCGGTAGGCCAGCCAGGGCTGGCTAGCCACCAAGGCTTCGAAGGCGCCGCGCTCCAGGATGAAGACTTCCGTAATGCCGATGGAGCGCAGGGTGGCGCTGTGGGGCTGGCCGTCGATGAAACCCAGTTCCCCCGCCATGTCGCCCGGGTTGAGGACGTGGAGGGAAATCCATTCGCCGCCGGCGGCTTTCTTGCATACCGCCAGGGCGCCATCGATGACCAGGTACAGGCTGTGGTCGGCGAGCCCTTCCTCGATGAGGATTTCCTCGCCGGTCAGGGTGCGGCGGGTGACGATATTCGCCAGCACGGCGCACTCCTCGGGAGAGAGCTCTTCGCCCAGGGAAGAGCCGCGCAGGATGGTGATCGTGTCGTTGTCGGCCATGGAGGGTGCCTTTTCGGGTGAGGGGATTCACCACCCAGTGTAGCCCATCCCTCGGCGGGGGTTACTTCACCTTCATGCCCGGCTTGGCGCCCTCGTCCGGGCTGAGAATAAAGAGGCCCGGTTCGCTGCCTTTATGCCCTTCAGGGTAGGAGGCGGCCAGCACCATGCCCTCGGACAGGCCGAACTTCATCTTGCGCGGCGCCAGGTTGGCCACCATCACCGTCAGGCGGCCCACCAGCTTCTCCGGCGCATAGGCCGACTTGATGCCGGCGAACACCTGGCGGGTGCCCAGCTCGCCCACGTCCAGGGTGAGCTTCAGCAGCTTGTCGGCGCCTTCCACGTGCTCGGCATTGGCGATGCGGGCGATGCGCAGGTCCACCTTGGCGAAGTCGTCGATGCTGATAAGCCCCTCTCCCCCCGGGAGAGGGGTTTGGGGTGAGGGGCCACCGGTGGACGAAGCCGCCTTGGGTCCCTCACCCCCGGCCCCTCTCCCGGCGGGAGAGGGGTGTGTTTGGTGCCGCTGCTTTTCGCCGTGGCGGGCCTGGGAATGGGCGTCCGGGGCGGGGGCGAGGCTTTGCTTGTTGGCGTCGATCATGGCTTCCACTTGTTTGGGGTCGATACGGGTCATCAGGTGCTGGTAGGGGCGGATTTCGTGGCCCAGCAGCAGGGTTTGGGCGTCCTTCCAGGCCAGGGGTGAAATGTTGAGGAAGGCTTCCACTTCCGCCGCCAGATTGGGTAACACCGGCTTGAGGTACAGGGTGAGGAGGCGGAACAGGTTGAGGGACACGCTGCATACCTCGTGCAGCCTAGCCTCCATGCCTTCCTGTTTAGCCAGTTCCCAGGGCTTGTGTTCGTCCACGTACTGGTTGGCGAGGTCGGCCATGAACATGATTTCCTTCATTGCTTTGCCATATTCCCGGCGATCATAATATGAAGCAACAAAGGCGTGACGTTCAAACGGGACCCCTCCGTCCTCTGTACGTTCGAACAAGAATTTGTCGAGCCAGCCTTTACTTTCGGTAGAAAGAGAATCGCACAACTTGCCGTCGAAGCGCTTGGCGATGAACCCCGCCGCCCGGCTGGCGATGTTGACGTACTTGCCGATCAGGTCGCTGTTCACCCGGGCGGTGAAGTCGTCCAGGTTGAGGTCGATGTCGTCCACCCCGTTGGAGAGCTTGGCGGCGAAGTAGTAGCGTAGGTATTCCGGGTTCTTCAGGTGGTCCAGGTAGCTGCGGGCGGTGATGAAGGTGCCCCGGGACTTGGACATCTTCTGGCCGTTGACGGTGAGGAAGCCGTGGGCGAAGACGCCGGTGGGGGTGCGGTATTCGGCGTGCTCCAGCTCGGCGGGCCAGAACAGGGCGTGGAAGTAGAGGATGTCCTTGCCGATGAAATGGTAGACCTCGGTGCCGGCCTGCTTGGCCTTTTCCCGATCCCAGTAGGAATCGAAATCCAGCCCCTCCCGGTCGCACAGGTTCTTGAAGCTGCCCATGTAGCCGATGGGGGCGTCGAGCCAAACGTAGAAGTACTTGCCCGGCGCGTCGGGAATCTCGAAGCCGAAGTAGGGGGCGTCCCGGGAAATATCCCAGTCGGACAGGCCGCCTTCCAGCCATTCGTTGAGCTTGTTGGCGGCGGCGTCCTGGACCTGGGGCGGCTTGATCCATTCCTTCAAAAAGTCGCGGCAGCGCTGGTCGGACAGCTTGAAGAAGTAGTGGTCCGACTGGCGGCGCACCGGCTTGGCGCCGGAGACGGCGGAGTAGGGTTCGATCAGGTCGGTGGGCGAGTAGGTGGCGCCGCAGGCTTCGCAGGAGTCGCCGTACTGGTCCTTGGCGTGGCACTTGGGGCACTCGCCCTTGATGAAGCGGTCCGGCAGGAACATTTCCTTTTCCGGGTCGTAATACTGCTCGATGGCGCGCACCTCGATCAGGCCGGCGGCCTTCAGCTTGCCGTAGATGTCGTTGGCGTAGTGCCGGGTCTCGGGAGAGTTGGTGGAGTAGTAATTGTCGAAGCCCACCAGGAAGCCGTCGAAGTCCGCCTTGTGCTCCTGCCACACGTTGGCGATGAGCTGCTCGGGGGTAATGCCCTCCTTTTCCGCCCGCAGCATGATGGGGGTGCCGTGGGTGTCGTCGGCGCACACGTAGTGGCAGCTCTCCACATCGGCTTGCATTTTCTGGAAGCGCACCCAGATGTCGGTCTGGATGTATTCCACCAGGTGGCCCAGGTGGATGCTGCCGTTGGCGTAGGGCAGGGCGGAGGTGACGAGGATTTTGCGGGACATTGTGACGTCTTCATGATTACGGTACAGGAATCAAATTGTAGCGGAAATGGCCGTTGGCCGCGAAACGGCGGCTAATGGCAAAGTAAATTTGTCGGGAATAGCGGATTTGAATAAAATGAAGGTTTGCCAAGGTCCCCCGAGGGGGAATATTTGTTAAACTTGCACCTTTTCGTGCAGAACCCAGATTTAGAGGATTCGTAATGGCGATTTCCGAACAGCAAGTACAGGCCGCCCTCAAGGAACTGACCGACCCCAACACGGGCCGCGATTTCGTTTCCGGCAAGAGCGTCAAGAACATCCAGATCGACGGCGGCAAGGTCAGCGTCGATATCGTCGTCGGCTACCCGGCCAAGACCGTGCAGGGCCAGCTTGCCGCCCTGGTGGCGGACAAGCTCAAGGCCGCCGGCGCGGCTGACGCCACCGTCAACGTGTCGTGGAAAATCGTTTCCCACAGCGTCCAGCGCGGCGTGGAGCTGGTGAAGGGGGTGAAGAACATCGTCGCCGTGGCCTCCGGCAAGGGCGGCGTGGGCAAATCCACCACCGCCGTCAACCTGGCCCTGGCCCTGGCCGCCGAAGGCGCCAAGGTGGGCATCCTGGACGCCGATATCTACGGTCCCTCCCAGCCCACCATGCTGGGCATCCATGGACGTCCCGAGGCGGTGGACAACCAGACCCTGGAACCCATGACTGGCCACGGCCTGCAGGCCATGTCCATCGGCTTCCTGATCGACGTGGAAACCCCCATGGTGTGGCGCGGCCCCATGGTCACCCAGGCCCTGGAGCAGCTGGTGCAAAACACCCACTGGCAGGACCTGGACTACCTGGTGGTGGACCTGCCCCCCGGCACCGGCGACGTGCAGCTGACCCTGGCCCAGAAGGTGCCGGTGACGGGCTCGGTGATCGTCACCACGCCCCAGGACATCGCCCTGATCGACGCCCGCAAGGCCCTGAAGATGTTCGAGAAGGTGGGCATCCCCATCCTCGGCATCATCGAGAACATGAGCCTGCATATCTGTTCCCAGTGCGGCCACGAAGAACGCATCTTCGGCGAAGGCGGCGGCGAGAAGATGTGCCAGGACTACAACACCGAGTTCCTCGGCGCCCTGCCCCTGGACATCACCATCCGTCAGGGCACCGACGAGGGCAAGCCCACGGTGGTGGCCGACCCGGACGGCCGGGTGGCGGAAATCTACCGCGGCATTGCCCGCCGGGTGGCGGCCAAGATCGCCAAGCAGGCGGAAGACCACAGCCTGAAGTTTCCGAAAATCGTCATTCAGAACACGTGAGGAGTGAGGCGAGAGGGGTGAGGCGGAAAAACCGCTTTCCCCTCACGCCTCACGCCTCACGCCTCACGGGGGAGTTATGAGCATCAAGTCCGATAAGTGGATTCGCCGCATGGCCGAGGAACACGGCATGATCGAGCCGTTTTCCCCCAAGCTGGTGCGGGAGGCGAACGGCGGCAAGATTGTGTCCTACGGCACCTCCAGCTACGGCTACGACATCCGCTGCGCGGGCGAATTCAAGGTGTTCACCAACATCAACCACACGGTGGTGGACCCGAAGAATTTCGACCCCAACTCCTTCGTCGAGATCGAGGCCGACCACTGCATCATCCCCCCCAATTCCTTCGCCCTGGCCCGCACGGTGGAGTACTTCCGCATTCCCCGCAACGTGCTCACCATCTGCCTGGGCAAGAGCACCTATGCCCGCTGCGGCATCATCGTCAACGTCACCCCCTTCGAGCCCGAGTGGGAAGGCCACGTGACCCTGGAGTTCTCCAACACCACGCCCCTGCCCGCCAAGATATACGCCAACGAGGGCGTGGCCCAGGTGCTGTTCTTCGAGGCCGACGAGGACGACGTGTGCGAAACGTCCTACCGCGACCGCGGCGGCAAGTATCAGGGTCAGCTGGGCGTGACCCTGCCCAAGATTTGATGTTCGCGAGGCGCGAGGCGCGAGGCGAAAAGAGAGTATCGTCCCGCCCTCGCGCCTTGCTCCTCACCCCTCTCGCTCCGTAGGAGTTTCCCCATGCGCTTCCGTTTTCCCGTTGTCATCATTGACGAAGATTTCCGTTCCGAGAACGCCTCGGGCCTGGGCATCCGTGTCCTTGCCAAGGCCATCGAGGACGAAGGCATGGAGGTCCTCGGGGTCACCAGCTACGGCGACCTGACTTCCTTCGCCCAGCAGCAGAGCCGGGCGTCGGCCTTCATCCTGTCGGTGGACGACGAGGAGCTGGCCAACGAGGAGGAGCAGACCATCGCCGAACTGCGGGCCTTCGTGGCGGAAATCCGCTTCCGCAACGCCGACATCCCCATCTTCCTCCACGGCGAGACCCGCACCTCGCGCCATATCCCCAACGACGTGCTGAAGGAGCTCCACGGCTTCATCCACATGTACGAGGACACGCCGGAGTTCATCGCCCGCTACGTGGTGCGCGAGGCCAAGGACTACCTGGATTCCCTGGCGCCCCCCTTCTTCCGGGCGCTCACCCACTACGCCGCCGACGGTTCCTACTCTTGGCACTGCCCCGGCCATTCCGGCGGGGTGGCCTTCCTGAAGAGCCCGGTGGGGCAGATGTTCCACCAGTTCTTCGGCGAGAACATGCTGCGCTCCGACGTCTGCAACGCGGTGGAGGAACTGGGCCAGCTGCTGGACCACACCGGCCCGGTGGCCGCTTCCGAGCGCAACGCGGCGCGCATTTTCAACGCCGACCACTTGTACTTCGTCACCAACGGCACCTCCACCTCCAACAAGATCGTCTGGCATTCCACCGTGGCCCCCGGCGACATCGTGGTGGTGGACCGCAACTGCCACAAGTCCATCCTCCACGCCATCATCATGACCGGCGCGGTGCCCGTGTTTCTCATGCCCACCCGCAACAACTTCGGCATCATCGGCCCGATCCCGAAGGAGGAGTTCGAGTGGGAGAACATCAAGAAGAAAATCGAGGCCAACCCCTTCGCCCGCGAAGTGCTGGAAAAGAACCCGGACGCCAAGCCCCGGGTGCTGACCATCACCCAGAGCACCTACGACGGCATTCTGTACAACGTGGAAGCCATCAAGGAGATGCTCGACGGCAAGATCGACACCCTGCATTTCGACGAAGCCTGGCTGCCCCACGCCACCTTCCACCCGTTCTACAAGGACATGCACGCCATCGGCAAGGGCCGCAAGCCGTGCAGGGAGTCCATGCTGTTCTCCACCCAGTCCACCCACAAGCTGCTGGCTGGCCTGTCCCAGGCCTCCCAGATACTGGTGCAGGACGCCGAGAAGCAGAAACTGGACCGGGACGTGTTCAACGAAGCCTTCCTGATGCACACCTCCACCTCGCCCCAGTACGCCATCATCGCCTCCTGCGACGTGGCGGCGGCCATGATGGAGGAGCCCGGCGGCACCGCCCTGGTGGAGGAATCCATCAAGGAAGCCCTGGATTTCCGCCGCGCCATGCGCAAGGTGGACGAGGAATGGGGCGCCGACTGGTGGTTCAAGGTGTGGGGTCCGGACGAATTGTCCGACGAGGGGGTGGGCGACCGGGCCGACTGGATGCTGCGCGCCAAGGAACGGTGGCATGGCTTCGGCAAGCTGGCCAAGGGCTTCAACCTGCTGGACCCGATCAAGGCCACCGTGGTCACCCCCGGCCTGGACGTAGACGGCGACTTCGCCGACTGGGGCATCCCCGCCGCCATCCTCACCAAGTACCTGGCCGAGCACGGCGTGATCGTGGAGAAGACCGGCCTCTATTCCTTCTTCATCATGTTCACCATCGGCATCACCAAGGGCCGCTGGAACACCATGGTGACCGAGCTGCAGCAGTTCAAGGACGACTTCGACAAGAACCAGCCCCTGTGGAAGGTGATGCCCGAGTTCGTCGCCAAGCATCCCCGTTACGAGCGCGTCGGCCTCAAGGACCTGTGCACCCAGATTCACGGCGTGTACAAGGCCAACGACGTGGCCCGCCTCACCACCGAGATGTACCTGTCGCCCATGGTGCCCGCCATGCGGCCGGCGGACGCCTTCGCCAAGATGGCCCACCGGGAGATCGAGCGGGTGCCCATCGACGAACTGGAAGGCCGGGTCACCGCCGTGCTGCTCACGCCCTATCCGCCGGGCATTCCCCTGCTGATTCCGGGCGAGCGCTTCAACCAGACCATCGTCAACTATCTCCGTTTCGCCCGGGAGTTCAACGAGAAATTCCCCGGCTTCGAGACCGACATTCACGGCCTGGTGAAGGAGGAGAACGGCAAGGAGCGCTACTACGTGGACTGCGTGCGCTGAACGGCGCGGCGAAAAAAACGGCGGGAATTTCCCGCCGTTTTTATTTCAGCGCTGGGCCTACTGTTTGGTGGGCGGCACCGGAGGGTAGCCGCCGCTTTGCCCCACCATGTAGTCCACCGCCACCTCGATGTCCCTGTCGGACAGGTCGTCGTTGCCCCCGTGGGCGGGCATGTTCTTGTAGCCGTAGTCGGCATGGTCGAGCAGCACGGCCCTTCCCTGCGCGATGCGGGGCGCCCAGGCGTCCTTGTCGCCCAGCTTGGGGGCGCCCATGACGCCGGCGGCATGGCAGGTGGCGCAGGTTTGCTTGAAGACGGCTTCGCCGGAGTGGGCGAAGGCGCTGCCGCTTGCCAGCAGGCCGCCGAGGGCGAGGAGGAGAGTTTTAGTGTTCATGGTTCCCATCCCTTAGAACATCAACCAGCCGAGCAGGTACACGGTGTTGTTGTCGGAGGGACGTCGGTCGCTGCCGTCCGGGTTCTGGGTGTAAACCCCCGAGGTGCCGTTGAACTTGTTGTAGGCGGTGTATTGCAGCGCCAGCTTGACCTGCTGGATGGGAATGTAGTCCGCTTCCAGGATGTAGCCGCTGGTGTCCGGCGTCCCGGTGGGCGTGCCGTACAGGTTGGCATCGGCGCTGCCGGTGTTGGAGAAGAAGCCGAGGGAGCCGCCGATCTTGTTGCGGTACATGTAATTGCCCCGGAGGCGCCAGGTTTCGCGCGTATCGGAGAGGTTGCTGTTGCCGGTGTTGGCGTTCCAGCTGATGTCCTCGTGAATCCAGGTGCCTTGGACCGATGCCCGGTGGGGGCCCTTGGCGTATTGGTACTGGGCGTCCAGGGCATAGTCCTTGAAGCGGTCGGTCAGGCTGTCGGCGGTGGTCTGGTCGGAGTAAACGTCGGCGACCATGCCGTAGGTGCCCACCTCCCAGGAGTGGGGGCCGCTGTCGCCGTGCAGGGCCAGGCGCCAGTAGGGGTTGGCGCCCCGAATCGTGTAGCGGTTGGCGGTGGTGTCCTGGCCGGCGCGAAACACGGAGAAGATGCCGTCGGCCGTCTGGTAGCCGCTCAGCTCGGCATAGAGAAAGTCGTTGTAGTCAGCGTAGGCGCCGATGCCGTAAACCTGGGCCGCGAGGCCGCCGTCGATAAGGGTGGGGGTGACGCTTCCATTTGCGGTGTTGATTCCGTAGCCCTGGAAGGGACCGGAGGGCGTGGCGGAGGGATTGACGTTCCAGGCGGGAGTGGTGTTGAAGATGTCCTGGACCGACGGGCCGTTGTTCAAGGAAACGCCGTAGATCAAATCCTTGCCGCCGACCTTGGTCTTGTCGGCGAAGCGGATGTCGGTGTTGTCGATGCCGCCGTGACGGACGTACTGGTCGCCGTTCTGGTTCACATCGTAACCAGAGGTCCACTGGACGAAGGCGCCGATGTTGTCGGTGATCTTGCCCCCGGTGAAGAGGCTGATTTGGGAGGCGACGAGATCGCCGTTTTTCGCTTGGCTGGGTTGGGCGCTGTTGATGGAATTGTCGTTGATGCGGGTCATGCCGAGTTGCAGCATGCCGGCCAGGGGAATGGCCTGGCGATTGCCCAGGGTGTAGCCCATGAGTTTGAATTCCCGGCCGGTTTTGGTCAGTTCAGGAAAATTCCCGCCGAAGTGGCAGGCGCTGCAGCCCAGGCCGGTCTGGCGGGCATAGAGAGGGACGGCATGGCTGGTGGCGGGGCCGAAAATGCCGGCCAGGGTCAGGGCGGCGTAGGTAAGCCGCCTCAAGTAAGCGGAAAAGCTGGACATGTGGTATCCCTCCCATTGTTGTTATACGTAAGAATGCGTAACCAATGTTAAGGGACCCTGCCTGACAGCGCCCTGACGGGATGCTGACGCCTGCCTGACAACGTCGAAAATACCACGAGGCAGGGAGGAAAAAAAACGGGCGCCGAGGCGCCCGTTTTCCGGGAGGGAAGTGGCGGTTCAGAGCTTGATCGTCTCGTCCACCGTCATCACCTGCAGCTTGGTTTTCACGCCCTGCTGCTTCAGGGCCTTGGCCAGGGCCTCCGGGGTGCCGTTCAGCACGGGGAAGGTGCCGTAGTGCATGGGGATGATCTTCGCGGCCTTGACCAGCCGCGCCGCTTCGGCGGCCCGCTCCGGACCCATGGTGAAGTGGTCGCCGATGCAGGCCAGCATCACGTCCACCTTGTGGAATTTGCCGATCAGGGCCATGTCGCCGAAAACGTCGGTGTCGCCGGTGTGATAGATAGTGGGGCCGTTCTTCACGCTGATGAGGAAGCCGCCGGGATTGCCGCCATCGTGGATGTTCTTGTCGGCGCTGCCTTCGGGGGCCATCACGGTGGAGCTGTGGACGGCGGGGATGAAGGCGATTTTCACTTCGCCGTCGAGGAGGGTCAGCTCGCCGCCGAAATTGCCCTGGGTGTCAAAGCCCATTTGCTTTTCCGGGTAGCCGCCGTAGGTGGCCATGGCCTTGCCCAGATCGAAGGTGGTCACCAGCCGGGCGCCCGTCTTCTTGGCGATTTCCACGCTATTGCCCACATGGTCGAAATGGCCGTGGGTAACCAGGATCAGGTCCACCTTGTCGAGCCTGGCCAGGTCTTCCTTGCCGTTCTTGTTGGCGGGGTTGGTGATCCAGGGGTCGATCAGCAGCACCTTGCCCGAGGGGGTGGTGAGCTTGAAGCTGGCATGGCCGTACCAGGTGAGCAGGGTGTCGCCGGCGGCGGCCGGCAGCGCGATCAGCACGGCCAGCAAAGCGAGCAGTTTGGCGAAGGGGCGCATGGGAGTCTCCTTGAAAGGTTCAGGGATTGCGGTCGTAGGTGACGAAATGGTACTCCAGTCCGGCGGCGCTGCGGTGGGCTTCCCGGGATATTTCGCGCCACTGGCCGCGGTCGAAGTCGGGGAAGCGGGCGTCGCCGTCGAAATCGGCCTGGATTTCGGTCAGGTAGAGACGGTTCGCCAGGGCCAGGGCCTGGGCGTAAAGCTCCGCGCCGCCGACGATGAAGGCCTCGGCGTCGCCCTTGCAGGCGGCCAGGGCATTGTCGATGGAATTGACCACCAGGCAGCCGGGGGCCTGGTACACCGGGCTGCGGGTGATCACCACCGAGGTGCGGCCGGGCAGAACGCCGGGGAGGGACTCGAAGGTCTTGCGCCCCATGACAATGTGATGGCCCATGGTCAGGGTTTTGAAGTGCTTGAGGTCTTCCGGCAGGTGCCAGGGCAGGCGGTTGTCGATGCCGATGACATGGTTGCGGGCCATGGCGGCGATAATGGAAATGCGGGTGTTCATTCGGCATCCCGGGGGTCGAGAGAATATTCCCGCTATTCTAGCAGGCAAGGCCGTTGCGACCTATGACGGTGTTGTTTTTTTGCCGGGTGGGAGTTAGTCTGGGAGCCATCAAGCGAATGTTGCAGGGGAATCGGGCCATGAGTTCGGGTTTTACGCGGGATATCTGTCCCGTATTGCTGCTGACGCCAGTGTTCGACCGGCGCTCGAACTGGCTGGGCGTGCATGTCCGCGCCGCGCACCAGCCTTCTTTTCCAGGGGTCACGCTTCAGCGCCTGGCGGAGGAATTGGAAAGGGTGCCGGAAATTCCCCATCAGGTTATTTTCCTGGATGCCGAGCCGGCCTGGCTGGCGCTGGAGGGAAAGCGCTTCGCCTTTCCCGTTGACCGAACCGTGTTGGTGCTGGAACACCTGCCGGCGGAGGGCGGCGAGGAAGAGAGGCTTTGCCGCCTGCTGCGAGCCGAAGGGCTGCATTTCGCCGTGAATTCCATCACCGCCGCGGCGCCGGGAAAAGGCGGCTGGGCGGAAACGCTCATCGTCCCGGCAACGGAGGTGGACGAGAAATTCTCCGGCAAATCCCTCCATGCCGACGGCTGGAAGCTGTTTGCCCGGGGCGTGCCGAGCATGAACGACTTCGACCGGATAGCCGCCCATGGCTTCGATTATCTGGATTTCGGCTCCTTCGCGCCGTCCCCCGCCGATAAGGGGCAGCTCCACGACACGTCCCGCATGATGCTGCTGAAGCTGCTCCAGCTGGTGGCCCAGGACGCCGATACGCGGGACCTGGAGGAGGTGTTCAAGCGGGAGCCGAAGCT
The DNA here is from genome assembly GCA_021845865.1 of Pseudomonadota bacterium. Taxonomy (GTDB): domain Bacteria; phylum Pseudomonadota; class Gammaproteobacteria; order Burkholderiales; family UBA9220; genus UBA2239. Next base: position 3,128 of record JAJZVC010000049.1, on the reverse strand, counting down.
GGCCTTCGAATTGCTGCGCCTGGTGAATTCCGCTTCCATGGGCATGAGCGGCAAGGTGGCCAATTTCCGCCAGGCCATCACCATTCTCGGCCGGCGCCAGTTGCAGCGCTGGCTCCAGCTGCTGCTTTTCACCCACCGCCAGGAAGGCAAGACGAGGCCTTCCATCCTGATGCAGCGCGCCGCCACCCGCGGCCGGCTGATGGAGCTGGTGAGCAAGAAAACCCACGGCGGCGCCTCCGTGGATTTCCAGGAGGAGGCCTTCATGGTGGGGGTGTTCTCCCTCCTCGACGTGCTGATGGGCATGCCCATGGCGGAGCTCCTCAAGCCGTTGCAACTGCACGAATCGGTGGAACTGGCGCTGCTCGAGCGGAAGGGCCCCCTGGGCCAATTGCTGGCCTTGGTGGAACAGGCGGAAAGCGGCGACGCGGATGGGGTTCTGGAGTCCTTGCGGAAGATGGCGGTTCCCACCGAAGAATTCAACCGCGCCCAAGTGGCGACCCTGGGTTGGGTTTCCCAGTTGGGGATAGCGGAATAGCCGCCGGGAGAGTGTAAGGAGCATGGAACTGGCTGCCGGGGAAAAGCGCTTGGCGACACTGGACCTCGAACAGGCCCGTGGCGCGATACGGGCCGTGCTCAACGATTCCGGCGCCCGCCTGGAAAAACGGCTGGCGGCCCTCGGGCGCGATGCGGCGGCCAGCAAGGTGGGGGTTTGCCTGCTTGCCGGCGGGGCGGAAGAACTGGGCAGCGGCCAGACCCTGCCCGAAGCCTGGGACGATGCCCCGGCCGAGGCCGGGAGCGACAGGCTGCTGTGCGGCATCGGCCGCGAGGGGGAGTCCTACGGCGTCCTGGGCGTGAGCGGCAGGATTTTCACCCCTGGCGACGCCGCCCGATTGCAGGCCCTGGCCGATTTCATCGGCGAACTGCTCCACACCCGTCTCGCCTTCCGCCAGGGCCAGAGCCGCTGGCTGCAGAGCGAGGAAGAGCTGAAACGGCAGCGCCAGATCATCGACCATATCCACGATTCGGTGATCGCCATGGACCTGGGCGGCTACATCACCAGCTGGAACAAGGGGGCCGAAAACCTGTTCGGCTACACGGCCGAGGAAGCCATCGGGCGCAACATCCTCTTCATCTACGCCGACGAGAACGAGGAGGACGGTCTCCTCAGCGGCCTGTTCCTCGGCCAGGGCAGCGGGCGGGAGATGGTGGTGCGGCGGCGCAAGAAATCGGGGGAGGTGTTCTGGGCCAGCCTGTCCCTGTCCCTGGTCCTTGGCGCCGACGGCCACCCCAGCGGCGTCATCGGCTACCTGGTGGATATCACCGAGCGGCTGCGCTCCGAGGAACAGCTGCGCCTGCAGGCGGCGATTTTCGAGCACAGCGACGAAGGCATCGTGGTGGCGGACGTTGAGAACCATATCGTTTCGGTCAACCGGGCTTTCAGCAAGATCACCGGCTACCCGCAGGAGGAAACCCTGGGCCGGACGCCCGGATTCCTCCTCTCCGACCTGCACGACGAAAAATTCTACGCCGACATGCAGCATTCCATCGCCGACAGCGGCCACTGGATCGGCGAACTGTGGCTGCGGCGCAAGAGCGGCGAGTTGTTTCCCGCCTGGATGTCCACCAGCACGGTGCATAACCGGGACGGCAAGGCGACCCACTTTTTTTCCATGTTCAGCGACATCACCGAGCGCAAGAACGCGGAAAAGCAGATCTACCGCCTGGCCTACTACGACACCCTCACCGGCCTGCCCAACCGGGCCATGCTGCAGACCCTGCTCAAGCAGGCCATCACCGAGGCCCGGCGCAACCGCTACCACGGCGCGGTGCTGTTCGTGGACCTGGACCGCTTCAAGCAGGTGAACGACACCCTCGGCCACGCCCTGGGGGACAAGCTGCTGATCCAGGTGGCCCAGCTCATCCGCAGCGCCCTGCGGGCCGAGGACGTGGTGGCGCGCATCGGCAGCGACGAGTTCGTGGTGGCCCTGTTCGACATCACCCGGCGGGAACATGCCTCGGTGGTGGCGCAGAAAATCCTCCTCGCCTTGAGCGAGCCGATAATCCTCGACGGCGGCCACGAAATCCTGGTCAGCGCCAGCATTGGCATCAGCGTTTATCCCGAGGACGGCGACGACCCGGAAACCCTGATTCAGAACGCGGACATCGCCATGGCCCGGGTCAAGCTGGGCGAGGGGCAGGATGGGCACCTGTTTTTCTCTCCCCAGATGAACCTGCGGGCCCTGGAGCGCCTGCGCCTCGAATGGAGCCTGCGGCGGGCGCTGGAGCGGGAGGAGCTGCTGCTGCATTACCAGCCCCAGCTCGATCTGGCCACCGGCGAGATGGTGGGGGCGGAGGTGCTGCTGCGCTGGCAGCATCCGGAGATGGGCATGGTATCGCCGGGGCAGTTCATCCCCCTGGCGGAGGAAACCGGCCTCATCGTCGCCATCGGCGAATGGACGCTGGAAACCGTCTGCCGCAAGAACAAGGCCTGGCAGGAGGCCGGCCTGCCCATCGTCAAGCTGGCGGTGAACATTTCCGCCCGCCAGTTCCGCCCCCTGCTGGCCAAGCGGGTGGAGGCGATGCTGCAAGACACCGGCCTGGCCCCGGAATTCCTCGAACTGGAAATCACCGAAAGCGTGGTGATGCACAACACCGAGGGCATGATCGAACTGATGGCCGAGTTCAAGCGCCAGGGGGTGTCCCTGTCCCTGGACGATTTCGGCACCGGCTACTCCAGCCTCAACTACCTCAAGCGCTTTCCCCTGGACAAGCTGAAGATCGACCAGTCCTTCGTCCGCGGCCTGCCGGGGGACGCCAGCGACAGCGCCATCGCCCGGACCATCATCAACCTGGCGCGGAACCTCGATCTGCGGGTGATCGCCGAGGGGGTGGAGACGGAAGAGCAGCTGGCCTTCCTGCGGGACGCCGCCTGCGAGGAAATCCAGGGCTACCACTACAGCCGTCCCCTGCCGGAGGAGAAGTTCGTCGAGTTCCTCCGGGCACGCCGGGCCGGGGCCTAGCCGCCGGGATGTTCAAGGCCGGGGCGGATGAGCCATAATCCAGGCTTTCGGTAGCGAGGAAAGCAGCGGATGGCGAAAACCAGGACCGCCCTGGCCGACACGGTGAGG
>JAJZVC010000079.1 GCA_021845865.1 Pseudomonadota bacterium | reverse complement strand
TCCCCTGGACAAGCTGAAGATCGACCAGTCCTTCGTCCGCGGCCTGCCGGGGGACGCCAGCGACAGCGCTATCGCCCGGACCATCATCAACCTGGCGCGGAACCTCGATCTGCGGGTGATCGCCGAGGGGGTGGAGACGGAAGAGCAGTTGGCCTTCCTGCGGGACGCCGCCTGCGAGGAAATCCAGGGTTACCACTACAGCCGTCCCCTGCCGGAGGAGAAGTTCGTCGAGTTCCTCCGGGCCCGCCGGGCCGGGGCCTAGCCGCCGGGATGTTCAAGGCCGGGGCGGATGAGCCATAATCCAGGCTTTCGGTAGCGAGGAAAGCAGCGGATGGCGAAAACCAGGACCGCCCTGGCCGACACGGTGAGGGCGCGGGAAGTGTGGGGCTGGGCGATGTACGACTTCGCCAACTCCGGCTACACCACGGTGGTGATCACCGCCATCTTCAACGCCTACTTCGTCGCCGCCGTGGCGGGCAACGCGGAGTGGGCCACCTTCGCCTGGACCGCCTCCCTTTCCGGTTCCTACGCCCTGATTCTGTTAACCGCACCGGCGCTGGGCGCCTACGCCGACGTTCACGCCGCCAAGAAGCGCCTCCTGCTCCTGTCCACCGTCGGCTGCGTCGTCTTCACCGCCGGCCTGGCCCTGGTGGGGCCGGGGGACGTGGCGCTGGGAGTGGCGCTCGTCGTCCTGTCCAACTTCTTCTACAGCACCGGCGAGAACCTCATCGCCGCCTTCCTCCCCGAATTGGCCCGGGGCAAGGCCCTGGGCAAGGTGTCGGGGTGGGGCTGGAGCCTGGGCTACCTCGGCGGCCTGCTCAGCCTGGGCCTGTGCCTGGCCTACGTCACGTCCGCCCAGAAGGCGGGCCAGGGGGCGGCCCAGTTCGTGCCCGTGACCATGCTCATCACCGCCGGCCTGTTCGCCCTCGCCAGCATCCCCACCTTCGCCTACCTGCGGGAACGGGCCCTTCCCCAGCCCCGGCCGGCGGGGCGCGGGGCGCTGCGGGAGGCCTTCGCCCGGCTGCGGCAGACCCTGGCCCATGCACGCCGTTACGGGGACCTGCGCCGCTTCCTGGCGTGCACCGTGTTCTACCAGGCGGGCATCCAGGCGGTGGTGACCCTGGCGGGCATCTACGCCCAGCAGGCCATGGGCTTCACCACCCAGGAAACCATCATGCTCATCCTGGTGGTCAACATCACCGCCGCCGTGGGCGCCTTCCTCCTCGGCCAGGTGCAGGACACCCTGGGCCACGTCCAGACCATCGCCCTGACCCTCGTGGGCTGGCTGGTGATGATACTCCTCGCCTGGATGGCGAAAGGGCCGGGGCTCTTCTGGGTGGCGGCGAACATCGCCGGACTGTGCCTCGGCGCCAGCCAGTCGGCGGGGCGGGCCCTGGTCGGCCTGTTCAGCCCTCCGGCGCGGCGGGCGGAGTTCTTCGGCCTGTGGGGCTGGGCGGTGAAGTTTTCCAACATCATCGGGCCCCTGACCTACGGCAGCGTGAACTGGCTGTCCCACGGCGACCACCGGCTGGCGATGCTCATCACCGGCAGCTATTTTCTCGTCGGCCTCGCCATCCTGGCGGGGGTGGACGTCAAGCGCGGGCGGCGGGCCGCCCTGCGGCGGATGGACTGAGGGAGAAGGCATGAACCAACGAATCGCCGAACTGATCGAGCGCGTCCGCGACCTGCAGGACGAACTGGAAACGGAATTCGCCGCCCGGCGCGCCGAACTGCGCTTCCACTTCGAGAACCGGCGGGTGCGCTTCGAGCGCGACGTGCTGCGCCGCCACCGGCAGTTGAAAACCGGCCTCCTGCGTTACCTCATCGACGCCCGCTTGTCCCACCTCCTGAGCGCGCCGGTGATCTACGGCATGATCGTGCCCCTGCTGGCCCTGGATATCTGCATCAGTTTCTACCAGATGGTGTGCTTCCCCATTTACGGCATTCCCAAGGTGCGGCGCGAGGATTATTTTTCCTATGACCGGGAACAACTTCCCTACCTCAACCTGATCGAAAAGCTCAACTGCGGCTACTGCACCTACGGCAACGGCCTCATCGCCTACATGCGCGAGATCGTCGCCCGCACCGAGCAGTACTGGTGCCCCATCAAGCACGCCAGGCGGGTGGCGGGCGTCCACGGACGCTACGCCAATTATGTGGACTACGGCGACGCCGAGGCCTACCATGCCGAGCTGGAGAAACTGCGCAAGGACTGGCAGACGCGCCAGGAGTAGCGCAACCTGGAGACTTGACCCATGATCGAACATTACCGCGACCTCGCCGACCAGCTGGCCACCATGCCGGGAGGGGCGGCCAGCCTGCGGACGGACTACTTCGCCACCGTCACCGTGGACGGCCTCCCCGCCGACGCCGAGGAAAGGCTGCGCTCCTCCCTGGGCGGCGGCTACGTCCTGGCCGAAGGCTGGGCCCTGGCCGGCGGCGGCGTGCTGGCCCTGGCCGTGGCGGGAAACGGCGCGGCACGCCTGGTCTGGCTGGATGCCGCCGCCGAGCCGGTCCTCGATTTTCCGTCTGGGCTGGCGGTGGCGGCGGCGGAATATGGCATTCCGCCCCTCGGCCTGGCGCTGCTGGTCCATGCCATGGGCACCGTGGACGACGGCGGGCGCCTGCGCCGCCTCCTGCCCCAGGTGGACAAGGCCGCCAAGGGCTTGCTGCTGATCGCTTCCTGCCGCTTGTGCGGCTGAACGAACGTTGAAAAAACAGGATGGAGACATGAACGCGACGAACAACAAGGATTGCCTGGTCATTACCGCCTCCGGCGAGGACCAGGTCGGCTTGGTGGAAAAGCTCACCAGCCATATTCTCGAGACCGGCTGCAATATCGAGCAGAGCCGCATGGGCGTGCTGGGCGGGCAGTTCGCCCTCATCATGCGGGTCACCGGGCCCTGGAGCGCCCTGGCCAAGCTGGAAGGCCAGATCGGCGGCATCGCCGAGCAGCTGGGCCTGTCGGTCATCCACCGCCGCACCCAGGAGCGGCAGCGGGAAGAGGCCATGGTGCCCTACCAGGTGGAGGTGGTGGCTCTCGACCACCCCGGCATCGTCCACCGCCTGTCCCAGTTCTTCGCCCGCAGCGGCATCAACATCGAGGAGCTGGAGACCGATACCTACCGCGCCCCCCACACCGGCACGCCGATGTTCTCCGTGCGCATGACCGTGGGCATCCCCGCACACATGCACATCGCCACCCTGCGGGACGATTTCCTCGATTACTGCGACGAGCTCAACCTCGACGCCACCCTGGAGCCGACCCGCTGATGGGCGCCGACGGCCGCGACGACGCCCCCGCCTGCGGCCTGCGCCGGGAGCCGGACTATACCGGCGTGACGCAGGTCTCCCTCGTCCCTCCACAGCCGCCCAAGGACTACCGGGAGGCGATGCGCCTCGCCGACGGCGAGGCGGAAACCCGGCTCGGGAATTACATGCTGCTCTCCTGGTACGATCGCGACCGGGATTTCGAATCGCCCCAGCACTCCAGCGAGTGCCACCTGGACAGTGCCGTGCCGGGCTACGTGGACTACGGCCTCAACCACGGCGCGGCCCTGAAGGTGGACATCGAGGACGGCCGCTTCGTCTTTTTCTACCGTCGGATCGACTTCTGATCGAGGCGATAAAAAAACCGGGGGTCGGCTGAACCGGCCCCCGGTTTGTTTTTGCAGCCGCTGCTTACTTGGCGGCGGCTTTCTTGGCGGCCGGCTTCTTGGCCGCAGCTTTCTTAGGCGCGGCGGCCTTCTTGGCGGCAGGCTTCTTCGCGGCGGCGGCTTTGGCGGCCGGTTTCTTGGCGGCGGTGGCCTTGGCGGCGGTGGCCTTGGCGGCGGTGGCCTTGGCGGCGGTGGCCTTGGCGGCGGTGGCCTTGGCGGCCGGTTTTGCCGCAGCGGTCTTGGCGGCGGCGGGCTTCT
>JAJZVC010000048.1 GCA_021845865.1 Pseudomonadota bacterium | reverse complement strand
GACGGGATGAACGGGCTTGGCAGGATTCACGGGATGGCAATCACCATGAAAATCCTGAAAACTTGTTCTGCTGCCTAGTGATGGCCCTTGGGTGGCTCGCCGGTGAACTTGTACAGCGTTCCGCAGTAGGGGCAAAGCGCCTGGCCGGTCTTTTCGACCGGCAGGAACACCCGGGGGTGGGCGTTCCACAGGGACATGGCAGGGGTGGGGCAGTGCAGCGGCAGGTCCGCCGCCGTCACTTCGATCACCCGTTCCTTGCTGCTTGCTTGGGCTTCCATCGTTCCTCCCTCAGAGGTAGGTCAACCAGCCCTGGTGCTTGGGCTCGCGGCCGGTGACGCAATCGAAGTACAGGGACTGGAGCTTCTCGGTGATGGGGCCGCGGCGGCCGGCGCCGACCTTGCGGCGGTCCAGTTCGGCGATGGGGGTCACCTCGGCGGCGGTGCCGGTGAAGAAGGCTTCCTCGGCGGTGTACACCTCGTCCCGGGTGATGTGCTTCTCGATCACCTCGATGCCGTGTTCCTTGGCGAGATGGATGATGGTGTCGCGGGTGATGCCGTCCAGGGCGGAGGTGAGGTCCGGGGTGTAGAGCTTGCCCTTCTTCACCAGGAAAATATTCTCGCCCGAGCCCTCGGCCACGAAGCCGTCCACGTCCAGCAGCAGGGCTTCGTCGTAGCCGTCCTGGGCCGCTTCCTGGTGGGCCAGGATGGAGTTCAGGTAGTTGGCGTTGGCCTTGGCCTTGCTCATGTGGACGTTCACGTGATGGCGGGTGAAGGAAGCGGTCTTGACGCGGATGCCGTTTTCCAGGGCCTCCTTGCCCAGGTAGGCGCCCCAGGGCCAGGCGGCGACGATGATGTGCACCGACAGGTTCTTGGCGGAGATGCCCATGGCCTCGGAGCCGTAGAAGGCCATGGGGCGGATGTAGCCGGACTCCAGCTTGTTCTGGCGCACCGCCTCCTTCTGGGCTTCGGTGATGGCGGCCTTGTCGAAGGGCAGCTTCATGCCCAGGATATGGGCGGAGTTGAAGAAGCGGTCGGTGTGCTCCTCCAGGCGGAAGATCGCCGTCCCCTTGTCGGTCTTGTAGGCGCGCACGCCTTCGAACACGCCCAAGCCGTAGTGCAGGGTGTGGGTGAGCACGTGGGTGGTGGCTTCACGCCAGGGCACCATTTCTCCGTCGTACCAGATGAAACCGTCACGGTCCGCCATTGACATCTTAAGTTGCTCCGAAACCTATATGCGAAAAAAGCGATTGTAACGCAAATTTCACGCCGGGGTCAGGCCTGGCTGCCGCCGAACACCGTTTGCCACAGGGACAGCACCGCGTCGGCGTGGGGGCGGATCGATCCGGGGGCAACCCTGGCGTACTGGGCATCCTGGAGGCGCAGCTGGTGCTGGGTTTGACGGAACAGGCGGTAGGCGTCGCGGCATTTTTCCGCCAGTTCGGCAGGGATCAGTCCCAGTTCCGCCGCGAGTTTCAGCAGGGCAAGGTTGCCCACGTTGCGGGTCAGTTCGGCATGGGCATGGCTGTGGGCCAGCACCAGGAACTGGACGATGAATTCCACGTCGATGATGCCGCCCCGGTCGTGCTTGATGTCGAACAGGCCGGAAGGGTTGGGGTGGGCATCGAGCATTTTCTGCCGCATCGCCGCGACGTCCTGCCGCAGTGTCGCATCGTCCCTGGGTTGGGTCAGCACTTCCTCGCGGATGCGGGCGAAGGCTTCGCCCACCGCCGGATCGCCGGCGGAGAAGCGTGCCCGGGTCAGGGCCTGGTGTTCCCAGGGCCAGGCGTTCTCCTTCTGGTATTTCTCGAAAGCCTCCACCGTGCTGACCAGCAGGCCCGCCGCCCCGTCGGGCCGCAAGCGCAGGTCGGTTTCGTAGAGGAGGCCGGCGGGGGTGAAGCTGGTGAGCCAGGTGTTGATGCGCTGGCCGAGCTTGGCGTACGCCTCCTGGGCGTCCGGGTGATCGTCGTCGTAGAGGAAGATGATGTCCAGGTCCGAGGCGTAGCCCAATTCCTTTCCACCCAGCTTGCCGTAGCCGATGATGGCGAACCGGGGCGTTTCCCGGTGTTTGACGCGCAGCCCATCCCAGGCCAGGCGCAAGACTTCTTCCAGAATCAGGTCCGCCAGTTCGGACAGGTGATCGGACAGTTTTTCCAGGGTCAGCATGCCCGCGAGGTCCTGGGCCACCAGGCGGAAAGTCTGGGCTTGTTTGAATTGGCGCAGGATATCCATCTGGCGCTCGGTGTCGCCGGCAGCGGCGTCCAGCTGGGACCGCAGGGCCGCGGCGAGTTGAGGGCGGCCTGGGGACGCCTGCAGGAGGCGGCTGTCGAGCAGTTCATCGAGCAGGATGGGGTGGCGGGCCAGGAACTGGGAAACCCAGGGACTGGCGCTACACAGCCGCGTCACCTGCTGCAGGGTCTGAGGATATTCGGTCATCAGGGCCAGGTAGGAACTGCGGCGGCTGATGCTTTCCAGCAGGTGCAGGACCCGGTCCAGGGTTTCGTCCGGGTTGGGAAAGCGGCTGGCGACTTCCACTAGGGGCGGGACCAGGGAATCGATGCGGTTGCGGCTGGTGTCCGGCAAGTGGGCGTAGCGGCCGCTGAGGCGGAATGCCTCCAAACGCTGACGGCTTTGTTCCGCGTTCAAATAGCCGATTTCCCCCAGCTTGGCCGCCGCTTCGGCGGCACCGATGGCGCCGTGCCAGAGCGGGGCCAAGGGGTGGCTTTCCTGGCTGCTCTGGGGGGCGGCGAAGATTTGTTCGAAATGCCGTTCGATGCGCTGACGGTGACGGTCGAGAACGGCCAGCAGGGCGGGGTAATCGGCAAAACCCATGGCCTCGGCGATCAGCTGGCGGTCATTGTCGTTCTGGGGCAGGGTCTGGGTCTGGGCATCCTCGAGGTATTGCAGGCGGTGCTCCAGGTTGCGCAGGAAGACATAGCCGTCGCGCATTTCCCTCACCGTCTGCACGGGAATGAGTTCATGCGTTTCCAACAGGTCGAGCATGGCGGTGGTGGGGCGAAGCTGCAACTCCGGACGTTGTCCGCCGCGGATGAGCTGGAACACCTGGACGGCGAATTCCACCTCGCGGATGCCGCCGGGGCCGAGCTTGATGTTGTCGTGCATGTCCTTGCGCGCCACTTCGCGCCGAATCTGGGCGTGGAGGTCGCGCATGGAGGCGAAGGCGCCGAAGTCCAGGTATTTGCGGTAGATGAAGGGGCGCATGAAGGCCATCAGCTCCTCTCCCCCTTCGCCGCAGATGACCCGGCCCTTGATCCAGGCGTAGCGTTCCCATTCCCGGCCCTGGGTCTCGTAATACTGTTCCAGCATGGGGAAGCTTCCCACCAGGGGGCCCGAGTCGCCGTAAGGACGCAGGCGCATGTCGACGCGGAAGACGAAACCGTCGCCGGTGACTTCCGCCAGGGCGGCGATGAGCTGCTTGCCCAGGCGGGTGAAATATTCGTGGTTGGATAGGCGGCGCGGACCGTCGGTTTCCCCTTCCTCGCCGTAGGCGAGGATGAGGTCGATGTCGGAGGAGACGTTGAGCTCGCCGCCCCCCAGCTTGCCCATGCCGACCACGACCAGGTCCTGGGGGGTGCCGCTTTCCTCGCCGATGGGGGTGCCGAAAAGAGGACGCAGCCATTCCTTGAGGTGGCGATGGGCATGGAACAGAGTGACTTCCGCCAGGGTGGTGGCGGTGGTCATGACTTCGACCAGGTTGGCGAGGCCGGCGAGGTCGCGCGCGATCAGGCGCAGCATGACTTGCTTGCGCAGGCGCCGCAGGGCGGTTTTCAAACCGTTTTCATCGGCGATGGGCTGCGCGTCGAGAAATTCGGCCATTTCCTCCGCGCTCCACGGGGTGTGAAGAGCGGTCAGCAAGGCCGGCTCGGCGTCGGGGTCGGCCTGCAGCAATCGGCTGGCGTAGCGGCTCAGACGCAATGCGGCGGCCAAGCGGCCGGCGTCGTTATCGTGGGCATTAAGCGGCGGGATGGGGAGCGGGGGGGTATTCATTCGTGGGAATCCGGGTAAAATAGGGGCCCGTTTTGCGGCTCATTTTAAGAAAATACGCTTGGCAAGCGCGAAACGCACTAAAAAATCAATGCCGGCGCCGACACATTATCGACATGCAACTATAGTTATATCTTGCTTTGGACACATGGGGATGCCCGGGAACTTGCGCCGACCGTCGTATCGGATGCGGGTTGCGGCAGTCATCCTAACAAAAACGCCCTAGGAGAGAAAATGTCGACCATTGAATCCGTGATGACCGAAAACCGGGTATTTGAACCTTCCGAGGCCTTCAAGCAGCAGGCCAACATTTCGGGGATGGATGCCTACAAAGCGATGATGGCGGAAGCCGAGAAGGACTACGAAGGCTACTGGGCCAAGCTCGCGAAGGACAACCTGCTCTGGCACAAGCCCTTCACCCAGGTGCTGGACGAGAGCAACGCGCCTTTCTTCAAGTGGTTTTCGGACGGAGAGACGAACGTTTCCTACAACTGCCTGGAACGTCATCTCGAAACGCAGCCGAATAAAGTCGCCATCATCTTCGAAGCCGACGACGGCACGGTCACCACCTACACCTACAAGGAGCTGTACCACGAGGTCAGCCGCTTCGCCAATGGCCTCAAGGCCCTGAAAGTAGCCAAGGGCGACCGCGTCATCATCTACATGCCCATGGGCCCCCACGCCGTGATCGCCATGCAGGCCTGCGCCCGCATCGGCGCCATCCATTCCGTGGTGTTCGGCGGCTTTTCCGCCAAGAGCCTGCACGAGCGCATCATCGACGCCGGCGCCAAGCTCATCATCACCGCCGACGAAGGCCCCCGGGGCGGCAAGAACGTTCCCCTCAAGGCGGCGGTGGACGAGGCCCTCGCCATCGGCGGCTGCGATACCATCGAGAAAGTGGTGGTCTACAAGCGCACCGGCGGCAACGTGGCCTGGAACCCCAGCCTGGACATGTGGTGGCATGAACTGACCGCCAACCAGGCCGACACCTGCGAACCGGTATGGGTGGACTCCGAACATCCGTTGTTCATTCTTTACACCTCCGGTTCCACCGGCAAGCCCAAGGGCGTGCAGCACTCTTCCGCCGGCTACCTGCTGGGCGCCATGCTATCCATGAAGTGGACCTTCGACTACAAGCCCGACGACGTGTTCTGGTGCACCGCCGACGTGGGCTGGGTTACCGGCCACACCTACGTGGCCTACGGTCCCCTGGCCATGGGCGCCACCGAGATCATCTTCGAGGGCGTGCCCACCTATCCGGACGCCGGCCGCTTCTGGAAGGTCATCCAGGACCACAAGGTCACCACCTTCTACACCGCCCCCACGGCCATCCGCTCCCTGATCAAGCTGGGCGCCGATCTGCCCAAGAACTACGACCTGTCCAGCCTGCGCCTGCTGGGGTCCGTGGGCGAGCCCATCAACCCCGAGGCCTGGATGTGGTACTACAACACCGTGGGCCAGGGCCGCTGCCCCATCGTCGACACCTGGTGGCAGACCGAAACCGGCGCCCACATGATCGCCCCCATGCCCGGCGCCACGCCGCTCAAGCCCGGCTCCTGCACCTTCCCCCTGCCCGGCATCATGGCGGCGGTGGTGGACGAAACCGGCCAGGACGTGGAACTTGGCAAGGGCGGCATCCTGGTGATCAAGAAGCCCTGGCCGTCCATGATCCGCACCATCTACGGCGATCCCGAGCGCTTCAAGAAGAGCTACTACCCGGAGGATTTCCAGGGCAAGTACTACCTGGCCGGCGACGGCGCCAACCGCGACCAGGACGGCTATTTCTGGATCATGGGCCGCATCGACGACGTGCTGAACGTGTCCGGCCACCGCCTGGGCACCATGGAAATCGAATCGGCCCTGGTGGCCAACGCCCTGGTGGCGGAAGCCGCCGTGGTGGGCCGTCCCGACGACCTCACCGGCGAGGCCATCGTGGCCTTCGTGGTGCTGAAGAGCCACCGCCCCAGCGGCGACGAGGCGAAGGCCATCGTCAAGGAGTTGCAGGCCTGGGTGGGCAAGGAGATCGGCCCCATCGCCAAGCCCAAGGACATCCGCTTTGGCGACAACCTGCCCAAGACCCGTTCCGGCAAGATCATGCGCCGCCTGCTGCGCTCCATCGCCAAGGGCGAGGAGATCACCCAGGACGTCTCCACCTTGGAAAACCCGGCCATCCTCCAGCAGTTGAAGGAGGCCGTGAAGTAATGTGGCGCAAGACGCGGTTTTGATTCTGCTGGATGGCCAGATTTCGGTGCGGGCTAACGTGAGCGCCGCGAACGTTGAGCCCACCGTTGTCGCGGCGGGCGGCCATAGCCAAAATCCGGCCATCCTCCAGCAGTTGAAAGAGACCGTGAAGTAACGTACCGTAAGCAAAGGAATGGCCGGGTTTGGGGATGGCCCCGGAGGGTACGGGGTTCGGAACTAAAACCCGGCCATCTTGCCTTAAGGTGCAGTGAGAATATCGAGTGATGAATTGACCGAATCGAGGATGACTGAGGAACGGCTAAAGACGTGGCAATCCGTCTTGGGTTCTTTGGTCGCCGCCGTTCCACGGGGCGTCTGGCTTTGGGCCTGGCGCCTTTTTGTTTTTGCGGCGATCACCGGCACGCTGGTTTTTGCGGCGGCGGTGCTGGCGCTGCGCTACTGGCTGCTGCCGGACATCGGCCAGTACCGGCAGGCTATTGCCGCCTCCCTGAGCCAAGCCACGGGGCACCGCATCACCATCGGCCGGATCGCCGGGGACTGGACCGACCTCAGGCCCCGCCTGACGCTGGAAGATGTGGCGGTTTACGACAAGGGGGCCCAGCCCGCCCTGGAGTTTCGCCACGTGGAGGGGGTTCTGTCCTGGTGGTCCCTGCTGGTGGCGGATGCGCGTTTCTATTCCATCGCCATCGACGCGCCCATGTTCGAGGTACGGCGCGAGTCCGATGGCCTCATCTACGTGGCGGGCATCCCGGTCAATCAGGCGGGGGGCGACGGGCGCTTCGCCGATTGGTTGTTGAACCAGCACCGGGTCGTGGTGCGCAACGGCGAAATTCGCTGGCAGGACAACCTGCGCCAGGCCCCGGAAATCCGTTTGCAAAGCCTCAATCTGCGCCTGGAAAGTCATGGCAGCCGGCATCGGTTCGGGTTGCGGGCAGTGCCGAATCAGCCCTGGATATCGCCGGTGGATATACGCGGCGACTTGCGGGGCGGTTCGGTCAATGCCCTGGACGAGTGGCGAGGCCGCTTCTATGTCCAGTTGAGCCATGTCGACCTGATTCCCTTGCAGCAGTGGGTGACGCTTCCGGTGGCGGTGAGCCGGGGCAGCGGGGGCGTGCGGGTATGGTTCGGCTTCGATTCCCTGCGGCCGACGGAAGTGGCGGCGGATGTCCGGCTTAACGGCGTCAACACCCGGCTTGCCGCGGAACTGCCGGAATTGCAATTGTCGGCGCTCGATGGACGTCTGGGGTGGAAGCGGGTAGAGGATAAAGGGTTCGAAATCCAGACCCGCCATCTTTCCCTGGTGGCCCAGAACGCCATCGCCGCCGGCCCCACGGATTTGACCTTGCGGTACGTGCCGGCCGACGGCGGGGATGCCGTGCAAGGCGCTTTGCAGTTCAACAATCTGGCCCTCGAACCATTGCTGAAGCTGGCGGATTATCTCCCCATCCCGGCGGAGACGCGCAATTTTTTGGCGGAAGTGTCGCCCCAGGGGAGCTTCACCGATTTCGACATGGCATGGGAAGGCGAGTGGACAGCGCCGGAGAGCTACAGCATCAAGGGCCGTTTCGCCAACCTGGGAATGAAGGCCTATGGCAAACTTCCCGGTCTCGTGGGGGCAAGCGGCAATCTGGATGCTACCCAGAAGGGCGGCAGCCTGTCGCTCACTTCCCGCAACGCCAAACTCGACCTGCCCCGTGTTTTTCGCGCCCCCCTGGCGCTGGACAGCCTTACCGCCCAGGTGGGATGGAAGGTGAAGGACAAATCGGTGGACGTGTCGTTGAGCAACGTGGCGTTCTCCAATGGACACCTGCACGGTACCGTCTACGGCGATTACCAGTCCGTGCCGGGCGGGCCGGGACGCATAGACCTCAATGGCCGTCTGAGCCTGAACGATGCCCGCTTCGTCGGCCGCTACATCCCCCTGGTGGTGGGGCAGGATGCACGGGATTGGCTGGATCGGGCTTTTCTTGCCGGACATTCCAACGATGCCCGCCTGCGCCTCAAGGGGAATCTTGCCGATTTTCCCTTCGTGGACGAGAAAAAAGGGCTGTTTCAGGTTACGGCCAAGGTGGAGGGAGTGACCCTCGACTATGCGCCCAATTGGCCGAAGATCGAAGGCCTGTCCGGCGATCTTTTGTTCCAGGGCGCGCGCATGGAAGTGACGGCACGGGGAGGCATCCTGTCCGGGGTGAAGATCAACCGCGCCAAGGCGGTGATCCCCGACCTGCTTTCGCCCGACGAGTATCTCGAGGTGGAGGGGGAAACGGCAGGCGCCACCGACGATGCCCTGCGCTTTATCAACAACAGCCCGGTGAAGGCGAAGGTAGAGGGGTTCACCGACGGCATGCAGGCCAGCGGCGCCGGCAAGCTGGCCTTGCGCCTGCACTTGCCTTTGCGCAACATCGACGCCAGCACCGTGCGCGGCAGCTACCAGTTTGTGAACAACCGTATCGTGGGCGACGCCATCCCCACCCTCGATCAGGTGAACGGCACCCTGGAATTCAGCGAGTCCCACGTCAAGGCGCAAAACGTCGCGGCGCAAATCCTTGGCGGGCCGGCGATGATCAATGCGGCCAGCGAGGAAGGGGGGACGGTGCGGATTTCCGCCGTGGGCAGGATGATGGCTGCCGGTTTGCAGCAGACGTTGCCGGGCAGCATGGGGCATGCCTTGAACGGCGCGGCGGAATGGAAGGCGATGGTCCGGATGCAGAAAAAATCGGCGGACGTGGTGGTGGAATCCAGCCTGGTGGGGTTGGGGTCCGGCTTGCCCTATCCCTTCGCCAAGCATGCCAAGGACGCCATTCCCCTCCGGCTGGAAAAGAAAATGGCCGGGGAGGGGCGGGACCAGTTGTCGTTCAGCTACGGCAACCTGGTGTCGGCCCAAATCCTGCGCCGTGAAATCAGCGGCAAGATGCAGGTGGACCGGGGGGTGGTCAGCGTCGGCCGGCCTGCGGCTCTCCCCGCCGCCGGGGGCTTGTGGCTGAACGCGTCCTTGGATTCCCTCAATCTGGATCTGTGGAAGGACCTGCTCGCCGGAGGCAAGGACGGAACATCGGCCATGCCGTTGGCGGGAGCGGTGTTGAGTCTTAACAAGGCGGTATTGTTCGACCGGGAGTTTCACGACATCCGTCTCAACGGGCGTACCCAAGGGAAGACTTGGGTCGCCAACCTTCAATCCCAGGAAATAGCGGGCGAAGTGCGCTGGGATCCCCAAGGGAGGGGCAAGCTCAGTGCGCGGTTGAAGCACCTGATCGTTCCGCCCGCCATGCCTTCCCTGCGGGATGCGCCAGCCAAACAGACGGAAACGGCCAAGGAACTGCCCACCTTGGATGTGATAGCCGACAATGTGGAGATCAAGCGCAGGAAACTTGGCCGGCTGGAATTGCTGGCGGCTTACGACAGCGGCACGTCGCCTTCCCTGCAGGACGATGCGTGGGTGGTGGATCGTCTCCGCCTGGGCAACAGCGACTATGCGCTGGATGCCAAGGGCCGCTGGCTGAATTGGATGCGTTCGCCCCAGACCCAGATGAATTTCAAGCTGGATGTCTCCAATCTCGGCCGTTTCCTGGCCATGGTTGGCTACCCGGATATGATCAGCCGGGGCGAGGCCACGCTCGCCGGCCGCTTGTCCTGGGCGGGGGGGCCGAAGGATATCGATTTCCCCTCCCTCGCCGGCCATCTGGAACTCGATGCCCGCAACGGGCAATTTCTCAAGGTTGATCCGGGTATCGGCAAGCTGATCGGCATTCTCAGCCTGCAGTCGATTCCCCGCCGCCTGACGCTGGATTTCCGCGATGTGTTCAGCGAGGGCTTCGCGTTCGATACCGTTGCCGGCAACCTGGATATCGATCATGGCGTCATGCGCAGCCAGGATTTCAGAATGGACGGCCCCGCCGCCAAGGTGGGCATAACCGGCCAAACCGACCTGGCCAACGAGACCCAGGATTTGCAGGTGGTGGTGGTGCCCCAGTTGGGCGATAGCGTATCGGTGGCCGGCGCGTTCATCGGCGGACCGGTGGTGGGCATCACCTCCCTCCTGGTGCAAAAAATGCTCAAGGATCCCCTCGGTCAGATCGTTGCCTATCGCTACGCCATCGGCGGGACCTGGACAAGTCCCAAGGTGTCCAAACTGGGGGTGTCGGGCGGGACGCCGGGGAGCGAGGGATAAGAGCCTATTGAAATAGGCTCTAAGTTGCGCATCTCGGCAGCCGGCGCGATAGAATGGAACTCCGATTGCCTTTATCCAAATGTAGGGAGCCAGAATCACAATGACCGGAAAAAGCAGTTTCGCGAAAAAGAAAACCCGCAGCTCCACGGAGGTCAAGGTTTCGCCGGGGCTGTGCCGCGTGGCAGGCATACAAATGGCTTCCGGCCCCAGCGTGGCCGGCAACCTGGAAGAGGCTGGCCGGCTGATCGAACAGGCGGCCAAGCAAGGGGCGAATCTGGTGGCGCTGCCGGAAAATTTCGCCATCATGGGCATGGGCGAAATGGATAAGGTGGCCATCCGGGAAGAGGAAGGAAAAGGCGCGATCCAGAAATTCCTCGCCGCCACCGCGAAGAAACACAAAATATGGCTGGTGGGCGGCTCGGTTCCCCTGGCGGCGAAGGCCGACGGCAAAGCGCGCAACGCCTGCCTGGTCTATGACGACAAGGGCAAACTGGTCGCGCGCTACGACAAGATTCATTTGTTCGGCCTCGATCTCGGCAACGAGCATTACCGGGAAGAAGACACCATCGAGGCGGGGAACGAGGTGGTGACCGTGGATACCCCCTTCGGCAAGATTGGACTGTCCATCTGCTACGATCTGCGCTTCCCCGAACTCTACCGGGCCATGGGGGAGGTGGATGTGATCCTGATTCCCTCCGCCTTTACCGAGACCACCGGCAAGGCCCATTGGGATACCCTGATTCGGGCGCGGGCAATTGAAAACCTGGCTTACGTGGTTGCCCCGGCCCAGGGCGGCTATCACATCAATGGCCGGGAAACCCACGGCCACAGCATGATCGTCGACCCCTGGGGGGTGGTGCTGGATCAGCTTCCCAGGGGCTCCGGCGTGGTGATCGCCAATATCAACCGCAATTACCAGGCATCCTTGCGCAAGAGTCTGCCGGCCCTGCAACACCGGACCATCCACCGTTGCTGAATCTTTCTCGACGGGGGAACCAAACCGTCGAGAACAACCCCAACTTTTAAATGGCCATGACTGACGAAATTCTTATTCCCAACGACGAAACCCTGCTCGAAACGGCGAGGGATTGCCTGCTCGTGCCCCACCATCTGGATACCCAGCAGCTGAGCGGGGTGCTCGACAGCATCATGACGAGGCAGGTGGATTACGCCGACCTCTATTTTCAATACACCCGCGCCGAAAGCTGGAGCCTGGAAGAAGGCATCGTGAAAGCGGGCAGTTTCAACATCGACCAGGGAGTGGGAGTCCGCGCCGTGTCGGGGGAGAAGACCGCCTTCGCCTACAGCGACGATATCAGCCTGACCGCCTTGAGGCAGGCCGCCGAGGCCACCCGCGCCATCGCCGCCCAAGGGGAGGACCGCCAGCGCCACCAGGTGCAAAGCATCAACGCCACCCAGCTTTATTTGCCCCAGGACCCCATCGCCAGCCTGAAAGACGCGGACAAGGTGGCACTGCTGGAGAAACTGGAACGGCGCGCGCGCAGCCTGGACCCCCGTATTACCCAGGTCATGGCGTATCTTGCGGCGGAATACGACGTGGTGCTGGTGGCGCGCAGCGACGGCCATCTTGCCGCCGATGTGCGGCCCCTGGTGCGTTTGTCCCTACAGGTGATCGCCGAACAGGACGGCCGCCGGGAGCAGGGTAGCGCGGGTGGGGGTGGGCGTTTCGACTATGCCTATTTCAATGACGAAGTGATCGAGGATTACGCGAAGAAAGCGGTCCATCAGGCCCTCATCAACCTCGACGCCAAGCCGGCTCCCGCCGGTTCCATGACGGTGGTTCTGGGCTCGGGGTGGCCCGGCATCCTCTTGCACGAGGCCATCGGCCACGGCCTGGAAGGGGACTTCAACCGCAAGGGCAGCTCCGCCTTCTCAGGCCGCATCGGCGAGCGGGTGGCAGCCAGCGGCGTGACCGTGGTGGACGATGGCACCATCGCCCGCCGCCGAGGTTCCCTGACGGTGGACGATGAAGGCAACCCCACCCAGTGCACCGTCCTGATCGAAAATGGCGTGCTGCGCGGCTATATGCAGGACAGCCTGAACGCGCGCCTGATGGGCATGCCGATTACCGGCAACGCACGGCGGGAATCCTACGCCCACTTGCCTTTGCCGCGCATGACCAACACCTACATGCTGAATGGCGACAAGGATCCGGCGGAAATCATCGCTTCGGTGAAGCATGGTTTGTATGCGGCGAATTTCGGCGGCGGCCAAGTGGACATCACCAGCGGCAAGTTCGTCTTCTCCGCCGCCGAGGCCTACATGATCGAGGACGGCAAGATCACCTACCCGGTGAAGGGGGCGACGCTGATCGGCAACGGGCCGGACGTGCTGACGCGGGTGAGCATGATCGGCAACGACATGGCCCTCGACCCCGGGGTCGGGACCTGCGGCAAGGAAGGGCAGAGCGTTCCCGTCGGCGTGGGCCAGCCCACCTTGCGCATCGATGGTTTGACGGTGGGGGGGACAGCTTGAATTTTCCAGGGATGAGCGGCTCTCGCCATGGGGAATTGAGTGAAAGGAAAATTTCATTTTCTTTTTAAGAAATTGTGCTTTAATTCACCTGTCACGCCTCTGAGAGCCGTCTGCAAGCTGGATTCAAACAGGTTCTGGAGGTAGAGCCTGGCTTTTGAAAGTTAAGGAGAAATACATGGCTGAATCGAAAGTAGGAACTACCACGAAGAAAGCACCGGTTGCCGCCAAGGCGGCGGCGCCGTCCACCGGAACTGCGAAACCCGCCGCCAAGCCGGCAGCGAAAAAGGCGCCCGCCGCCAAGAAGCCCGGCACCAAGGCCGTGGCGACCAAACCCAAGGCCCCCAAGCTGAAGGTGACTCCCGAGCAGCGCCACTTCATGATTGCCGAAGCCGCGTACTACCGTGCCGAGCGCCGCGGTTTCGAGGGAGGCTACGAATGGCAGGATTGGCTGGATGCGGAGATGGAAATCGAACGCATGATCGGCAAGTAAGACAGCCGCCACATCGGGACGAGTTGCTTGGCTCTCGTTCCGACAGCCGCAAATGCCCCCTATGGATTCTTGATCTGTAGGGGGTTTTCATTTCAGAGAGAAATCCCCGCCAACGAGGCGCCTGTTGGGCGAAGGGGGAAATTCTTTGATATGCTGTTGTCCCGTGTCGGTGACTAATGGGCCGATATACTCAGGGTTGTTGTTACCTCGTGCACTTCACGCTTTCTTTCCGCGCTCTCAGGCATTCCAATTTTCGCCTCTATTTTTCCGGACAGCTGGTGTCCCTCGTGGGGACCTGGATGCAGCAGGTGGCCATGGGCTGGCTGGTTTACCGCCTTACCGGGTCGGTTTTCCTCCTGGGGGTCGTGGGCTTTTCCAGCCAGATTCCCATTCTGCTGTTCGCGCCATTTGGCGGGGTGTTTTCCGATCGTTTCAACCGCCACCGTTTGCTGATCCTGACCCAGGCCTTGGCCATGCTGCAGGCGTTTGCCCTGGCCGCCCTGACGCTCGCTCATCTGGTCCAGGTTTGGCACCTGATCGTGATGGCGGTGCTGCTCGGCCTCATCAATGCCGTCGATGCGCCGGCACGCCAATCCCTGGTGGTCTTCCTGGTGGAGAAGCGGGAAGACATGGCCAATGCCATCGCCCTGAACTCCCTCGTGATGAACGCCACGCGTCTGGTGGGGCCTGCCATTGCCGGTTGGCTGGTGGGCTGGGTGGGCGAAGGCTACTGTTTTCTTCTCAACGGTCTGAGCTATGTGGCGGTGCTGTTCGCCCTGGCAAGGATACGGGTGAACATCCCTCATCAGGAACCTCATCCCATCCGTCGCGGGCTGGGCGAGGGGCTGCGCTATACCGTCGGTCACGGGCCGATTCGGGGGCTCTTGATGCTGGTGGCCCTGCTCAGCGTAACCGTTGTGCCCTATATCGTGCTGATGCCCTACTATGCCCGGGAGGTCTTTCACGGTGATGCCCGTACGCTCGGGCTGCTGATGGCTTGTTCCGGCGCCGGGGCTTTGCTGGGGTCCCTCTTTCTGGCCAGCCGGCGGGCGGGGGCGCCCCTCCAAGACCATGTGGCCATTACCGCCCAGTTCGCGGCCGGCGCTTTGGTGGTGTTTTCCTTCAGCCATTGGCTGTGGTTGAGCATGTTGGCCCTGGTGGTGATGGGCTTCGGGGTCATCGCCACGGCCGCCGCCACCAACACCCTGATTCAATCCTACGTCGAGGAGCGTTTCCGTGGCCGGGTGATGTCCCTTTTCACCATGTCCTTTCTCGGCATGGCGCCCATCGGGAGTTTCATCGCCGGAAGCGTGGGGCATTGGGTGGGCGTGCCAGCCACGCTGTTGACGGGGGGCTTGATTACCCTGGTGCTGGCGGGGAAATTGGCGACGTCTATTGGCGGGGGCGCGCGGCCAAGCCGCAACGGCTAGCGGGGAGGCGCCTCGGCCAGCCATTCATTGAGCAGCAGGCGTGCTGCGTCGGCCACTTCCATGGCGGTCATGCCGATGGGGCCGATGCCGAGGCGTAGCAGGCGATCGGCGGCGGCGCCGTGAAGATGCACGGCGAGCCGTGCCGCCTGGGGAACGTTCAGCCCTTGGGCAATAAAGGCCCCCGCCATTCCTGATAGCACATCCCCCGTCCCCGCGCTGGCGAGGCCGGGATTGCCGGAGGCGTTGACGAACCACTGGCCATCCGGGAGGGCCACGACAGTGCCATTTCCTTTCAGAACCGCCACGGCGTGAAAACGGCCGGCGAGATCGAGGGCGGCCTGTATCCGGTCCCCTTGGATGTCGGCGGCCGAGGCATGGCTCAACCGCGCTGCTTCCGCGGGATGGGGGGTCAGAAGGCTTCCCCCCTCGCGTTGCTTCAACATCGCCATCAGGGCAGGGTGGGAGGCGACCAGGTTCAACGCGTCCGCATCCAGAACCAAGGGCAGCGGTTTGGCCAGCCAGTATTCCAGCCATTGCAAGGCCTGCTTGGTTTGGCCGAGGCCGGGGCCGATTACCGCGCAGCTCAAGTTGTCGAGTTCCGTCAGCGCTTCCGGCCGGCGCAGCATGAGTTCCGGCTGCACGAAGTCAACGGCCGGCGGCGCTTCCCCCAGCAGCCCCACATAGACCCTGCCGGCGCCGCTTCGCAATGCCGCTCGCCCGGCCAGCAGCGCGGCGCCAACCATGGAATCCGCGCCGCCGACGACGGCGACGCTGCCGTAGCTGCCCTTGTGGCTATTGCGTGGGCGTTGGGGCAGGAGGCGCCGGACGCTGCCGGCATCCAACAGGCAGCCGGG
Source organism: Pseudomonadota bacterium (assembly GCA_021845865.1). Taxonomy (GTDB): domain Bacteria; phylum Pseudomonadota; class Gammaproteobacteria; order Burkholderiales; family UBA9220; genus UBA2239. Next base: position 5,807 of record JAJZVC010000048.1, on the reverse strand, counting down.
AAAGGGCGTGTCCAGGAATTCTTCGAGGCCCAGATTCCGCAGCAAAATCTCGCCGCAGTGGTCGGGGCCGTCGAGGGTCAGCAGGCCGGGCTTGAGGGCGATGAAGGTCACCGTGCGGTCGGCGCGGATGGCCATGCCGCGGACCTTGCCGGTGTCGCCGTCGAGGCCGCTGGGAACGTCCAGGGACAAAACCGGCGCGCCCAGGCTATTCACCCGTTCCACCAGGCTGCGGTAGGGCTCGGCGAGGTCGCGCTCCAGGCCGATGCCGAACAGGCCGTCCACGACCAAGCCCCAGCCGGCATGTGACGGCAAGCCCGATAAAACCTCCCCGCCTTGTCCGCGCCAGGCGGCCAGAGCGGCGGCGGCCTCCGGCGAGAGGCGTGCCGGGTCGCCGGCGAACACCACCGTGACGTCGTACCACCAGGCGCGGAGGTGGCGGGCCGCCACCAGGGCATCGCCGCCGTTGTTGCCGGGGCCGGCCAGCACCAGCACTTTCGAAGTGTCCGCCAGCATTTCCCGCGCGATTTCGGCGGCCGCCAGTCCGGCCCGCTCCATCAGGTCCCGGTGGCCGGCGCCGAAGGCGCGGCGCTCGATTTGCCGTAGTTCGCCGCTACGGCAGAGGGGGCGAGGGACGTCGGGAAAGAGGGAAGACATGGCGCTGTCCTGGGAGTGTAAATTTTCCCAAGCATAATTCATCACCGGCGCAAAAGTAAGCGTGGCGGAGCTTTGGCGCCTTCGCTATAGTTAGGGAAACCATACATGGGAGGAAACATGGCAGTGCGCGTTATCGCGACCACCCCGTTCAACGACCAGAAACCCGGTACTTCCGGCCTGCGCAAGAAAGTGCCGGTATTCCGCCAGCCCCATTATCTGGAGAATTTCGTCCAGGCCATTTTCGACGTTATCGCCGCCCCGCCGGGGAGTGCCCTCGCTCTCGGCGGCGATGGCCGTTTCTACAATCGGGAGGCGATTCAGGTCATTCTGAAAATGGCTGCCGCGAACGGTTTTGGCCGGGTGCTGGTGGGGCAGGGGGGGATACTCTCCACCCCGGCGGCTTCCCATGTCATCCGCAAGTACGGGCTTTTCGGCGGCTTGGTGCTGTCGGCCAGCCATAACCCCGGCGGGCCGGAAGGGGATTTCGGCATCAAGTACAACATCGGCAACGGCGGTCCGGCGCCGGAGAAGGTGACGGAGGCGGTATTCGCCCGCAGCAAGGACTTGGCCGAATACCGTATCCTGGAGGCGGCGGACGTTTCCCTCGATCAAATCGGCGAAACCCGGCTCGGCGATATGCTTGTCCAAGTGATCGACCCGGTGGCCGATTATGCCGATCTGATGGAGTCGCTGTTCGATTTCGGCGCCGTTCGTGAACTGCTGAAAACTGGCTTCCGCATGCGCTTCGACGCCATGCACGCGGTGACCGGTCCCTACGCCAGGGAGATTTTCGAGGGCCGCCTCGGCGCTCCCGCCGGGACGGTGGTGAACGGGATCCCTTTGCCCGATTTCGGCGGCGGCCACCCGGACCCCAACCTCACCTATGCCCACGATTTGGTGGCAGAAATGTTCGGCCCGGATGCGCCGGATTTTGGCGCCGCCTCCGACGGCGACGGCGATCGCAACATGATCCTGGGCAAGCGCTTTTTCGTGAACCCCTCCGACAGCCTGGCCCTGATCGCCGCCAACGCCACCCTGGCCCCGGGTTACGCCGGCGGTCTGGCGGGCATCGCCCGCTCCATGCCCACCAGCGCGGCGGCGGACCGGGTGGCGCGGAAACTCGGCATCCCCTGCTTCGAAACCCCCACCGGCTGGAAGTTCTTCGGCAACCTGATGGATGCCGGCCAGGTAACGGTATGCGGCGAAGAAAGCTTCGGCACCAGTTCCAGCCACGTGCGGGAGAAGGACGGCCTGTGGGCGGTGCTGTTCTGGCTCAACATCGTCGCCAAGCGCCGCCAGCCGGTGGAGGACATCGTCCGCGCCCATTGGGCGGAATACGGGCGCAATTTCTATTCCCGCCACGACTACGAAGCGCTGCCCACGGAGGCCGCCAACGGCCTGATGCAGCATCTGAAGGACAGTTTTCCCTCCTTGCCGGGGAAGACCTTCGGGCGCTATTCGGTGAAGGTTTGCGACGATTTCGCCTACACCGACCCCATCGACGGTTCCGTGAGCCGCAATCAGGGGCTGCGGGTCCTGTTCGAGGACGGCTCCCGTATCGTTTTCCGCCTTTCGGGAACCGGTACGGAAGGGGCTACGCTCCGCGTCTATCTCGAAAGCTATGAGCCGAACCCGTCCCAGCACGGCCTCGATGCCCAGGCAGCCCTGGGGGAACTGATCGCCATCGCCGGCCTGCTGTCCGGGCTGAAGGCGCGAACCGGGCGCGAGGCGCCGACGGTGATTACCTGAGAAAGCGGTTCTCCCTGGGCGGGGGCATTCGCCGCCAGGAGCAAGTTCGTAACATCGAAGGCGGGTCTTGATGGACATGGTGCTGTTTCTGGCGGTGGTGGCGGTGGTGATCGTGCTGTTCTTCGATTACACCAACGGCTTTCACGACGCCGCCAATATCGTCGCCACGGTGATCGCCTCCCGGGCCATGACGCCGGCCCAGGCGGTGATCGTGGTGGGCTTTTTCGAGTTTCTGGGCCCCTTGCTGGGCGGGACGGCGGTGGCGGACACCATTGGCGGCTTCGTCGACCTTTCCTCCCTCCCTCCGGTCAAGGCCATGACGGTTCTGTTATGCGGTCTGATCGGCGCCATTACTTGGAACCTGGTGACTTGGTGGCGGGGAATTCCTTCCTCTTCATCCCACGCGCTGGTGGGAGGGCTGGCGGGGGCGGTAGTGGTGGCGGTGGGAAGCGACCATGTGGTGTGGGGATTCCACGAATTGTTCGTGCGCGGTCATCTGACCGGCGTGACCAAGGTGCTGCTGGCGCTGGTGCTGTCGCCGCTGATTGGTTTTTGGGTGGGTTATGGCCTGCACCGGCTGGCGGGGGTCTTGCTCCGCGGCGCGAGCCCGTCGGTGAACCGCTATATTCGCTGGAGCCAGTTTCTCACGGCGGCGGGGCTGGCTTTTTCCCATGGCGCCAACGATGCCCAAAAAAGCATGGGAATACTCACCCTGGTCCTGCTGCTGGGGGGCTTCATCTACCGTTTCGAAGTGCCGTTCTGGGTCATGCTGGCCTGCTCCTGCGCCATCACCCTCGGCATCCTCTCCGGGGGGTGGCGCATCGTGCGCACCCTGGGCTTCGCCATTTACAAAGTGCGCCCCCTCCACGCCCTGGATTCGCAATTGACTTCGGCCAGCGTCATTTTCGGGGCCTCCCTTCTCGGCGCCCCGGTATCCACCACCCACGTGGTGGCGACATCCATCATGGGCATCGGCGCCTCGGAGCGGCCCAAGGCGGTTCGCTGGGCGAAGGCCCAGGATATCGTGGTGACGTGGCTGATAACCATCCCCGGCGCGGCGTTGGTGGCGATTGGGAGCTATTTCGCAGTCCATATGCTGACTTTGGCGGCTGGTTGAACGCCGCAAGGAGTAACCGATGAAACCCAACAAGCAGTCCATCCTCAAGCGCCTCTTCGATCGGGTATTTCCCAAGATGCCCGACTTTTTTCACCTTCTCCACGAGCAGAGCATCAAAGTGTCGCAGACGGTGAATTTGCTGGTGATGTTCATGGAAACCAACGACGTCGCCGTGGGCGAGGAAGTGCGCAAGAACGAACACGATGCCGACAAGATCAAAGCCCGCAACATCCATATCCTCAACGAAGCGTTTTCCACGCCCATCGACCGGGAGGATATCTACCGCGCCATCACCGACCTGGACAACATCGTGGTGTATTGCAAGACGACGGTGAGCGAAATGCATGTTCTGGGCGTGGCCCCCAATTCTCACATGCTGGGTATCGCCTGGCAGATCAAAACGGGGGTGGACGCCCTGGTCAGCGGTTTCGGGCGCTTGGGGATCGATCCAAAATCCGCGCAAGCGGAAGCGGATGCAGCCCGCCATGCCGACCGCAAGGCGGAGAAACTCTACCGGCAGGCCCTGGCCGAGCTCTTCCAGGGGGAGGATTATCTGGGAATGTTCAAGCAGCGGGAGATCTACCGCCACCTGGCCAATGCTTCACACCGCATGGCCCATACGGGGAACACGCTGCACGATATCCTGGTGAAGATTACCTAGGATGCGCCTCGCCCTGGCGGCGCTGGGGGCTGTATTTCATGTCTTCGCCAAGGACATGGTGTTGCAGCCAGTGGATGAGGAAATCCAGGGTCTGATGGCCGATGTGCTCTTTTTCGCCAAGAAAGAACTGCATCCGCAGTTTTTCGATCTTCTTCACCATTTCCTCGTGGAGGCGCTGGTGGCGGACAAGATCGGGATAGTCCGTGGCGCGCATGTACTCCTCTTCCCGCTCGAAGTGCTCTTCGGTATAGCGGACCAAGTCATCCAGCACATGCTCTACCTCGGGGGCGTTTCCCAAGTCGTCCATGGATGCCAGCCGGTCGATGAGCGTCACCAGGAAACGATGGTCCCGGTCCAGGGCTTCCACGCCCACGCTCATGCTATCGCCCCACTCGAACTTTGCCGGATGGGATTGGTTCATGCCGCGGTCTCCTCGTTTTGTAATAGTTTGCGCTGGGCACATTATAGGCCCAGGAGCGGCGAGTAAGATACCGTCCGCCCTCGAATCGGATAGGGTTTTCGGGTATCATTCGCCTTATTTTTCCTCACTTTCCGGTTGATTTCATGTCCGAGCCCATCCGCTTCCGGGGCAGCAACGCCCTCTCCGCTTTCCGCTTCGCCAAGCTCCTGTCCCAGCTGCAAGCCGCCGTTCCCGCTCTCGACCACCTGTACGCCGAATACTGGCATTTCGTCGAGGCATCCCGGCCCCTGGAGGAGAGCGAGCGCCGGACCCTGGAACGCATCCTGACCTACGGCCCGGCCAGCACGACGGAAGAGCCCCGGGGCGAGCTGTTCCTGGTGACCCCCCGTCTCGGCACCATTTCTCCCTGGTCCACCAAGGCCTCCGACATCGCCAAGCATTGCGGGCTGGACGGGGTGGCCCGCATCGAGCGCGGCGTGGCCTATTTCCTGGCGAAGAAGGACGGCTCGGCCTTCACCGCCGCGGAAAAAGCGGCCCTGGTGCCCCTGCTTCACGACCGCATGACCGAAACCGTGCTGCCCAAGCCCGACAATGCCGCCCGCCTGTTCCACCACGTGGCGCCCCAGCCCTTGAGCAGCGTGGATATCCTTAGCGGCGGCAAGGGAGCGTTGGTGGCGGCCAACAGGGAAATGGGCCTGGCCCTGTCCCCGGACGAGATCGACTACTTGGTGGAGAATTTTTCCCGCATCGGCCGCAACCCCACCGACGTGGAGCTGATGATGTTCGCCCAAGCCAACTCGGAGCATTGCCGCCACAAGATTTTCAACGCCGACTGGGTGATCGACGGCGAGAAGCAGCCCCACTCCCTCTTCGGCATGATCCGCAACACCCACCAGCAAAGTCCCAAGGGCACGGTGGTGGCCTATTCGGACAACTCCTCCGTCATCGAGGGCGCGAAAATCCAGCGCTTCTACCCCGGCGGGAGCCATCGCTACGGCTACGTGGAGGACGAAACCCACATCCTGATGAAGGTGGAAACCCACAACCATCCCACGGCCATTTCCCCCTTCCCTGGCGCCGCCACCGGCTCGGGCGGCGAAATCCGCGACGAGGGGGCCACCGGCACCGGTTCCAAGCCCAAGGCCGGCCTGTGCGGTTTTTCCGTGTCCAACCTGAACATCCCCGACCTGCCCCAGCCCTGGGAG